>JBAVYO010000027.1:0-6512 GCA_049698855.1 Terriglobales bacterium
TGGTTGAGTTCGACCCATTCACCACCTGGCCGCCCGCCAACGTGCCTGAACTGCCGGTGTTGTTCGTGTCGCCCGAGTACGTTGCCGTTACCGTGTACGTTCCCGCCGTCAGCGCCGAAGTGCTGACCGAGGTCGCCGTACCCGATGCCAGTGTCTCCGTATCGAACGGGCTGCCGTTGATGTAGAACTGCACCGTGCCCGTCGGACTCGCGCCCGTCACTGTGGCCGAGAAGCTCACTGCCTGGCCGTACTCTGACGGATTCAAGCTGGAAGCAACCGCCGTGGTTGTGCTGACCTGGCTGACCGTCTGAATTACCGATCCCGAGCCAGCGTTGTGGTTGCTGTCGCCGCCGTAGTTCGCGGTCACCGTGTCGCTCCCCACTGCGAGGCTCGACGTAGTACAAGTCGCCGTTCCCGGATAGCCGCCCGTCACCGTCGATGGGCTGCAGCCCGTGTTTGCGCTCCACGTTACGCTTCCCGTCACGTTTAGCGGTTTCTTGCCAGCCGATCCCTTGCGGCCTTTGACCGCGCCGGTATCACTGGTGATGGTTGCGGTGAACGTCACTGCCGTGCCGTAAGTCGACGGATTCAGACTTGAACCCACACTTACGCTGCCGTTTGAGTCCGCCGCCGCTGTCGTTTCTGTGACTTCAGGCGCCGCCGAGTAGTAAGCGTTGCCTGCCTGATCCGCGATTACCGAGCAATTGCCGGTGCCGCTCGTCATCGTGTAAGTTGCGCCCGAGTTCGTGCAGGAGCCCGCGCTGGTGAAGACAATCGCGTTGCCGCTCGCCCCGCCCGTGGCCGCCACCGTGAAGCTGCTGTTGTACTCAGCGCTAGCCGGAGCCGGTGTGGTGAACGTAATCGTCTGGCCTGCCTGGCTAACTACCTGCCCGCCAGCCAACGTGCCCGTGCTGCCGTTGTTGCCCGAGTCGCCCGAGTACGTCGCCGTGACTGTGTGTGTTCCCGTCGCCAGCGTCGAGATGCTGCCCGAAGTAGCCGAGCCGCCCGACAACGTAACCGGCGAACCGAAGTTGGCGGAGTCAACGACGAACTGCACCGTGCCGGTCGGGGAGTTACCCGTCACCGTCGCCGTGAAGCTGACGCTTTGACCATACGTCGAAGGATTCGCGCTGGAGGAAACCGCCGTGGTCGTGCTCACCGTCGGCGTGTACGTTACCGTGGTTGCAGTTGAGGTTGATGGACCGTCGTTCGCGCCATCGCCAGGGAAGTAAGCGATGATGCTGTTGCTGCCGCTATTCAACTGCGTGCCTGCTACGCTCAGCGTTGCCACGCCCACGCATGCCGCGGAACCGTTTGGCGGATTGGCCAGACCGGTACACGAGGTCGTCAGCGGAGCGCTACCAAGGTTGGTGCCGCCCGTGCTTCCGATGTAGAAGGTGACCGTTCCTGCCGGGACACCTTTTCTCTGCGTCGCCGTCACAGTGCCGGTCAACGTCGTGCTGCCGCCGCTGCTGGTAATGCTGGTCGGATTAGCCGCAATCGCGGTCGTCGACGTGAATGTCGATGAAACCGTGTTCCAGCCGTTCACCAGGTTCGTGATGTTGATGCTGCCCAGACCAGTGGCCAAATCGTAGCCTTGGGCTGTGCGATACGCATCGTTAAACGTCGTCGGGTGTGTGCCGCCCGTAGACGTGATGCCGTAGCTCTGCGAGGCGCTGCGCCAGCAGGGGTTGGTGGAGCTCCGAATGCAGAAGTTGGCGATGTCGGAGCCGATTTCCGTCGACGTCAATGCGCCCGATCCCGACGTGCCGCTTGTGCTGGTCCCGCACTCGGTCGTGCCGGACAAGCATGGGGTGTCGTTGGCGACGTCATTGAAGATACAGGAACTGCTTACTCCGGGCCCTAGATGGGAGCCCGAGCAGCTCGCGATGCCAGCGCTTGGACTGCCAGTCGTGCCGTATTCCGCAGCTGCCAGTTTGTACAAGGTGTAGTTTGCGTTGCCCTGACGTCCGTACTTCTGGTTGATCAGGCCCATGATGCCGTTGACCGGAGGCGCGACGAACGATGTTCCGCC
This sequence comes from Terriglobales bacterium, assembly GCA_049698855.1. Classification (GTDB taxonomy): domain Bacteria; phylum Acidobacteriota; class Terriglobia; order Terriglobales; family Acidobacteriaceae; genus Acidiflorens. The sequence continues at coordinate 2,036 of JBAVYO010000027.1, forward strand.
CGCCACCATGATGCCCGCGAAATCATTGGGAACTGTGTAAACGCAGGAACCGCCGGTATCGGATTGGCAATACACCAGTGCGTGACTCCACCAGCCGCTCGATGCGAACATCGCGACGTCTGGCGTGTTACGGAGAGTGGTTGAAACGTTGCCTTGATTCCCGGTCCCGTTATAGACGCTCTGCCACGTCGGAATCGCGTTGTAGGCGCTGACGCCGCCGCCGCCGCCAGTGGCAGCGTATAAGCCATCACTGATCGTGTTGCTGTTGTTGCAGATGGCGATCGGCGTGTAGGTCGTTCCGAACACCGTGGTCGCATTGGCCTGCAATTCGGAAGCGAAGAGTGGATTCGCGCAATAAGCTCCCCACGAAACTTCCGGAATGTAGGAAAGGGCCGATTCAAACGTCGAGCTATTGGCGGTGTTCCAATAAGTGCTCGGCGTTCCGCCCTTGACCTGATACACGTCGCTGAAGTCGGTGCCGCCAGCCGCAATGTTATAGACCGAACTCGACATCGCGTTGACGCTGAGAGCATTGTCGGCCGTTGCGTAGTAGCCAACATACTCGTCCTGGTCGCACTGGTTCGCGCCTGCGTCACCGGTGGAGATGACGTGCGTGATACCTTCCGCCGAACCTTGCTGCCACAGATGGGTGTAGAACGCCGCTCCGGACGATCCCGCCGCGACTTCGCACTCGCCGTAGCTCAAACTAGTAGAGACAACGGTCGAGTAGAGGTAGTTGACGATTGTTTCACCGGAAATGTCTGTACCGGCTGCGCCGATTCCGCCACTTCCTGAGGTGGCGCACGCTACGTAATCGACAATAGCGTTCGGTGCAGCAGCGCCAGCCCATTCTGTATCGAGAAGAGCTTCACCTTCTTCGTCGGTATTCGTCGGTGTTGCCGCCGCTGTGCAAGCCGTCGCGCCCGGAACTGTTCCGTTGTAGTAGTTGATGCCGCCCTGTGTGCCGTTCGCGCCGCCGGAGGTTGGATAAGCCGGCAGACCGAATGCCGAGCGGAAGCTCCGGATATCGACATCGCCGTAGCCGGCTGTCGTGTTGGCATGAAGTCCGGTTTCTTCAATCACGGCGATGGTTACGCCAGCGCCGGTGATGCCGGCACCAAGCGCGGAATTCGCGTTGTAAATCGTGTACCAGTCTTGCGGCGTGACATCCCAGTCGGTGTAGCCGCTATAGCTATACGTGATGGCTGGGGCTGGGCCGGGGTTTTTCACGCCCGGAACGGTCGTAAATCTTCCTGTCGCCGGGTCCACTTTGCGGACGCCAGCTTTGGCCATCAGCGGCTTTGGCCGGAAGTCATTGAGTCTGTGGAAGCCGCCAATCACCGGTGCCAATGCAGCCGGGACCATCGGATCGCTCATGTTGGACTGATGCTGCTCGCCCTTCACGCTGAGGTAGTGGATCTGGGTGTGGAAAGCCTCTTGAACCTGACCAACCGTGCCGCTGAAGATGATGAAAGTGCGGCCGGGGGTAACTTCTTCAACATTGAAGCCCTTCGACTTCAGCCAGCCGGTGACCTTATCCACGTCGCTGTCAACCGGGCCGAAGTTCTTGCCAAACTCTTCTGCCGTCAGCCAATTGTGATAATTGGGCGACTTCGGATCTTGCTGGTTATCCATAAGCGCACCGAGGGCCGCTTCCTGCTCCGGCGCCCGTTGCAGCAGCATAATAATGTGACCGGTCGGCGTATTGGGGTCGACCGGGCCGCGATCATGCTTCGCGTCAGCCAGGTAAATGGTGTTGCCCTTCAGCGTGGCCAGATTCGATTCACTGATCGGCTGGGTGACACGTGCTTGCGGGACAAAAAAAGTGCGTGTGTGAGAGTTTTGGGCTAATGCCACTGATGTCAATCCTGCCGCTAGCAGGGCCGTGACAATAAAACGTACTAGAGATAGCGAGAGAACACGTCGCATTGGAGGGTCTCCTTGAAATTTCTGGAAAATCTGGAACGGTAACCGGGTAGAACCTGTGGGACACTTGACTGAATAACTGAGGTGTTGCCGGACAACACTACTCCCTGAATGCTTGGAAAGGTGAATGGGCCTGAGTGCCTGAGGGCACCAAAACGAACTGAGCTAATGACAACTCTCCTGGAACTGCACCTGCCTTCACTTCTTGAACCTGGACCTTAAGTTTTCAACTTTTTGCCAGACGACACGCACTGGCTTCATCTTCTTTTTTATTCGTAGGGGAAGCTAGCCTTTACCTGGGGAGAGCTAGCTGCTCTGCGCGGAGCAGAAATCTACCGCCAGAGTATTTACGCGGCTGGGTAAATATTTGTCAACTGTTTTTTTTGGAATTTCGCCGGCGGGCAAGTTTGTGGCACTTCGATTGCACTTTCTTGCACAATGAGACAGGAAGTCGAGCGGTGTCGAATCGGAGTGCGGCGCGGCAAAAGAGGGAGGTTGACGACCGAATTCTAAGGCCGAAAGCAAAGGACGGGTCGCAACCGGTACGGCTACAGACTGGATCCTTCTGCCTCTTCAATCTGAACCTTAATCGGAACCTTCAAAATCCGGCCTCCAAACCTCGACGGGGCCGAAGGCAATTAATGACGAGTCGCCCCAAACCCGCTAGTATGACATGAATAACGCTCTTTTACTGGTGACGCAGAGCACATATTAGGGAAATACTGCGTTCCTCCCAACTTTTTCGTCACATTTTTCTCGTTCGCTCATCACAGACTTGCGCCTCAATCGCTGCGAAGATACCTCGACAGTACATCATCGAGAACTGCGCCAGTCTCCAGAGACGAACGCACTTCCGGCCGCAAACTTTTCACCGCTCTTTGACAACATAAGGCCCGGTACGCACCCTCGCAAGTGCACGCCAAACGAAAGAATTCGACGCTAAGTCGAATCTTTTGAAGACTTTGCCTTTAACTGCCGTGCAATCAATACTTTAACTAATTTTTGGGTAGGGGGGGGGCCCCCCACAAATATCTGAACTCTCATCGTCGAGCGTGAGACGAAACAAATGGATGCTCCCGCCTGAATTGCGTTTCGGGGAGTCAGGCACCTGACCGAGACCCGCAAAGCAGTCTCGGTCAGCTCCAATCAAATCCTAGCACCCGATGCTAATCGCTTTTGCTTACTTGGCTTCTGCTATGTGTGCCTGGTGACCTGCGTCGGCTACAGCCTGCAAGAACGCGTCGGCGCTAGCCGGAGTTGCCGCATGGCCCGAGAGTATATTGCGGAAGCTCATGTGCTTGCCGTAAATCGCGCGCGTCGAGTCGTTATCCTGCTCTACCACCGCACCTTCCAGTGTCAAACCGGCGAATACGCCCTTGGACCGCGAGTAGCTCAATACTTCGGTGGTCAGCAACCAGTCGGTTCCAGCTGTTGCTTGACGGCCTACCGGGCCGGCTGCAACCGATCCGTCGCCGCTAAGCTCGAACTTGCTCGAGAGCAGATGCTGTAAACCACGGTCGTTCATCACCAGCATGATCAGGTCCACGTCTTCGACTCCGATCTGCAATCCCCAACTTCCACCGCCGATCGTGATGAATGCGGGAGCGCTCCAGCCGGCGGCCGTGCGGCATGTCGCAACGCCGCGTCCGTGCTTTGCGCCGAAGATGAAGCCGCCTTTAATCAGGCTCGGCACAACTACGATGCACTTTGCGCCGTTCAACACTTCTTCCGGAATTCCTTTGTCCGGAGTTGCCATGATGCTGTGCAGCACATCGACGGACGATTGCAGACGGTCGACCGTGCTTTCACGGGACGAACCGGCCCACGCGAAAGTTCCAACCAGGCCAATCAAACTCATCAACAGTAGTGACATTGCCTTTTTCATGAATGTTCCTTTTGGGTTTGCGGAACTAAGAGGAGAAGACTTCAGATGGACTGCCTTAGCTCAGATAACCTGAAAGAGGGAGAAGAAGTACTCTCTCCGCCATCATCATCGCTCAATGGCACAAGGATAGATGGTCTGCATTGCTCACTTTCGCTGAGTCGGCAGAGAAGTCTTTTCCCAGCTCAATGCCCAGGCAGGATACTTTTTCCGCGGGTATGAGCAGTCTTGCACAGAATATCTCTCACGGGCGTGTAATCGTCAGCTTGGCGAAGTTCGAGAAGCAAGACCCTCCCCCGGGCACTTCGGCCATTCGCCTCGATAAAACCGTCGGCTTACGAATAGAAAAGTACAAAGGTGGTGGATTGCCAATGGAAAGCGCTTTTAATCGATTCGGCGATCGTCTTCGCAGAAGGTTTGCCAGGGTAGGTAAATCCGTGTCGAACCTGCTCACGTCGCTTACGCCACAGGCTCGCGGTTTCGCATCGCAAAGGATGTGTCCGTTTTGCGGGCTAATTACACCGCGGGCACAGACATCTTGCCTGGAGTGCGGGAAGTCGTTCGCTCCAGCGACAAGGTAGACAAGTCGTCGGGAAATGCATTTTCGGAGACGCTCTATCAATCGAAGGAGATCATTATGCTTTGGACTATTTTTGTTGTGCTATTGAT
>JBAVYO010000028.1:0-2718 GCA_049698855.1 Terriglobales bacterium
GCAGCGTGAGTCGGGCATTCTGATGGATGTCCATTCGGTCTGACCTCGGAAACTGGATTGCTCGTCACAATCAGCTTCTCTGGTCCCGATCGAATGGACAACGTCTTGAAAGATCACAGGTGCCCCATCCTTCGCGGGTTTTTGCGAAGGGTGGGAGGCAGACTGATCGCACCGTGGGCCTTTCCTTTCACGCCGTCCGCGCCTCAAACGAAATCTTTCTCCATCCTTCATTCACGCGCACCAATCCGGGCTCGTCGAGAAGATAGACGCGATAACTGCTCCAGCGCCAATCTTCCAGCTTCGTCACTAAGCCTCGTTTCACCGGGTCACGATGCATGTAACAAAGTTACTCCATCCGCTTCTTCTGTGTCCAAACGTTGAAGTCGTAGAAGCGGCTCTGCCAGAAGGGATCACGCTCTGGAGCCTCCTCAAACAGTTCGATCTGGCGCGGATCTCGCCGTTTTGTCTTCGGCAACAAAGCCCGAGCCGTACGCTGCTTCAACACCTGCATCACCGTCGATGGAGTTCCGACTTCTGGCTCACTAATTAGTAAGTGGATATGTTCCGGCATTACGACATATCCCACGACCACGAAACGGTAACGCTGGCGAGTCTGTTCCAGCACGGAGAGGAAGCGATCACGGCTCCGTGCCGTGCGAAGAAGAGGAAGCCTCCGATAGCAGGAACACGTGATAAAGTGCAGATGTTGCGCGCCATAGTAACGATGGAGGCCGCGAGGCATGACAAGCTCAGCGTACCAGCAGCATCGCCGCCCACCCCTTCGACTCCGCTCAGGGCAGGCTCTTGCAAAAAGCGCAAGGATGGGGCACCCTCGGTTCGTTATGGGAAACGAAGAAAGAGACGTCGTGAAGGACGGGCCACCCGCCCGACTCTCACCTTCGGCATTCTCTACTGCTTCTTTGTTATCGCGCATGATCGACGGCGGATTTTGTGTTGCAATGTGACCAGACATCCCAGCAGCGCGTGGGTTGTGCAGCAGATGCGCGAGACGTTTCCGTATGACTCGGTTCCCGGCTATCTGCTCTTTGATCGCGGCTCGAATTTTAATGCCGAAGTCGTCAGCGCGATCCAAAACTTCGGGATTCAACCGAAGAGGACATCTTTTCGCAGTCCGTGGCAAAACGGCGTTGCCGAACGCTGGGTTGGGAGTTGCCGCGATTTGCTTGACCATGTGATCGTACTCAACGAACAACATCTGAAGCGGCTGATGCGCGAGTACCTCCGTTACTATCACGATGACCGGACGCACCTCGGGTTGGAGAAGGAAACCCCCTCCGACCGTGAACCGGCGAAGAGTCCCAATGCCGATTGCACAGTCATATCGATGCCAAGACTTGGCGGCCTGCATCATCGTTACAACCTGGCCGCCTAAACCGGCGCTTCGACGAACATCTTTTAAGGAAATTGAAGAGAATCGACGGGAGAGGTGTGCGAAAAGACCTCTCGTGAAATACCCGGCACCGCCCTTCGTCATCGTCCGATGGCATCGCACCCGTCGATTTCACCTCTTGAACTGGCCCCGAACTCACTATCCGGGCGCCGTCTTGCCTCGGATGGAATTTTGGCGAGGCACAGCTCGGCTATAGCTGGCTCATCCGAGATAACGATCTCTTCATTCGGACTATCGTTTGCACCGAAGTGCCTGTAATTAGAAGATTGACCGCCAGCGCCACCAGCAGCACCCATAAAGGGGCGCTCCTGATCTCTGGCAATCCTAATCCAAGCAGGAGGAGTGCAGTCATTGCTACGACCCTAATCTTAGCCTTCCGAATCTGGCGCACTAACCCTTCCCGAATGCCCGTATCGGTCAGAGGTCCATGACCCGTACGCGAGGCGGTGAACTTCGTGGCTGATCTTTTAAGCATAACCACTGTTGTTGAGCCGACGGCTATGGCCAAAGCTGCTAAGCTGATTCTGAGGGCGCGGGACGAAAGAGCCCCATTGCCGAACTCGCGCACGATCACGACAATTACAGCGACAGAGCAACCACATAGCACGAGTAGTTTCTTCAAGATTGTCGCCATAGCGATAGCCCAAACTCCCCCTAACTCTGGACTTCTCTCAACGTCTTCCGCTCCCTAATTGGAACCCGCCAGCCCAAGTGCACTCAGACCAAAATCTACGGAAGAATATGGGGACAGACGGGATGTTCACCGGTTTTTGCGAATTAGAAATGGGGTACGTCCCGTCTGTCCCCGAGTTTCCCGGTTTCCTAGCTAGGCTAGGGTAGTTCCACCGGGCTGATTAGATAACCGTGTCGGCTCCGAGGCCGCCGAGTAAACTGAGTGCGCTCAAAGCAACCAGGGCTCGGAGGAAAGGAGCCGAACCCATCAAGATTGGAAGAATATGGGGACAGACGGGATGTTCACCGGTTTTTGCGAATTAGAAATGGGGTACGTCCCGTCTGTCCCCGAGTTTCCCGAGTTTCCCCCGAGTTTCCCTGCCAGTCTTTTGGGCGCCCGTTGAAGGTGCCTCAACCCCAGAGGTAAGACTTTATCATATCGAGGTTGCCGATAATGGGTATTGCTTAATGAAGACGCAACCCACTGTAGCTCTTCGTTAGAGAAGTGGGCGGGTGAAGAATATGGGGGACAGACGGGATGTTCACCGGTTTTTGCGAATTAGAAATGGGGTACGTCCCGTCTGTCCCCGAGTTTCCCGAGTTTCCTGGACTATAGTCCGGGTTTCGATTACAAA
>JBAVYO010000029.1:0-9493 GCA_049698855.1 Terriglobales bacterium
GGGCTCCAGGGTCGAACAACACTTCGTGGGATTTGTGAAACTTCGGGGGCCGCATCGGGGAGATTGCGCTGCTGAGGAAGAGTCTCTTTCATGGGCCGTTCCGTGATTACATCTGTTCAGTATTAAAACGTTTCAAAACTGGCGATTATGCAAGGGTCTGCGCCAAAAAGCAAGGACGATTATCACCAGACGCCAGAAAAAACAATTCCCGAAGAAGAACAAAGAACGCTGGGGCGAGAACGGTAGCTTTCCCGTCAAATCATCATTTCACCAGTGCCTTACGGTAAATACCATTGAATGTCCCGAGGGTGACCCCAAGTCGACTTTCGGCAATTCGCGGATCTTTCAGAAATATAATTCCCGTCCTTGCGCCAGAGTTTTGGAAGAGTCCTTGATTGAAAGGTTTCAATATGGATATGCTTGCTAGCGACACTTGACCCAGGTTCGTTCTGCGCCCAATGCCTCAGGAGTTTATTGGCCCCTTTGGCGGCCGAACCACAAAGTTTTCTTGGGTTTTCTGGAGGTTCACTTGCGGGCCCTATTCCGCCTATAGGCAACAACTCAAACGCCGCAGCGCGACGCGGCCACACACGATATCCGACCGGAGGTTTTTTATGAACAAGGTAGTTGCAATTCTCGAATGGTCTTTATTATTGATATCTTTGGCCATTTTCTCTTCAGCGCAAACGATCCACGTCGATACCACTCCGGAAAATTCCACGAATCACTTCCGCCCGATTGAGACTCTCGGCGCGGGCGTCGATCGGATTCCTTCAGAAGCCATCGACCACGACCTGATCCAGCCCAACCTGGACCGTGCTCTAGCTTCCGGCTGGCAACCCGTCACATACCGCCAGAACACCGACCTCGCTGTCGAGGCTTGGCACTGGAACCCGCAGGGCACTTGGAGCGAGCCCGGTGAAAAGGGATACTTCGTCGGTTCGGCGACGCCCACCGAGAATCTCCGCTATTCGTATGGATACCCGCTCCCGCGTCGCGGTTTCACGCGGAATGGCGGCGTCGAGTCGGGTTTTTCCCGCCTCACCGATGGCGACGAGAACACGTTTTGGAAGAGCAACCCATACCTCGCCGAACGATTCACGAGTGAAAGCGACGCGCTTCATCCGCAATGGGTGATCCTTGACCTCAGTCAGACGTATGCGGTCGACAGCATTCGGATCGCTTGGGCCGAACCCTATGCCACTCAATTCGTCGTGCAGCACTGGGTGGGGGCCGATCCGGTTTCTGACCCCACCCGTGGCATCTGGCAGGCGTTCCCCATGGGTACAGTGGATCATGGCCAAGGCGGATCGGCGGTGTTACTTCTCGCCCCGAGCCCCATTCCCGTTCGCTTCGTGAGAATCCTCATGACCGCATCCTCGAATACCTGCGGTGCGCAGAAATCGTCCGATCCACGCGACTGTGTCGGCTATGCCATTCGTGAGCTTTACCTGGGAACACGATCAGCGGATGGTCTCTTTCACGACATCCTGCGGCATGTTCCCGACCAGGAGCAGACCACAACTTACTGCTCCTCCGTCGATCCCTGGCACGCGGCGACCGACCTCGGCACCACCAAACAGGCTCAGGTCGGATTCGACATTTTCTTCAACAGCGGCGTGACTCGCGGCCTGCCCGCAATGATTCCCGTGGCTATGCTGTACGAGACTCCGGAGAATGCGGTCGCTGAAATTGCCTATATCGAGAACCGAAAATATCCAATTTCCTATGTCGAAATGGGAGAAGAAGCCGACGGGCAGTACACGAGCCCCGAGGATTACGGCGCTCTCTATATTCAATGGGCCACGGCGCTGCGCCGGCTCGATCCCAAGCTGAAACTGGGGGGGCCTTCGTTTGAAGGCGTGAACCAGGACATCCTGTATTGGCCGGACGCAGAGGGGAACGTATCCTGGACCAGCCGCTTCATCCAATATCTGAAAAGCCATAATCGATTGAAGGATCTCGCGTTCTTTTCCTTCGAGCACTACCCCTACGATCCCTGCAAGATTCCATGGAGCAGCTTGTATGACGAGCCTCAGCTCGTGAGCCACATCATGCAGGTTTGGCACGATGACGGAGTGCCGAAAGAGATTCCGTTCTTCATCACGGAAGGCAATCTCTCCTCAAGCGCGAGCGAAACCTACATGGATATTTTTTCCGGCCTCTGGCTGGCCGATTACATCGGTTCGTTCCTGAATGCCGGGGGAAATGGAGTTTACTTATTCCACTATCTGCCGCTGCCGATGGAGCACGGCTGCAATAATTCGCCCGGAACGTTCGGGTTGATGACAGTTGACCGCCAGTACAACATTCAACAGCCGCTGGCGCAGTTCTTCATTTCGCAGCTTATTAATCTCGAATGGGTTGTCCCGGGAAAGCAAGAGCACGACGTGTTTCCAGCCGCCAGCGACATCTCCGATGGGGGCGGACACGATCTGGTTACCGCTTATGGGCTGAAACGTCCCGATGGGCAGTGGTCGTTGCTCCTGGTGAATCGCGACCAAAGCAATGCATATCACGTGAAGATCGCCTTTGATCGGCACGGCAGCGAGCGCAGTTCCTCATTCGACGGACCGGTCGAAATCGCCACATTTGGAAAGAATCAGTATCACTGGCATCCTGGATATACGCGTTCTGCGGGACACGCCGAGTATCCTTCTCAGCCGTCCGTTGTGGCGGAGACGTCAGGCAACGCCGATCCGGATGGACCGATCCTCCACACCAAGCAGAATGCGGATGCAACCACCTCATACGAATTACCGGCGGCCTCGGTAGTCGTAATTCATGGAAACATTCGGGAGCGCTGACCTGACCGATCTTCCGTAGTTGAATGTCCTGAAAGGTGTCGTTCAATAGAAGGAGGCAAAGAAGCGGAGGCGAGGGAAACAGCTAGCTGGGGTTCATGCGAGCCACTGAATTCCGGATCCGCAATTCTGTCTTCAGCACTACCTCTTGGGGACGATCTTTCAAACCGTTCATGCGGTCAAGTAACAACCGCGCCGCCGTATACCCTAACTGATAACCCGGCTGGTACACCGCAGTCAGAGCCGGGTCAGTCAGCTCAGTGATGTCAAGCCCATCGAAGCTGATGATAGAAACATCGGCTGGGCAGGCAAGCCGTGACTCTCGCACCGCAGACAGGGCGCCCATCGCCATAAGGTCATTGGCAGCAAAGATCGCGGTCGGGCACGGCAGCAAATGCAGCAACCGTAACGCCGAGGAGTAGCCGCTGGTGCGGTCAAACAACGCCTCTTGGATATATTCGGGGCCAATTGGCACCTTGTCTTCGGCCATCGCTTTCATAAATCCGCGAAGCCGGTCGCCAGCGTTTGTCAGGTGCGAAGGTCCGGAGATCACTCCAATCTGCCGGTGCCCCATTTCAATGAGATATCGCGCCGCCTTGTAGCCCCCATCTTCGTTGGCTACCGTAACGAGGTCCCCTTTCCATCCCCGCGGCCTGCGATCCACACAAACGACCGGTGGTCCCGACTGCTCGGATGCGAGAGAACTATCAACCGAAGGAATAATCAGGAGTCCAGCCGGCAAGAACGATTTCAAATCGGAGAGATAGGTTGCTTCTTTAATGGGATCGTTGTCCGTATTGCAAAGCACGAGCCGGTAAGAACTCTTATACGCGACATCTTCGACGCCGCGTACCACTCCGGGGAAGAAGGGGTTCGTAATGTCGGGAATGATCATCCCGATCATATTCGTTCGATTCAGCCGCAGGCCGCGCGAGAGCTGGTTGGGCTGATAGCCAAGTTTTTCGACGGCTTCCATCACCCGCTGCCGCAACGGTTCGCGCACCGGTGCCGTTTCGTTGATGACATGCGAAACCGTGCCCAGCGACACGCCCGCCATCTTCGCGATCTGGTGCATCGTAATTCGGGAAGCCGGCGCTTTCGTCTTTTCGCGATTTCGAGTCACTGTGTTGGAGCGCCCCTTCTGGTCGAGGCCAATTCTCTCACTTTCGTCATCCATCAATCACGTCCATCTACAACACACCGAAAGCCAACCGCACCCGACCGGTCGATACTGGGTGCCATCAGCAGGTATTTGCCATGTTGCGAGAGTTTGTAAGCCTGCGGGAAATACCACTTCGAGCCTTGTGGCTGATAGTGGCTTCCACCGCGTAAAACTGCGGCGCGCGTGTGTTCATCGGTATATTCATCCGTCCACTGCCAGATGTTCCCGGCTAGATCCATCACGCCAAACGGGCTCGCGCCCTTAGGATGCGCCGTGACGTCGCTGGCGGGCTCCATGTCACGTCCTTTGTCGGGAGCGGGAACCGCATCGGCCGACCACTGATTGCCCCACGGATAAATTCGTCCGTCCGTCCCCTGCGCGGCATATTGCCATTCCCACTCGTGCGGCAACCGCTTGCCAGCCCACTGTGCATACGTGCGCGCGTCATCCAGCGAGACCCACGTCACCGGCTTCCGCTCCCACCCCGTGGGAAATTGATTGCCGTTCCAATCCTTCAGGAAATTGTGATCGTCGGCCGGATGATAGTGCGTAGCGTCGAGGAAGCGTTTGAATTCCGCATTGGTCACGGGGCATTGATCGATCCAAAAACTCTTTATCTCGATTTTCTGCTCGTGAAAGCGGCGGGCCGAGTTTTCCCACGGATATTGGAAATCCACGCCCTCATCGTTGGCGCCTTCGATTTCAATTCCGTTGACGCGAAACACAAAACTCGCAGCAGGAATTTTGATCATTCCAGCGGGAGCTGCATCCGCCGGCTTCGTTGGCGGGATTGCAACCATTTGCTGCGGCAAGGCGTGCCATTCACGGGAAAAGCTGTCGAGCGGATGCTGGCTCAAGGCCTGCATGGTCGCCGTCAACTTGTCGAGCGTGGCGTCACTCGCGCCAGTTTCAAGAATCGCGCCGTAGCCGTCATCTTCAATTTCAAATGAAAGCACTGACTGCTGCCCCTCCTGCTGCGGATGCAGTTCAACCCCGTGCCACAAATCGAAGTAGCGAGCCTTCTCTTTATAAGGAACGAGCAGTTCCCGCCCTGCGACTACGTAATGATTCCGGTTCACGATCGTCCACAGCGTCTGCGACTCCCCCGGCCATTTGCTGGCGAATACTCCGAAGCGCTGCGTGTATGTGTACGGTTCCCACTGCTGGCTGCCGAGTAGCGGCGCATACGCGCGCTCGATCGCAGCAATCCGCCGGAGAGATTCCGCATCGCGCGGAGTCATCTGATTCCAAATGCCCCAGATATTCTCCCAGCTCTCGAATCCGATGCCGTTGAAAAAAGCCGACTGCAGATCGTCGATATGGTCGTGCGCCCAGCGGTTCGAAATATGAACCATGTGGCGCGGCTCCAGCCATTTGTAGCGGCTTATCGTTGGTGCGAAGTCGTATTGCCAGTATCCCCAGCTCATATTGTTGTAAGCAACCATCTCATCGGACGCCGGCCCATCCTCTGGCTCGAACGCCAGAGGGTGGCCTGTCTTGTCCGAGGCATCGCGAAACGTTCGCGGAATGCCATCGAGAGTGTCGCCGTTGATTCCATCCGCACCCACGGCCGCCAGTTCGCGCGTCAGCGCAACGGCGTCGGGCGCGTCCTCGGCATGGGTTCCCCGATCCCACAACATCACGGGGAACATCACCCGAACTCCGCGCCGGTGAAAATCGTCGACCATCTGTTTCACGCCCTGAGTTCCGCCGGGAAGATCGCGAAACAGATCGTACTGGCTGCGGCTGTCGATGCCAATATTCGAATATGTGTGCCACACCAGCACACTGTCGATGCCGCCGTAGCGCTTGTCTACGTCGTCGAGATAGCGGCCGATGGTATAAGCGCCTTTCGCGGGATCGTAGAAATAGCGGTCATGGATCATCATCTGCGGCTGCACAAAGCTGGACTGCGTCCACGCCAATTCCGGTCTCCTATATTGCGCATCGTCATAGCCCGCGCGCACTCGACGCTCCGCGCGCCAATGCGATATGTCCCCCAGCCAGGCATGAATCTCTTCCGGATCGCAGGTGGCAGGCGCCGACCTCGCGTCCCACTCCGGAGGCTTCGCGCAATTCGGACCCGGAATCTGCTCCCACTTCGGAGCAAAGTCAGTATCTTGAGCGCGCGCAAACGAAACGAACAAAAATACGACGGATATGGAAAATAGGATATTTGTGACGAAACGAGATAGCGGAAGGCGGATCACGACAGTCCTCCAATGCACAGACTGAGTATGTAGAACAGGGAAATATAAAAGCTTTCATAGAAAATGTATAGGAAGATCGCTGCCGGGGTGGCGGCTTGCCTCCGCAAGTTTCCAGAATTGGGTGGCTCTCACGGAAGCGACGGCGATTGTCGTGTTTCGCATGCGCCCTCCGGTTGTTCTCACTAAAACTGGCTATTTATGCCATTTTGGCACGCTAAGGGCTGAGTTTATCTGATTTCGCTGGCAGTCTCCGCAGGAAATCACTCTTCCGAGGCGATTTCCAAAAATAAATCTTGACACTTCAAAAAAGAGAAGACTAGGATTCACTTTTGAAAGCTTTCAAAATATTAGCAAGCTTTCCATGGCTTTTCAGTACCAGAAGGAGCTACCACGATGTTGTCTTCTTCCAAGTCTTTTCTTATTCGCGTTTTCTCACTCTTTATCTTCGCAATTCTCTCTTTTGCTCCAGCGGCAGCCCAGTTCAAAAGTGGTTTTGAGGCTACCATAACCGATCCTTCCGGAGCTGCGATCGCCGGTGCGCAAATCACCATCACAAATCAGGACACGCAAGTGCAGGCGTCCGCTGTATCCGACGGCCAGGGATACGTTCACATACGAAATCTGCCGCTAGGCATATATCGCGCCGAAGTGAAAGCTCCAGGCTTCAAGGCCTGGGTGGAATCGAATATCAAGCTCGAAGGCGACCAGGTGCGCACGCTCTTTCCAAAGATGACAATTGGCGAGCAAGTCACCAGTGTCACCGTGACAGCTGAATCCGAGAGCGTCGATCTTACGCGCGGCAACGTTGGCCGGACTTTGGAGACACGGACCGTGCAGGATTCTCCCATGATCGGCGAGAACCTTTATGCCAGCGTGGCTACGCTGGCGCCGGGTGTAACGGGATTGGGTGGCGCGTCCGGGAACGCAAGCGCGGCAGGTTCGATTGGGATTACTCCCTTCGCTTCCGAAAACAGCTTTCAGATCAATGCCGCCGGTCAGCGCGCAGAGACGAACGAGTTTCAAGTCGACGGAACAACAGTAAACGGCAACTCGCGCGATGGCGTGGTCAATATAGACCCCGAGCCGGATACGGTGGCCGAAATGAAAGTCACCGCGTCGTCGTTCTCCGCCGACAAGGGCGTGCAGAGCGGAGCGCTGATCGAGATCTTCACGAAACCGGGTACCAATAAATTTCACGGTAGCTTGTCGGAGATGCACTTCGACAATGCACTTTTGGCGCGCACGGAGTTTCAACCGTCGTCTGTGCCCCTGCCGAAGACCATCCGCAATGATTTCGGCGGAACTTTTGGCGGTCCCATTTTCAAGAACAAGACCTTCTTTTTTGGATCTCTGTTCTGGATGAAGAGTGTTCTTGGCAATACCCAACGGGACATGCTAGAGACGCAGGACTTCGAAGACTACGTGCTGCAGAACTACCCTAATTCGATGGCGGCAAGGTTTTTCACGGTAGGAGCTCCCGCAAAGTTCGGTCCCGCGGTTTACGATCCGACCCAAGCAACGAGCATGACGGTTGGGCAGATTGAAGCGAATCCCAATTTTTACAGTCCGTACCCACCGCCCAACATGCCTCTCGACCTGGTTGCGGAATCGCTTGTAACCATCAATACCGACGCCATCAACAATGGATTCCAGGGACACTTGCGAATTGACCACAACCTAAAGGGCGACACAGACAAGCTGTTTTACAGCATGTTCAGAAATACCACCCAGGGCGAAACTACCGACGTTCGTCCCACCTACTCATACATCAGCCCGAACTCCACTCTCTACAACAAGGTTGATTACCTGCACACGTTCTCCCCAAGTCTGCTCAACGAACTCGGGGTCGCCTATAACCGGTTGACGGGGAGCCAGCCCGTGCATGCGCCACTGTTGCCGACTGCCGGCGTCACCGGCCTCGACGACGGCTTTTGGGAATGGGGACCATCGGGTTGGATACAAAATAATTTCCTGGTTCGTGACAGTGTGACTTGGGCGCATGGTCCGCACAGCCTCCACTTTGGCATTGACGTCCACCGTCTCCAGGACATGGACAACTTCACCAACGGCGACGACCGGCCGTACTTTGGCTTCAGCAACATCCTCGATTTCGCTGCCGACCACCCCAACTACCAGAGCGGGCCGGTTCTCGATGTGCAAACCCTCGGTGTGGCCCATAACCTCTATCAACGCGTCCTGATGCTTTATGTCGCGCCTTATGTGCAAGACGATTGGAAAGTCAATCGCCGCTTGACGTTAAACCTGGGCGTGCGTTTTGACTACTACGGCCACCTTTCCACCGTCATGAACAGCCAGCAGCCTCTCGCCTTCTTTACGCCCGGTGCCGGATCGACTTGGGGCGAGCAGATCCTCAACGGCGGCATGAAAGTTCGCGGCAGCAACGGCATCGCAACCAATAACGCGCAATACCGGTTCGCTCCCCGCATCGGTTTTGCCTGGGACGTCTTCGGGAACGGCAACACCGCCATTCGCGGCGGTTACGCCGAATTCAGCGATAAGGTTGGCGAGTATTCGTATGTCAACAACATGCGCACGAATCCGCCGAATTATGCTAGTCCCTCCATCAGCATCTACACGCCCGGAGTTACCCTTGCGAATTTCTCCTACGGCATCAGCAGTACGACCGCGAACGGAGGAGCGCAGGGATTCGCACCACCTCCAGGCGTTTCCTACCAGGTTAATCCCAACGGCAGCCTGGTGGGCACGCAAATCAACGTGGGCGGAATCGACCCGAATCTGAAACCGCCGCTGGTTCATAGCTGGGCCCTCGGCATTCAGCACAGGATTGCAGGCTACATGTTCGAAGCAACCTATATGGGCACCGCTAGCCGTGATCTTTACATTCAGACCGACGTCAATCGTTTTGCCGGAGACTTAATTCTGAATCAGGATACGCAGACTCGTCTAAATCCGGACTTTGGAGCCGTCACCTACGGTCGCTCGATCGGAGTCGCTAATTCCAACCTGGCCGCATTTTCCCTCTCCAAGCATTTCACCAAGGGATGGACCGCTCATGCCATTTATACCTATGGCAAGTCGCTGGACTACACCAGCAGCAACGACAACGATAATGGAGTCGGCGGCGCCGAGAATATCTACGATGCGGCCCATGTCAGCGAACAATATGGACGGGCGAACTTCGATTCGCGCCAGCGCTTCTCGGGCGATTTGGTATGGGATATTCCGGGATATGGGAGTGGGATTTCCCACGCCATTACGGCTGGTTGGACTGTGGCTCCGGTCATCATCCTCCAGTCCGGACAGCCTTTCACCGTCATCAACGGCGGCTCTTTTAG
>JBAVYO010000030.1:0-16508 GCA_049698855.1 Terriglobales bacterium
TCCAAAGGCTTAGTCGAAGATCGTGACCGCCGAGGCGATTACCGTGGTCCACAAGCCGCGCTTATCTCCGACGGCGGACTGCGTGACGTTGGCGGTGCGCACGATTTTATTCGAGATGCGGTAAATCTCTTTTTTCTCGTCCCATGAGCGGTCGGGATCGAACTCCACGTCGAGCGTGGTGGCCAACATTTCGGCGGCGAGTTCCTCGGCGTAATCGCCGGCGGCATCTTCGGTCTCGCCGAAGGAGTGGTGTTCGCTGAGATAGCCGTAGGTGTTGCGGTCGGCCGGAATGGCAACGCCGATGGAAGAAGCCAGCAGCCGGTGCGGTTCGTGCGTCGAATTTTCGGCGACCACGGCAAACACTACTTCACCGGGGTGCAGATACTTGAGTCCCTGCGAGCGCGGAATCAGCTTGCACTGCGGCGGAAAAATAGAGGAAACGCGCACCAGATTTTGAGCCGCGATGCCGGCATCGCGGAGGGCAAGCTCGAAGGAAGTCAATCGCTCGCGATGTTTTCCCACACCCTTCGTGAAGAAGATCTTCTTCGGAACCATGTCCTTGCCCAATTCATTTTCCTCCGCGGATTGTTAATGCGTAACGGCCAAATCTAACACAGCGATTTGTGAACATTGTATGAAAAAAAGACAGGACTATCCTACTTCGGCAGCAAGGAGCCCCGGGTCGAGCTCAGGCGGCGTGGACAACCGCCGACTTTGCCGCCAGAGTCAACAAAACAGGGTTCGCCAGGCGCTCGAAGTCCTCAAAGCTCATGCGGACCAGTTCCCGGTGCGTGCCTGCGTTGAAGGCAATTTCCTTATCCTCGGCGAGCGTCTCGTCGGCGAACACATCCATGCCGTAGAGATTGCCGAAGGGCGGCATGGAGCCGGTTTCGCAATCGGAAAAGCGATGGCGGAACTCCTGTTCGCTGGCGAGTTCCACACTGTCCACGCCCAAATATTTCTTCAGGCGGTAGAGATCGACGCGAAGTGAAGCAGGCACCACCGCCATGGCGAGCCGTCCATCGATCATAACCATGACGGTCTTGGCGAGTTCTTTTCCTTTTATATGAGTGAGGGCGGCAATCCCCTGGGCGGTGTACGCCACCGAATGCGAGATCACCAGATATTTAACTTGATTGCGATCGAGGAATTCACGGAGTTTCGATAAAGGCACAGGAACCTCCCAGCCAAACCGCAGGCAGGAGCGCCTTCAATTGATCGGCTCGAAAGCAGGCTCCCTGTCTAAAATGCCTGCGCGTCCATGCTGGCTCTATTATCCGCCTGTCAAGGCGGGAAGGGTGAGTGAAATCTTCGGAATTATTGCGTGGGCAAGCAACTCAAAGACGATCTACGGGAGCACCTACGAGGCCTCGAAAAAAGGGGAGTAAGCCAAACCGCACGCGACAGATACCGTCAGCTACCTGCAGGCGCCGGCTAAAAAGAAAGGGCCGATCGCAACCACTATGATGCCTCTTTTGTGACCAGCGACGGGGCAGTTTCTCTTGGTTGAGAACTGGCAAGCTGAGAGCTGGCAACCTTCATTTCCTGCCAGTCGTAGCTAAATTCACGTCCACAGTCCAGGCACGTTACGTACGTTCCAGTTCGCGCGCCTGCTTTTGCGCGCAGCGAACCGGCGCGAATTGTCAGCGGGAAGCTATAGCGGGGATGACGGCATCCGAACATCGTGTCCATGATTTTTGCGAGCATGTGCGCCTCCACACGTAAATAGCGAGAGAAAAGGAAAGTTGCTTTATTTGCGAATCCCTACACCCACTTAGATTCGTTTTTCAGAAAAAAGGTTCTGCACCGGCACTATGGTAGGGGTATCGAGAATCAAAGGAGTTATCGGATGGGAAGCCGGGCGGCAGAGTGCCAAATGAGGAAAAACAGCGCCCTTACACTTTCTGCGGGCCGGATTTCTTTTCTTCGTTATGGTTCTTGTCGCACGAATCTTTATGAGCGGAACACTTTGTCATGATGGCCGACTGGAGCCGTCCGCGAAGGTCGTCGGGTAGTTCGTAGAGTTCCGAGTTGCGGTAGATCTCGATGGTCTTCTTGGTGGTGTCGCAGACGACGTAGCAGTTGTGGCACCACGACAGGTGATTCTCGAGTTCGGACTTGGTCCGCTCGTCGATGGCGCCATCGAGGTAGTTGGTTAGTTCGTTTAGAAATTCAGCACACTTCACTGGTTACTGTCTCCACTTGCCCGCTTCTGAAAAAAGCGGCTGAGTCGATCGCGCAACTGCAGACGCGCTCGCAGCAATCGCGACTTTACCGCCGGAATACTCAACTCCAATGCCTGGGCTGTTTCCTCGGTCGAAAGACCTTCGACGTCGCGCAAGACAAAAACCGTCCGGAAGCCCGCGGGCAATCCCTGAATCGTGCGAGTCAAAATATCCCGCAACTCCGCCTGGTTGTACATCTGCTCAGGATTGGGGCTCCAATCCGCAACCTCGCGGGGAAGCGAGTCATCTTCGGTCTTAATATCTTCATCCAGAGAGACCATGCGTTCCGGCCGTCTCCGGCGCAACCTCATCAGCGCTTCATTGACCGCAATCCGTACGAGCCAGGTATAAAACTTGGATTGCTCCTGGAACTGCGCCAGGTTCCCATACGCCTTGAGGAACGCGTCTTGCACTACATCTTCCGCGTCCTCGCGGTTCTGAGTAATGTGCTGCGCGATGCGGAAAACATTCCGGTCATAACGCCGCACCAGTTCTTCAAACGCGCTGTCGTCGCCGCGTTTGGCCCGCCGGACCAGCTCCATTTCTTCGCTGATCGGTTGCTGTACGTTTGGTTGGATGGCACTCATTCGTTAGTTGATGCAGATTATTCCGGATGTTCTCGGATAGACGCCCCTGGGTATTGTAACGGCCAAAAGGGTATTGTGGCGAACGATTTGTGACGGTTTATGCAAGCTCCCTCAGATGAGGCGTTACTGGCGGGACAGGTACCAAAGTGCGATGGGCAGCCTTCCAGACGGCCCTATAATCTGGGCTAGATGGGCAGGTGTACTCTGCCTTCGCCCGTGGGATTTTTGGGCTCTGGGAGCGCGCATGTCGGATCGCGGCTGGATGGAACCGATTGTTGAAAGAGTAGTAAGTCAGGTGCTGGAGAACCACGCCTCGCAACTGCGCCGGGAAATTGTCCGGCGTGTGACCGAGGAGATCGCGGC
The DNA here is from genome assembly GCA_049698855.1 of Terriglobales bacterium. Taxonomy (GTDB): domain Bacteria; phylum Acidobacteriota; class Terriglobia; order Terriglobales; family Acidobacteriaceae; genus Acidiflorens. The sequence continues at coordinate 3,176 of JBAVYO010000030.1, forward strand.
GCAACCGGGCTCGGGTGGGGCTTTGGGCTCCCCTGCGGCACCCTTGGCGCGTGCGGTTGCCGATATCCAATTGGGCACGTCGCAAAGAGAAATTCTTCATGCGCTCATCGCTTCCAGCTCTTGCTGCGCCGCCAGAATCGCTCTGTTTGTGGTTAAAGCTGGCGGTGCTGCGGGATGGCAGGCGCGCGGCTTCACGAATGGCGCTGCCATAAAAGACTTCGCGCTCGACGCGGCCGCGCCCGCGGTGCTGCGGGCAATCGGAGATCGCACGGCCTCAAGCGCGGCGGCGTCGGAATTCGATTCGCGCTTCTTTGCACAGTTTGGGAAACCAGCCGGCGAAGCGCGGCTGCTGCCCCTGATTCTGAAAGACAAAGTGGCAGCCCTCGTCTATGCCGACGGTGGAACCGACGGCGCTCTGTTGGATACCAGCGCGCTTGAGGTGCTGGTCCTTTCGGCGAGCGCATGGCTCGAAGTGAATGCACTGCGCAAGCAGGCTCATAAAGATGGTTCCGTTGCGAGCGCTCCGACGGCCGGAGCCGGTGAGGCGTCGCCTGCATCAGCGCACAACGATCCATTTGCCGCGCAAACACCGGCACACGCGAAGGCTGCTGCTGCGTCGGCGGGCACGTCGGAAGCGGCTGCCGCGGCTGCCGGTGCCACCGAGGTGAGCGCAAATGCGCATAGCGCAAGCGTCGAAGTTCAGTCGGCGGCGGTCGCCACACCTGGCGTAGCGACGGGATCATCGCAGGTTGGCCACGTCCAAAGCGAGTTGCAGACCGGGGTATCGGACGCGCCCGCCTTGCATCCGCACACATTGCCTGAGCCGACGGCGTCGCCGGCCTTGCCCGAGCATCTGTCACCTCAGGATCAGGATATCCACGATAGGGCGCGGCGCTTTGCCCGTCTGCTGGTCGATGAGATAAAGCTCTATAATCAAGCTAAGGTTGTTAAGGGACGGAAAGACAAAGATCTGTGCGAACGCTTGAAAGATGAGATTGAGAAAAGCCGGAGCACGTACCAACAACGTTACGGGAACACGGTTGCAGCTTCGGGCAATTACTTCCAACATGAACTATTACGAAGTCTCGCGGAAGACGATGCTTCCGCAATGGGTCCGAATTTTAGTTTGTAGGTGGGTTTAAGTGCGCCCTCTGGCGGGTTTGGTTTTTTCGGCAGCGATTCTCCTTTCCGGGTTCGGCATGTCCGTGGATGCCGCCGCTCAGGACGCAAGCTCCGCGTCCACGCCATCGGAGGCGACAGGCAAACCGGTTAAAAAGTCCGCTGCGCCACCCAAAAGTGCCCATCGCAAAGTCGCGGCGAAGACGTTGGCCCAGTCATCCGGCAAGACTTCTACACACAGCGCCGCGAGAACTCGCAACTCCACGAGAACCAGCCAACGAACACATCGCAAACCCGTTTCTCCGCGCGTGCGGCGCGCCCGGCAGGCCTTTGTGGCTTCGGCCAGCTTGCGCCCCATGTCGCAGCAACTGCTTCAGGATCGCACTCCTGCCGCCTATGCCGGAGTAGAAGCTTATGCGCGCCATCATGCGAAAGAAGATGCCGGAGCATTGGCATGGTTGGTTCTTGGCTACGCCCACACGCTCGATCATGATTACAGCAAGGCGATTGAATCGCTCAACCGCGCCAAGGCTGGAGCCAGCGAACTCGGAGATTACGTCACCTATTATCTTGGCGAAGCCTATCTGAGCACGGGGCATACCGCGGAGGCGCTGTCTACACTTTCAGGCTTCAGCAAGACTTTCCCCGATTCGCTGCTCATCCGCGACGCCCACCTCGCGTATGCGAACACGCTGCTGATTGAGGGCCGGCCGCAGGATGCTGCCGCTCAACTCGAAAAAGATCGTGCACCGGTGCGCGCCGACATTGAGCTGGCGCTGGGGCGAGCCTATGCGGCAGGCGGAGACAAACAAAAAGCGGCAGACGCTTTCCGCAACGTCTATTTCAATTTGCCTGTCAGTTTTGAAGCTGAGCCGGCGGGCGCCGAGCTGCGCAAGTTGGGAGTGACCAGTTCGATTGAGGAACAGCGCACCCGAGCCGGTCTTTTGTTTAAAGGCAAGCACTACAGCGAGGCGGCTGAGCAGTATCGCGAACTGGCTGGCAACGTCGCTCCAGCGGAGCGAACTGAAGTTCAGCTCCAGTGGGCGAATGCGCTCGAAAAGAGTGGCCGCAGCAAAGATGCTCGGCAATTACTCAATTCGCTGGGAACGCAGACCGGCGACGCCGAAGCGGAGCGGCTTTATTTGCTGAGCGAAACTGCGCGCTCAACCAGCGACGAGGGGGCTGTGCTGGCAAAGGTCAACGAGTTGCGGCAGTTTGGCCCGGCCAGCCCATGGCTAGAGCAGGCGCTGCTTTCCGCGGGGAATATGTACCTGCTGAAGCGCGATTACGACCATGCCATCGACTACTATCGCGAACTACAGCAGCGTTTTCCGAGCGGCACACACTCTTCCTACGCGCACTGGAAGGCGACTTGGCTTGCTTTTCGCCAGGGGCGCGTCGCGGAGGCGCGTCAGGGATTTGAAAATCAGATTGTGCTGTACCCGGATTCTCCCGAGATTTCGGCCGCGCTCTATTGGCGTGGCAGGGTCGCAGAGGAAGAAAACAATTCCGGCATGGCCCGCGCGTTCTATGTGAAGCTGTGCGACCGTTATCACAATTATTACTATGCCGAATTAGGTCGCAACCGCCTGAAAAATTTGCGCAGCAACAGCGCGGTCGACGACGCCGTGCACTATGCAATTCTCGATCACGTTGCGCCGCTCTCTTCGGTCGCAAAGGTTGAGCCCTCCGAGCCTCCCGATGACGATCTGCGCGTGGCGCGGGCGCGGCTGCTTTCGAACGGCGGCTTGATCGATATGGCCGTGCGCGAGCTGCAAGCTGCGGCGGTGGAAGAGGGAGCCAGCTGGGCTCCTCCGGAAATGGCGCGCGCGTATCAGGATATTGGCCGCTACGACCGCGGCATCGAAGTGATGAAGCGCTCAACGCCCAACTATTTTGCGGTCGATATTTCCGACCTCCCGCGGCCCTACTGGGAGGCACTGTTTCCCAGGGCGTACTGGGATGACCTGCGCAAATATTCGCAGGAGAACGGACTGGATCCGTTCCTGGTTGCATCGCTGGTGCGGCAGGAATCGGAGTTCAATGCAACGGCAATTTCGCATGCGAATGCGGTCGGCCTGATGCAGTTGCTCCCAAAAACAGGAAAGACGGTGGCAAAGCAGGTAAAGCTTAAAGGATATCGACCACCGCAGCTCTATAACCCTGCGATAAACCTCGAACTGGGCACGCGCTACTTCAAGGATATGGTCGACAAGTACAACGGACAGTTCGAATATGCGCTGGCCGCCTACAATGCTGGCAGCGATCGCGTCTCCGACTGGCTGGGCGAAGGCCATTATCGCGACCCGCAGGAATTTGTCGAATCCATCCCCTTCACCGAAACGCGCGAATACGTGCAAGCCATCCTGCGCAACGCCAGCGTGTATCGACGGCTGTACGAGACGCCGTAACACGTTGCCGAAGCACCGTTCCTTATGCCCCCGAATTTGAATTTGTCCTCCCGAACGAAGTGAGGGATCTGCAGTATTTTCTGCTGGAGAACTGTATCTCGGCTGTCAGGATTTTGGCATATGCGGAGCTATATTTCTCACTTGACGACTGTGTTACCTAGAGTAACAATGGGATAGTGTACAAGGTTGTTACCACAAAATCCTTCGCGAAGGAGCTTTCTCGGATCCCCGTGAACTGGCAGAAGCGGATTGTGGAAAAGATCAAAGAAGTTGCCGTTGACCCGTATGGCCGACACAACAATGTCACCAAGCTCCAGGGACGCGATGGCTATCGGCTTCGAGTTGGCGATTGGCGCATCATTTACGAGTTGCACGACGACCGTCTTGAATTATGGGCATTAGGAGTGGGAGCGAGAGGGGGAATTTACTGATGCGTATTGAGACCATTAACCGCAACGGCAGGGAATTTGCTGTGATTCCGGCGGAAGCCCTGCGGAAGCTGATGGAAGATGCGGAAATGCTCGCCGACGTGAAGGCCTACGATGCCGCCAAGGTTCGTCTCGAATCTGGCGAGGACGAACTCATCCCCCTGGAGATCACCGAGCGCCGCCTGCAGGGAGAGCCAGCGCTTCGCGTCTGGCGCGAGTACCGCAAGCTCACGCAGGAACAACTGGCAAAGAAGGCGAAGGTGTCGCGCGCACTTATCGCAGCCATCGAAACCAACCGCAAATCCGGCTCTGTGAGCACATGGAAGAAGCTGGGCGCCGCCCTCAACGTGAGCTGGGAGCAATTGGCATAGGAGAGGTAAGTCACTACGCCGATTGCTCGCTCGGCGACTTCGTGAACAGGATCTCCAACACCAGCAGGCAGGCGCCGACCACAATTGCGCTATCGGCGACGTTGAACGCGGGCCACTGATAGTGGCGGACATAGAAAAGCAGGAAGTCGACGACGCGGCGGCTTACGATGCGATCCCAGAGGTTGCCTAGCGCGCCGCCGAGAATCAAAGAGAGACCGACTCCGGTTGAAGTCATGGCATGACTCGACTTCCACAGCAGCACCGAAACGATGACGAGCGCGACCACAGAAAACAGGATCAGCATTGCGATTTTCCAGGGCGATGGCGAGTCGGCAAAAATGCCGAATGCCGCGCCAGGGTTCTCGGTGTGAATAATGCGAAAGAAACCGGGGATCACTGGGATGCTATCGTGCATGGTCAGGCGATGAGAAATGAGCCACTTGGTGTAGCGGTCGAGAGCGAGGACGGCGGCGGCGATCAGAAAATAATATTTGCGCATGAGAAAAAATGATTAGATTTCTTTGAGCACAGCGCTGCAACGTTCGCACACGGTTGGATAAGTCTGATCTTCACCGACGTGAGTCGAGTAATTCCAGCAGCGCTCGCATTTCTGGCCGTCGGCTTTCTTGACTTCAACTTTGAGGCCGCCTGTGCCGCTGTCGGAAGACACGGCAAGCCGCGTCTCTACGGCCGAGACGATGAAGAGGTAGCGAAGTTGAGATTCGTAACGTTTCAGCAGCGCATAAACTGGCTCGGGCGCGGTGAGCTGCACTTGCGCTTCGAGGCCCGTGCCGATGAGTTTTGCATTGCGCGCTTCTTCCAGGGCTTTCAGGACTTCGTCGCGAATCGAGCGCAGGCTCTGCCAGTCTTTCTCTTTGGCCTCGTCGTGTTCGGCGACGTTCGGGCCAAGGATGCTTTCGGAGTTCGGGAACATCGCGAGATGCACACTTTCCTCGCGGCTTTCGCTCTTGGGCAGATGTTGCCAGACTTCTTCGGATGTAAACGTCATGATCGGCGCGAGCAGCCGCACCAGCGCTTCGCCAATCCGCCAGATCGCAGTTTGCGCCGAGCGGCGGGCCTGCGACTTCGCCGCGGAAATGTAGAGGCGATCTTTTAGTACGTCGAAATAAAACGCGCTTAAATCAACGATGCAGAAGTTATTCACGCGCTGGTAAATCTTGTGGAAGGCGAATTCGTCGTAGGAGTTCCTTACATCCGCGGCGAACGCGGAGGTTTGCCGCAGCATGTATTGGTCGAGTTCTTCCATCTTCTCGAACGCCACCGCATCTTTCGCGGGATCGAAATCGTAAAGGTTGCTCAGGATGTATCGGAACGTGTTGCGAATCTTCTTATAGTTTTCCCCGACGCGCTGCATGAGCGCTTCGGAGCCGACTACGTCTTCACGGAAGTCGACGGACGCGACCCAGAAGCGGACGATCTCGCCCCCAAGCCGGCTTGCGATATCTACAGGATCGACGTCGTTGCCGCGCGACTTTGACATCGCCTGACGCGATTCGTCGAGGGTCCAGCCGGGTGTAACTACATTCTTGTACGGAGGCGAGGCGTGCGTGCCCATGGCGCAGAGCAGGGAGGACTGGAACCATCCGCGATACTGATCGCCGCCTTCGAGGTAGAGATCGGATGGCCACGGGTATTCCGGCTCGGCCGCGACCAGTGCAAGATAACTTGCGCCGGATTCCAGCCAGACGTCGAAGATGTCGGTTTCTTTTTCGAACGCAGTACCGGCGCATTGTGGGCACTTGGTTCCACTTGGAAGAATGTTGTCGGATTCGGGCGTGAACCACGCGTCTGCGCCGGAACGTGCAAATAGCTCGACCACTTTTTTGTTAACGCCGGGAACGTTGAGCGGCTTCCCGCAACCTTGGCATAGAAAAACCGCGATCGGCACTCCCCAGACGCGCTGCCGCGAGATGCACCAGTCAGGCCGCGTCTGTAGCATGTTCGATAAGCGCTCTTCGCCCCACGCTGGATCCCATTTCACTTTTTTGATTTCTTCGAGCGTGCGCGTACGCAGCGTGTCGTCTTTGCTGCGGCCGCCGGGCATAAGCGTTTCCATCGAGATGAACCACTGCTCGGTGGCACGGAAAATCACGGGGTTGTGACAGCGCCAGCACACAGGATACGAATGCTCAGTTTTGTCGGAGTGCAGCAGCGCGCCTCGGCTCTTGACCAGGTCGATGATCGGCTGATTGGCGTCCCACACGCGCTTGCCGTCGTATTCGGGCAGGCCGTTGCGCAGGATGCCTTTTTCGTCGACGTTGCTGGTGGCATCGAGTCCGTACTTAACGCCAGTTATAAAGTCTTCGGCTCCGTGCGACGGCGCCGTGTGGACCACGCCGGTTCCGGTGTCCATTGTGACGTAGTCGGCTAGCACACCGAGAACTTTGCGGTCGAGGAACGGATGCTGAAAGTTAAGGCGCTCGAGTTTGCGTCCGGGAAAGTGGGCCAGAGGACGCGGATCGGCCAAGCCGCATTTTGCGGCTGCATCATTCGCGAGCTTTGCGGCGACGATGTAACCCTCGCCTCCAGATTCCAGCGCGACATACTCTTCATCGGGATGAAACGCAACGGCCATCGAAGCCGGCAAAGTCCACGGTGTGGTCGTCCAAATAATGGTCGAGAGCTTTTTCCCGGCGAGCGAAGGATCTATCTTTGCCGGATCGTCGAGCAACGCATACTTTAACCAAACGGTTGGGCTGGTGTGGTTCTCGTACTCGACTTCAGCCTCGGCTAGAGCGGTTTCGTCATGCATGCACCAGTAGACGGCGCGCAGGCCTTTGTAGACGAAGTCGTTTTCGTAGAACGAGAAGAAGGTCTGCAACACCACCGACTCGTACTGCGGAGTCATGGTGGCATAGGGCTGGTCAAAGCGGCCAAACACTCCTATGCGCTTGAACTGCGTGCGCTGAAGGTCGAGAAACTTCTGCGCATACTTGCGGCAGGCGTTGCGCACGGAAAGCACCGGCATTTGCAGCTTTTTCCCGCCGAGTTCTTTATCCACTTTGATTTCGATGGGCAGGCCGTGGCAATCCCATCCGGGAACGTACGGCGCATCGAAGCCGGACATGGTTTTCGACTTGACGATGAAGTCCTTAAGGCACTTATTCATCGCCGTGCCCAGATGGATTGGCCCGCTGGTGTAGGGAGGACCATCGTGGAGGATGTACTTTGGCGAGCCCTTGCGCGCCGCGCGGATGCGCTCGTAAAGCTTCTCCTGCTCCCAGCGAGCCAGCATCTTGGGCTCGTTCTGCGGCAGGTTGGCCTTCATGGGGAAAGCGGTCTTCGGCAGATTGATTGTGGATTTCAGGTCCAGCGGCACTCGCAGGTTTCTCCAAATGATTGAATCTTTTCATTATAGGGAGCGCGAAAGGACGCTGTCTATTAGAAGGGTACATGGAGCGCGAATTCCATAAAGTAGTGCCTCGGCCGGTGGAAAAGCGTGTACAATTTTCCGTAGATCGAAGAGCATTCCGCATCTAAGCTATTGCGAGAGTTGATACGACCACTGCTCTCTGAGTTTCCTGGAGAACCTCGCAAGCTGGATCGCGCATCCAAATGGATGTTTGGCAGTAGTAATCTATCGGTTTCCCCGGAGTTGGCAGGCGGGGCGATTTCCGGGGGCCATTCCTGAAAGAGTATGGGCAATAGCGAAACACGACCGAACATGCCGGCACCCGATCAGGGACCCGAACTGCATCTGCTGCTGAATAACCAGACGCTTGACGAGCCGCTCTGGAAATCCCTGTTCCGCAATATTGACGAATTCTTCTTTCCCAAAAAACTGCCCCCTCTGGTGCTGACATCGAAGCCGATTCCGGTTCGTGACATCTGGGGTTTTTACAACTACAAGGGCAAGGGCGCGGTCGGTTCGACGATTATTCACCTGGTGGCAATCGCGCTGATCATTGTCGGGACGATCCTGGGCCAGCGGATGGTCAAGGAGATTGTGAAGCCGAAAGATACGGTGGAATTGATCGCTCCCAGCGATATGCCAACACTGGAGCCTTCGAAAACCGTTTCCGGTGGTGGTGGCGGCGGCGGTGATCGCGACAAACTGCAAGCTTCTCAGGGACGGCTGCCGAGACAGTCGATGCAGCAATTCACGCCACCGGCAGCGGTGGTGCGAAACCTGGACCCGAAGCTGCCGATGGAACCGACGGTTGTGATTCCGCCCGATGTTCACCTGCAGCAGCCGAATCTGCCGAACTTGGGCGATCCTCTTTCGCATGTTCCGGCCGCGTTTCCTTCAAATGGAACGGGCTCGGGCGGAGGGATTGGCTCCGGCAGCGGCGGTGGAGTTGGCAGCGGCGAAGGTCCGGGATTTGGGCCGGGACATGGCGGCGGTACAGGTGGTGGAGCGTTTCGCGTAGGCGGAGGGGTATCGGCCCCGAAGGCAATTTACGCGCCCGATCCCGAGTATTCTGAAGAAGCACGCAAGGCGAAATTCCAAGGCACATGCGTACTGTGGCTGGTGGTGGGGCCGGATGGCAAGCCCCGCGACATCAAGGTGCAGCGTACGCTGGGTTTGGGCCTGGATGAAAAGGCAATTGAAGCCGTGAAGAACTGGCGCTTTGAACCGGCGATGAAGGACAACAAGCCGGTAGCGGTGCAGATCAATGTAGAAGTGAGCTTCCGGCTGTACTAGATTTTGGTGTACTCGATTCTGGCTGTACAGGTTTCGAGGTTAGGAGCCCAGAAAACGGCCGCGAAATGCGGTCGTTTTTGTTGGAAGCTAGGCTAGTACGACACGCGGAAACCAGATTGCTCGAAGCTCGCAGCTCAACTATTCCTTCAAATCTACGTGCAGCACATCCTCCACCGGAAGTCCTAAGAAGCGGCTGCCCATCTTCTTGAATTTTTCGGCGGAGTCGGTCGCAAAGAACTTGAGGCGTGCGCTTGCACGGCGCTCCGCGTCCGAGGAAGAAGCAAGCGGATGGATCTGCAATTGGCGGGCAACTTCCTGCGCGGTGGAGTCAGCCGAATCGACGATCTCCACATGCGGGGGCGCGATCCGGCGAAGAACGGGTTTCAGCAGGGGATAGTGCGTGCACCCGAGCACGAGAACATCGGCATTGCTAGCGTCATCCGAAAAAGCTTGGCCCAGATAAATGCGCGCGACCTGCTCGGTCACGGGGTGGTCGATCCAACCTTCTTCGACCAGCGGCACAAAAAGCGGACAAGCCTTTTCCTTGACCACGACATTCCTGGCTTCGAGGGCACGGCGGTAAGCGTGGCTGGATACGGTAGCATCGGTGCCGATGACGACGACATTGTGCGTGCGGCTGGCAGAGGACGCGGCATTGGCTCCCGGTTCGACTACGCCGATGACTTTCACCTTCGAGGCGGCACGAATTTCATCGAACGCAAGCGCGGTGGCCGTGTTGCAGGCGATAACCAGAAGTTCCGCGCCACGCTCCTGTAGATAGTTGATGGCGCCAACGGCGTAGTGGGCGACCGTGGATGCCGACTTGGAGCCGTAGGGCAGGCGAGCCGTATCACCAAAATAAAAATAATTGGCGTCGGGGATTCGGTGGACGAGGGCGCGCAAGACCGTGAGCCCGCCCACGCCCGAATCGAATACACCGATGGTTGGCCGACGAACTTCCGGGCTGCGAACCTCCAGCCTACGAACGTCCGGGGTGCGAGAATCGTTCACCGGGTTTCGCTCAGCCTTCCGCCGTGGTCGGTCCTATGACGGAGCGGACAGCCGAAATGCGGTTGGCGGGAAAGCCACCCTGGCGGGCATGCGCGCGGACGCTTTCTTCATTCGGGGCAATGTAGACGCAGTAAATCTTGTCGTCGGTAACGAAGCTTTCCACCCACTGAATCTGCGGTCCCATTTGCCGCAGAACGCCGCAGGATTTCTGCGAGATTCCCTGGAGTTCCTGGGGCGAAAGCTTGCCTGCATTGGGGATTTCGCGCTCGATTATGAACTTTGGCATCGTGGACTCCTCCTTCGTTGTCCGATCGGCTTCGCTGCGAACGATTCGTGCTGCGAAAGAGATTCTATCAGGCAAATTTGCATTTTCATCTACAAGGCTTACTGTGCGCCGCTTCGGGTTGCTGGAGCGGCGTCGGCAAAAGAAAAATCAATCGACACGTTCGAATGTTCCTTGCCGCCGGCTTCGACGTAAGGATAGAAAAAATAGTTGAGCGGAGCGCCATCCTGCGCGGGGGTGAGTTTCAGGTCGCGGCCCGCACTGAGTTGGAAGCGATTCACGTCGTGCGCTCCGAAAAAGTAGTCGTGATTCTCCGGATGCTTCCAGGCCTCGGAGATGTCCACGGGAATCCAGCCGATCGAGTCTATGTAAAACTCGGCCCAGCAATGGTAGCCCGGGAGCTCGCCCGAGGACTTGTCGGTGGGGAGCGGAAATCCGATCTCGAAGCGTGCGGGAATTTTCTGCGAGCGTGCCATCGAAATAAAGACGGAATGGAAGTCGGTGCAGTTGCCGTGCTTGGAATCGCAAGCCCAGAGCGTATCGCCGTGCCCCCATCCGGCGCCTGATTTGTCATAGCGCATGGTGCGGAAGACGTATTCGTAAATGTCTTTCGCTTTTTCAAGCTGCGTGGTTGCGCCCTTGGTTTGTTCGGCAGCGAGTTGCGCGGGAACACCTGTGATCGGCACCAGGCGGTCTGGCTCGAGAAATCGCGCGAGTTCGAGTTTAGGCTCGGGCTTGTGTTTTAGCGCACCCGGCGCGGGTTTTCCGTTGACGAGCACAACGTGCTCGCGGCGCACCACATCGTAATCGACCGTGAATTTGTATTCCTCTTGATTCGCTTTCGCAGCCTCGGCATAAAGAACTTCATTGCCATATTGAGATTGCCGGAATTGCTTGAGCAGCAAATCTCCAGATTTCGCCGTGACTTTGACTTCCTGGAAAGCGTCGGAATGGGCGAGGGGAATCCAGACGCGCACGCGCTCGCCCGGTTTAACGTTTTTTACCGTGAAACCCTAGTGGAATGTGAAGTGGCGCTGCGTCTGCGCGAAAGCGTTTAGCGCAAGAACCGGGAACAGGGTAAACAGAAGCAGCAATGCGACGAGATGGCGGCGCATAAGAAATGGCATCCTTTCAGGGCGATCAGTATTGAAGATGGGAAACGGCCGACGGACGTTTGCGAAGGCTAGATTCAGGTGAAGCCACGGCCGGAGAGGCGGGGTGCGAGGCGCATGTTATCCGCAGTCTGCCTGTTAACGCGGCGGACTGTCAAATCTTGGCAGCGCCGTTTTCAAGATTGTCGCGCTGTTTTTTTCGCACATGTAAAACTTTTTCAACCTCTGCGACCAGAGCGCCGGACTCGTCCTTGACTTGCACGATGAAGACTGGCTCAATCTTGTCCAGCGTTTGCAATTTGCCGCGTATTTCCTCGAGCTGGCTGTCGGTCAGCCGGAATTCCGCGCGCACCGTGCCTTTGCCGGGTTTTCTAAAACGAATGTTCGCGCTCTTGTCCCAGACGATATAGTCGCGGCCCAGATTCTCAAGGAGCATCAGCATGTAAAACGGATCGGTCATCGAATATAGCGAGCCTCCATAATGCGTGCCGACATAATTTGAGTTCCAGAAACGAAGCTTCATCTCGACATCGATAGCCTTCCAATCCGCCTGGAGCCGCTTGACGCGGATTCCCGCACCCAGAAAAGGAGGCCAGAAGTTTACAAGCCATCGAATATGTTGTTTCAACGCCCTGATCATTTTGGAATCCTAATACGCGGGCCGCGCGTAAAGGCAATATTTTAGGGCGTCTCTGAACAACTTCCTGGGCCGGCGCACCTGCAGATGCTAGCGTTCGCGCGGACAGGAGTGTCCGCGCCACGCATGATCGGAGCCTCTTTAAATTGCTTCTTGCCGTACGCCGTATGCCTCGGCGGTTGCCTGACTGAACCACACCCCATTATCCTTTCCGCATATGCCAAGCACTCTTGTGGAATGCGTTCCTAATTTCTCCGAAGGCCGCGATAAGGCAAAAGTCGACGCCATTATTGAGGCAATGAAAATTCCCGGCGTTTTTCTTCTCGATCGTGAAATGGATTCCGACCATAACCGATGTGTGATTACGCTGGTCGGCGAGCGCGAGCCGATTCAGGAGGCGGCGATTCGCGGGGCAGGGAAGGCCGCCGAGCTGATCGATCTGACCAAACATCAAGGCGCGCATCCGCGGATGGGCGCGACCGATGTGGTGCCGTTTATCCCCATCGATGGCGTCAGCATCGAAGACTGCGTCGCGATGGCGCGGCACGTCGGTGCGGAAATTTGGAAGCGTTACGAGATTCCGGTTTATTTATACGAAGCCGCCGCAACATCGCCGGAGCGGCAGGGCCTGGAGAATATTCGCCGCGGCCAGTTTGAAGGCATCCGCGCCGAGATTGCTACCAACCCGGCGCGCAAGCCCGATTTCGGCGAACTGCGCGTGCATCCGACAGCGGGTGCAACGGTCGTTGGAGCCCGCAAATTCTTAGTTGCCTATAACGTTTTTCTCAACACCACTGACGTTGACATCGCCAAGAAGATTGCCAAAGCAGTGCGCTTTTCGAGCGGCGGCCTGCGCTTTGTGAAGGGCGCGGGATTCCTGGTGCGCGGGATGGCACAGGTTTCCATGAACCTGACCGATTTCGAGCAAACTCCCGTTCACCGCGTTTTTGAGTATGTGAAGCGCGAAGCAGCGCGCTACGGCGTGATCCCGGTTTCCAGCGAGATCGTCGGGCTGATTCCGAAGAAGGCTCTGGAGCAGGCTGCGGAGTGGTTCCTCCAGGTTGAGAGCTTTGATTCCTCCCTGATTTTGGAAAACCGGCTGTCGGCAGTGATGGGCGGAAAGATGGCCGTCGGCGGATTGCGCGCGGGCGTCGAACCATTCATCGAGCAGCTCGCCGCGCCAACGGCAACTCCTGGCGGCGGCAGCGCGGCCGCGGCCAGCGGAGCGATGGCGGCGGGTCTTGCGAATATGGTTGCGTCAATGTCTCGCGGAAAGAAAGCCTACTTGCAATATG
>JBAVYO010000031.1:0-16265 GCA_049698855.1 Terriglobales bacterium
CACCTGGAGCCGGGCGCCGACCGCGGGTGCGCTGGAACCTGTGCTGGCGCGGCAAATCATCTCGCCATCGCGAGGCAAAGCCAGCGCGGTTCCAGTTGCCCCCGTGATGTATTGCGCGCGCTCCACCAGAAGCTGAAGAGCTGCCTCCAGTTCGGTTTCGTTCAGCGCGTCCTCTGCACCGCGCTTGTCGGGTGGAAGAATCGTGTTCCCCGCAGCCATTGGCAAGGGAGCGTCGATAGCCGACACTGGATCGTCAGATTGAGAAAATTCCGCCATTCGGCAACGCACCGTGTGGTCTTAAGCTCCGGTCCTTACAGGCGCACTGACAAATCGACCGCGCCATGCAACCTGAAACCGTGGAACCTGACCGAGTCTCGCGCCGGATGGTCTGGCTGTCAAGCCAGGTGCGTAGTGTTTGTCGGGGACCGAACCTTCGAATGAACCGGTGCGCTTCACGCGGGACAAGTCTGGATTTGATTTGCTGTTGGGGGCTGGATTGTGCGGACGCCTCGCTGGCGGTACAGCCTACATCGGGAAGCAGCGATGTTTCGACTCCGCCGCAGCTTTTCTTCGTGAAGCCTTGGCTCCGCTCTACATGACAGGGACCATGTGCCTACCGCACGTCGTCTTTGTGCCGCAGCCATTCGATGAACATTTGCTCCTTGGGCTTGTCGTAAGCCATAAGCAGATGCCGGACGCTGCGTCCGCTGACGAAGTGGCACACTTCTTCGGCAAGATTTTTTGCGTGATCGCCGGCGCGTTCGAGGGACTGGGTCATAAAGATGACCTGCAAGCTGGCGCGGCGTTCCAGGTTTTCGGGATTCTCTATGTGGCGTAGAAAAATCAGATTGCGCAACCGATCCATCTCGGCATCGGCACGCAGCACTTCGATGGCTTTTTTCACGTCACGCTGGGAAAAGGAACGGCCGACATCGGCGAGCATTTTTTCGAGAATCGTCGCCATCTGGGTCAACTCGCGTGCATCCTGCGGATCGATGCGAGCACCGGCTGACTCGGCGCTGGTGGCAAAGCTCAAAAGCAGATCGCCAATACGCTCCAGTCCGATCATCAACTTCATGCAAGCCAGCAACTGGCGCGTTTCGGCCTCAGGGACACGGGTGATTGTAGAGGTCACACCCGAGTCGACTTCCACGTCGATCGAGTCCAGATCCTTTTCGCATTGGCGGATGTCGTTGAGCCGTGACATGGAACCGGTGGCAATGCCTTCGGCTGCGATGGCCGCGGCCTGACGCGCCAGTTCGCACGCTTCCACCGTGCGCTTCACCAAGTCATGGCAGGATGGCTCGGGCGAAGGCGTTTTCACGCTGACTGTACTCATGGACACCACCGGGTCTGCTTCATAGTCTATTGGATGCCGAACCCGCTCCCATTGACGCGAGCGGTATCAACCAAGTGTGTGACACACACACCTGTCGCCAGTGTAATGCCTAGCGCTACAGGGGCAGGTTACAACGCGATAAATTTCTTGTCTCTCCGCGAGCTGGAAACCGCCGCGATTCTGGAGCAGAGGACCGCCGTTCGGAGCCAGTGCCTGACGAAACGGTGAAATTGGAGCTAGCCCCAAACTCCGATGCAACAACGACTCTTCGCGCGGAGCCTCCCATGCACAGTCGTAAGTATTACCGTCGTTATCTCGCTCACGCGTTCCGGGAACTGCACAATGATTCAATGGGCTTAGGAGTTCTTTTTCTCGAGTTTCTCCAACGAATCGCAGTGGGAGCCGGTACGGTTCTTGCTTTGTTCCTGATCGTTTGGCTCGGGATGCGCAGGCGTTCCCCAATCGCCGCCGATCGTCGAACGGCGCGTTAACCGCCGCTATAACCATCATTCCCGGAAGACGTCCTTCTGGCGTCCACGCCATTTCCGTGATCGCGATTGACTCAGCGCGTTTCCGCGTGAGATAGTTGCCTGCTCCGACCGTTACAACCGACTGTAAACAAATATTCTTGGAGTCCCTTGCTCCGACATGTTCCGCCTTATTCCTAAAGATAATAGTTTTTTTGCCATGTTCTCGGCGATGTCCGACAACCTCATCGCCGGGGCTCGTACGCTGGTCGATCTCTTCGCGAACTACCGCGATGTCGGGAAGAAAATAGACGAGATTCACCGCATTGAACGCGAAGGCGATGAACTCACTCATGCCATCCTGACTAAACTCAACCAGACATTCATCACACCTTTCGACCGGGAAGACATTCACGAGTTGGCATCCAAGCTCGACGATGTCCTCGATTTCGTCAATGCCTCCGCCGCCCGCATCGAAATGTATCGAATCGCCGCCCCGCCGCCGGCCGCCGGAGAATTGGCTGCAATCATCTTGAGGCAATGCGAGGAATTGCAGAAGGCTGTGTCTCTGATGCAGAAAAATGACAATATCCTGGGCCATTGCGTCGAGATCAATCGCCTGGAAAACGAGGCCGACCAGGTGGCGCAAGTCGCGATCGCCAAGCTGTTTGAAGGCGAAAAAGATCCAATCAATCTTATTAAAATCAAGGAACTGCTGGAATTCCTCGAGAGGGCGACTGACAAGGCGGAGGACGTCGCCAACGTGCTGGAAACTGTGGTTCTGAAAAATACATAGCCCCACAAATTTACTTAATAGGAAACATGGTGAAGGCCGATCTTCTTCTGCTGATCGTCACAATATTGGTCGCACTGATCTTCGATTTCTTGAACGGATTTCACGACGCCGCCAACAGTATTGCCACTGTAGTCTCCACCCGCGTCTTATCCCCGAAGCTGGCCGTGTTGTGGGCCGCGTTCTTCAATTTCGTGGCTGCATTTCTTCTGGGCACGGCCGTCGCCAAAATGATCGGCAGCGGCATGATCCACGTCGAATCCGTGACCCAGTACGTCGTGATCACAGGATTATTTGGCGCCATCGTCTGGGACTTGCTGACGTGGTGGTGGGGCCTGCCGACTTCTTCCTCCCATGCCTTGATTGGCGGCTACGCCGGTGCCGCGGTCATGCGATCCGGATGGCACGTGATTATTGCCGAGGGCTGGTACAAGACCCTGATCTTCATTGTGGTCGCGCCAATCATGGGACTCGTCCTGGGCTTTACTTTCATGGTTGCCGTCTACTGGCTTCTGCAAAATAAAGCGCCGCGGCGAATCGACGCGTGGTTTCGCAAGCTGCAACTCCTTTCGGCGGCAGCTTACAGCCTGGGCCACGGCGGCAACGACGCGCAGAAAACCATGGGCATCGTGGCTTCCGCTCTGTATGGAGCGCATTATTTGAGTGCGTCGGAACTGGCCGGCAACTGGGGGAAATTTCACTGGCCCATTATTCTGGCGGCTCATTTGTCGATCGCCCTGGGGACATATTTTGGCGGCTGGCGGATTGTTCATACCATGGGATCGCGCATCACTAAGCTCAGGCCGGTGGGAGGATTCTGCGCCGAGGCGGCGGGCGCGATCACCCTCTTCTCCACGGCACTCGCCGGTATTCCCGTGAGCACAACCCACACCATCACGGGCGCGATCGTCGGAGTCGGCGCCGTCAATCGCCTCTCGGCCGTGCGCTGGGGAGTGGCGAGGCGCATCGTCTGGGCCTGGATTCTGACCATTCCGGCGGCGGCGCTGGTCGGAGCGGCTGCGTTCTGGCTGGTGCGATTGCTTCACCCCGGCGCGTAGCGTTCCGAGTCCGAAATTTCATTGGTCAGAAGCTACGGTCAACACTGATGGGGAGCGATCAGCGCCTGGGTGAGCTTCCGGGCTGTTGACGATATGCTCAGGATCGTCGCATCCGCATGCGATGTGTGCCCGAGCTATAATGGCCCCCACCTATGTCGCTCCCGTCGGGCACCAGACTTGGGCCGTATGAAATCCAATCGCCGCTAGGTGCGGGCGGAATGGGAGAGGTGTACCGGGCAAAGGATACCCGCCTCGACCGCAGTGTCGCCGTCAAGATTCTGCCCAGTCATCTCTCCGACAATCCAGACGCCAAGCAGCGTTTCGACCGCGAAGCCCGCGCCATATCTTCTCTGAACCATCCCAACATCTGCACCCTGCATGATGTCGGCCATCAGGATGGCGTCGACTTCCTGGTCATGGAGCTGCTCGAAGGCGAGACGCTAGCCGACCGATTGACGAAAGGTCCTCTACCGACTGAGCAGGTGTTGAAATATGGAATTGAGATTTGTGAAGGTCTGGAGCGAGCGCACAAGAGCGGTGTCGTGCATCGCGACCTGAAGCCCGGAAACGTGATGCTGGCCAAGACCGGAGCAAAGCTCATGGATTTCGGCCTGGCCAAGGCAACTCCGTCCGGCCCGGCTCCCGTTTCCAGTCTGACCATGACGATTTCGCACCCATCGGCAGACCAGCCTCTGACCGCCCAAGGCACCATAGTGGGCACGTTCCAATACATGTCGCCCGAGCAGACGGAAGGCAAGGAAGCCGATGCGCGCTCTGACATCTTTGCCATGGGCGCCATGCTGTACGAGATGGTCACCGGCAAGCGCGCATTCACAGGCAAGAGCCAGGCCAGCATCGTAGCGGCCATTCTCGCGTCCGAGCCTCCGCCCATTTCTGTGGCGCAGCCGATGACTCCACCAGCGTTAGCCCAAGTTGTCAGAACCTGTCTGGCGAAGGACCCGGAAGAACGCTTTCAGACTGTGCACGATCTGAAGCTGCAATTGAAGTGGATTGCGGAGGCCTCTGCCAGCCAACTGGCTGCGCCCGCGCAGGTGCGCGCCCGCCGCGTCGTACAGAAGCGCACGATCATGATTGCGGCTGCCGTCGGCTGGATTCTTGCTGCTGCCGCCCTCGCTTTTTTCCTCTCCAGCCGCAGCCAGCTTGAAGAGGCTCGTCGACCGATGACGGCGGCGTGGCTCGCGCCTGTGGACGCGGATTATGCGCCGGTTTCAGCCGGGGCACCGGCGCTTTCGCCGGACGGTTCAAGACTTGCCTTCCTGACCGGTATCTTGGGCGACACGAAGTTGTGGGTCCGCGACGTAGCCACGGGCACTGTCAGCCCGTTAGCGGAAAACGAGCATCCGAGTTTTCCCTTTTGGTCGCCCGACGAAAAGTACATCGCGTTCTTTTCGGCGGGGAAGCTGAAAAAGATCGCCGTCGGCG
Organism: Terriglobales bacterium; assembly: GCA_049698855.1. Taxonomy (GTDB): domain Bacteria; phylum Acidobacteriota; class Terriglobia; order Terriglobales; family Acidobacteriaceae; genus Acidiflorens. Next base: position 5,101 of record JBAVYO010000031.1, read on the forward strand.
GAGGGCCAGTCCAGATCATTTGCGATGCTCCCGAAGGGCGCGGCGGGGCATGGAGCCAGCGTGGCGTCATCGTTTTCACGCCAAACATTCATGAATCGCTCTACAAGGTGTCGGACGGAGGAGGGACACCTGAAAAGGTTACGGACGCGAAACCCGGTTGGACGCATCGCAACCCGTATTTCCTGCCGGATGGCGATCACTTTTTGTTCAATGCCCGCGATGTCCAGGGAGCGGTGGGGAGCGCCAGTTCGCTCGAAGGGGCATCGCTCTCCGGCGAAAGGGAGCGTCAAGTTCTGGAGCGTGGCTCTAATGTGCAATACGCCGGCGGATACCTCCTCTATCTGCGGGACGGGGTACTAGTAGCCCAGCCTTTCGAGGCGAAATCAATGCAACTGAGCGGCCAGCCCGTGCCAGTAGCTGAGAAACTTGACTACTGGAACGCGCGTGACGTCGCGGCTTTCACCGCCGCGCGCGGCACGCTGGTTTTCCGCCACGGAACGCTGCAAAAAACACAGCCCATGTGGGTGGACGGAAGCGGCAAGGAGTTGGGACGCTTCGGCGAACCCGGCCTCTATCTGCGACCGGAGCCCGCCCTTGGAGGTTCGCTGGTTGGGTTGGTACGCGGGGATCCCGACACGCACCGCGGAGACGTCTGGATCGTGGATACCAGCCGGAATACACTCTCGCGCAGCACGTTTATCGACGGATCTAATATCGGGTTCGCCTTCTCTCCCGATGCGAAGAGGATTGCAGTCAGCAGCATTGCGGGCGGTTCCACGCAGGGGGTATGGTTGCAGGCCACGAATGGTTCGGGTGGCCGGGAAGAGTTGGAGACGCCCACAGGCTATGCTGTTGTTGCCAGCTGGTCCCCGAGCGGCCGCTATCTTTTTGTCGATGTGCAGAACAGTGCCACACGCCAGGATATTTACTACGTGGATCTTGACGGCGAGAGGAAGTTGACCCCTTTTCTGCAATCGCCTGCTAACGAGCTCTATCCAGTTCTTTCGCCAAACGGCAAGTGGCTCGCCTACGACTCGGACGAGTCGGGAAGGAATGAAGTTTATGTAACCGCATTCCCCGGCCCTGGCGGCAAGTGGCAAATCTCCACTAACGGAGGCACCCTCGCTTCGTGGTCTCCGGATGGAAAGCACCTCTACTACGCTAATGCGGACAAGCTGATGTCCGTAACGATTCAGAATCCGGAGACATTCGAATTCGGAGCGCCGTCCGCGCTGCCGATCCACGTGAATGAATTTGCGGGGATTGGGCCGGCGGCGGCCGGCGAACGATTCCCTGCCCTGAAACCGCTCAGCGGAGGCCAGTCGCTGCCACAGGAAGTCATCCTCAACTGGACGGGAATACTGAAATAAGTTGTCTTCCTGAGCAAGCGGCCAAGCGAAGCGCAGCCCCGCGCAGTCGAAGAGCCCCATCCCTCGCCGCGAAGTAAGTCTACTGGGGATGTCCATCAGCGAGGCAAGGCCTGCTACCATCGCTAAATGTTCAATTTCGGAAAACCGAAAACAATTGGCGACTGGATCGTTCACATCGCCGGGGCCATCGTCGCGATATTCCTTGTCTGGTGGATGCTGCGCATGTACGTACTGTAAGAAACCACCGGCCGTGGTGTCGGGATTTATCGTCAATGACCCTTGCCTTTATGTCCTTTGAAGGCTCCGCAGAATTGCGCGACTAACAGGACCCCTTCTCTTTTCGCTTTGATGAAGTAGTCCGCACCCAGCACAACAAAGGAGAGCACTCCTTGCCATTCGCCGACTTACCGCCCGGCGAGGCAGCATCGATCCGCTTGATCGCATGCATTCTTGCTTACTTGATCGTCTTCAGCAGTTTCCCTTTGGTTGAGTAGACGTAGATCATGTTGTTTCCAGAGTCCGACAGATAAATTCGCCCTCGCGTCGAGTCCACAGCAATACCGCCAATACCCAACGCGAAGCCGCTCAGCACCACTGTGGTGGAGTTGGTGTAAGGATTCACGTAGAGTAATGTGCCGCCCGAATCCTGGTTAAACACGTAATAGTTGCCGCTCGCATCGAACGCCATAGCATCCACCGTTAAATCCCCCGGAGAGGAATAGGAGAACGAACCCGCAACCCCGGTGTTGGTTAACACTTCTCCGGCAGGATACTGTATGAAATTCGGTGCAGACCCTAAAAGGTACCATCGGCCCTTGATCGCGATACTGCTGATGCCTACCCCCGGAGTGGACGTGCCGAGAAGCGTACCCGCCGGAGAGTACATGTAGACAGCCTGACCGCCGAAGCCATTGACCACCCACACATCGTCCAGGCCATCCACAGCCAGCCCAGTTGGAAACGACAAGCCACTGATGGTTGCGTTGATATTCTGAGCCAGAGCCGAGTTATAGACGGTAACTGTTCCTGCGTTGCGGTTGGATACATATAGATTGCCGAGTGAATCGAATGCCACCCCTAGCGGGGCCGACACACCCTTGGAAACGCTGTTCTCCTGAACATAGCTCGGGTTGTAAACCAATACCTGATTGCCGCCATAATTGGCAACGTAGAGATTCCCTTTGGCGTCGAGAGCGAGTCCTACTGGATTATTGAGAGAAAACGTAACGGTCGCTGCCCGAACCTGGCAAACCCCCATGCACGCGATAACGAACAAACTCTGGGCGGCGCGTTTGAAGAAGTTGGTGTATGTCATGACGACTCTCCTGTGATGGCTTTAAGCCGATTTCGCGGAAACGATCTGGGCGGAAACTGCGTCTTCCTTACGCGGCCGTTACATACTGGAGGCCGCATATCTCGCTTCCTGACCTGTTAAGCGACATTTCAGCCCCCATTCCCTCACTGTCGGGGAACCGTCTTCTCTTCAGAATGCTTGGTGATTAACAACTAAGAATGAGCCTTGCGGAAAATGAATGTTTCAGCAGAAGAACTTGCGCCGTGTCTTCGCCGAAAACCAAGGTCAATAAGCGATCTCGCGATGTGTCGCGAGTCTCGCTGCCTTGAAGCGTGAAGTTCAGAAGCTCACGACGTATCGGAAGTCCCCGCAGCCTGGCAGACTTTTGAATTTCATTGATCGGGCCTGAGACAGCAAAACGGCAACCGCCTCCGCTGACGACAATCCAGCTTCGTTGCCGTCGCTCGGGCGACGCGCCGAAATGGCCTTCGCACCGACAACGTCACCATCCGCGTTGAGACCTTGCTTTCGAATGACCATGAACACTTTCTTTTCGTCTTTCGGGGCCGCTACGATTCGATCGCCGATCACATGTCCATTCAGGTCTTTAACGTGCTCTGTACCAGTTATCCTGTGTTCTTTGAGCGACAGTTCAGTTGCGAGCTTCGATTCCTCTTCCGACCGAAATTCACCGTACCAAACCAGTGCTTCAGTGTGATCGGGAGTCTCATAAGTTCGGAACGCCGCGTGACGACCGAACATATATCCTCCACCGATTCTTGTAATCTTTAGACTCTGATCGCCATTCGGTGGACTATTCGTTGAGAGCTTTGCCTGTGCGAAAAGGAGCGTAAGGTCAGGCAGGGTCGCAAACAATAGCAATGTGATTACTACCTGTTTCACAGAGATACTCTACCCCGAATCTTCGAGCAGTTCCATGATGATTGACGCTATCAGGCCACTTCGCTCATTGACCCGCGCCTCCGCGAGGGGTGCCAAACTTCACCGCCCGCCGCGGCCCCCGATTGCCTTTGCCGCGGAAGAAGCAGGCTAGACCGAACAGATAGCCGAAGTTGTACCAAGCGCCGTTGTTGTGGACCTCGTAGATACCGAGGTCTCTCCGGAACAGCGAGACCACGAACACAATGGGCGCAATAAAGCCTTGCCAGAGGCCGAGCCAGAAGCCCGCAACTCCACCGTGCTCGCCGGCCGTTCCTTTTGACGGGTTCGGGCCGGACGCGCATCCGGCCAGAACGCCCAGCGCCAGAAGGACAATCACAAGCAAGGTCAAAAAGGGTTTCATCGGCAATACCTCTCGCTCATGCGTATTACGACGCAGGGGCAAGAAAAGTCTCAGAAGGGCCAGCAGCGTTTAACAATCGGGAACTCGTAGCTGCTGTAAACAGGCACCGGTGTTGAAAAACTCGCTTTCTGCCTCGAACAGCCAAAATTTAGGGGATGAAAAATGTCTACCCGCGTCGAGGAAGTCGCTCATAGGTCATCCTGACGCAAATCAGTTTTTTGCAATTTTTTGGGAAACGAGTTTTTCAACACCCACAGGCGATCTCGCTCATTGAGGACGCCCGCTCGTCGCCGCAAGCGATTACGTCACACCTTTGCAATCCCGGGGAGATGCACGCGGTCCTTTCCCATTTCGGCACCCCGATTCATCACAATTTCATTGTGTCCCACGTCATAGACAATCCAACAAAGACGCGGAAAAATTGATCAACACTGTTGCCGGGGTCCAGCGCCTAAGTAAGAGAAGAAGTAAGAACATTGGTGCAGAAAACTTGGACGTCCATTCATTCGCGTCTTTTTGCGGATGGCTGGGCTCATCCGGGCGCCCCGACGGTAGAAATTGTGGGGAACAAGAAAAAGTGAACTCTAATCAATGCAGAATCAAGACTTTACCCGTAACTCCCCTCGCCTCAAGACTTTGCAAAACATTATCCCCAAAGTCTTGATTCCCCGGCGACTCCAATGACAATCTCCCGCAAGGCACAATCCAAGCCCGCGCCGGCAAATCGAACCATGAAAGAAGGTCAAAATATGTGATTTGAAAGGCCTTCGACTCACCCTCTAAAAGGCTGCTGGGAAAGGAAGCTTGCTGGAAAAGTCAACAGGGTAGTGGGCAAGTTTCATTGAAACTTGACCACTACCGTCAACAGTGATCCCTTGACACTCAGCGATGCGACCCATTTTGTGGCAATATTGTGATACCGGCGGGGATGTGAGGGCCCATGAAACTTCGCGGAATTTTCTGGACTGGAGCGATGGCGTATACCGGATTCCTGCTCACCGGCCAGGGCCTTCGAACCTTCAACAGTGTCTCCGTCACCGAAGGATTCCTCGGAGCCCTGACAGGATTTCTCCTCGCCACCATGTTCACCCTCCGGGAGAGACGCCGGCAAAGACCCGCTTTCAATGCACATTCCATCGCGGAAATAATGCCGGACTGGGGCATTCCCGCCGAAGACCGCCGCTCACGTCCGAACGCAGAGGATTGATCTCGATGTTTCGCCAAGTACCGGAGAGAAGCAACTGTTGATACCGTATGCAGTGATCCTCGTGAGGTGAATCGTGGCCGTCGCAACCATCACATCTGTAAACGTTAAGCAGTCAGTGCCGTTCTTCGGCAACATGGAAGCTTTGCTGCGCTTCTATGTCGATGGGCTTGGATTCAAAATGAAGAATCAGTGGATTCCGGATCGGGCCGAGGACAATCCCGACGGGAGAATTCGCTGGTGTTGGCTTGAACTTGGCGGCGCAGCCATTATGCTTCAAGAGTTTTCGCCGGGACGTAAGCCAACGCAAGCGCTGGGCACTGGAGTAAATGTCTGTTTCCAGTGCGAAGACGCGCTGGCTCTTTACCGCGAGTTCAAATCGCGTGGAATTCAGACGCGCAAACGTCCCTTTGTAGGAAACCGCATGTGGGTTGTGCCGGTTACCGATCCCGACGGCTATCGTATGGAGTTTGAGAGCCCAACCGATGCGCCAGAAGAAAGCGAACTGGAAGAATAGTCTTAGCGAAGGCGAACAACTGACGCGATAACTCGGAAACTCCTCCGTCATCGGCTTCTATGCCGCTTCCGCCTCGGAGGCTGGGAGCGTGAAGAAAAACGCCGAGCCATGGTTTAGGTCGCTCTCGGCGCGGATGGTCCCGCGATGCGCCAAAACAATGTGCTTGGCGATTGCCAGACCAAGTCCGGTACCACCCGATTCCCGGGAGCGCGCTTTATCGACACGGTAAAAGCGCTCGAACAAGCGTGGCAGGTGCTCGGAAGAAATGCCCGGACCCAGGTCGCGAACATAAAACTCAACGCCGCCGTTCTCCGCCGCCCGCGCGCCGAGAACAATCTTCTTGCCAGACGCTGCGTACTTCAAGGCATTCTCGATGAGATTGGAGAAGATTTGATGGATCGCTTCCCGATCGGCATGAACGTGCGCATCGGGAACGGTGTTTTCAACTACCAGTTCCACACCGTAGGGCCGTGCCACTTCGTAAAAGCTTTCGAGCGCATCCTGCAACAGTTCTTCGGCGCTCACGGTCTGAATAATGAACCGCTGCTCACCGGACTCGACGCGCGCCAGGGTCAGCAGGTCCTCCGTCAGGCGAGACATGCGAGCCGCGTTCTTGCGGATGATCTCAAGAAACTCGCGCACGTGATTGTCGGCCAGCGGACTGTCGAGCAGAGTCTCGGTGTATCCCTGAATGGAGGTAAGCGGAGTGCGCAGTTCATGGGAAACATTGGCGATGAAATCGCGCCGCGTTTTTTCCATGCGCTCCGTTTCGGTCAAATCGCGGAGCACGGCGACGGCGCCGCCTCCTGGCATGGGCGCCGCAGTCACGTCGAAAATGCGGCCCGCAGCGATGGTGCTGGAACGAGCGTATTTGACCACGTGATCGCGCGCCGCCTCCTGGATGGCAGCCAGGAAAGCGGGATCGCGCACGCTGTCGATTAGGGGCGCATTCAGGTGAGGCGCGCGCATCAGCATTCGGTTGATGCCGTGATTCGCCCACTGCACGCGGCCATCGGCTCCAATGGCGATCACGGCATCCTGCATGCTGTTGAGCAGCGTTTCGAGCTCATTCTGGCTGGTTTGCAGGCGATCAAAACTTTGTTCGACGCGGCGCGCCGTCTTGTCGAGCGCGGCGGCAACCTGGCCAATTTCATCCGTGGCAGTAGATGCGATGCGAGCAGTGAGATCGCCAGTGGCGACGCGTTCGGCAAAACGCACAATTCGCTGGAGACGAAAGCCGACATACTGCGAGGCGGCAGCGGCAATCATCATGGCAATCACAAACGATGTGAGCGCGCCCCAGAACAAAGCCCGTGCTAATGGGCGATCCGTGATCTCGATCTCAGGCAAAGGGTAGGCAAGACGAACGGCTCCGCCGGAAATCGGCGCGGCTACGTACAAGAAGGGGACGTTCAGAGTCCGGCTGTTGCGCTCATCGATCCCGAGGCGGCCACCGAGGGCGGTTGCGAACTCCTTACGATTGGAGTGATTCTCCATTGTGCTGGGATCGGCCTCGGAATCGGCCAGCACTTTTCCCGTGGGATCGATGACGGTGGCGCGCGCTCCGGCAGCTTGGCCTTCCTGGGAAACGATGTCGGCGAGCGTGTGCTGGCGGTCGTTTTCCACACGGTAGGCGAACATCTGGACTTTCTGCGTGAGGTCGCGCTCGATCTGCTGGCGCAGAGTGCGCTCCCAAACGTTGTGGACAGTCCATAGCAGCGTGATGGCGGTCACCGCGATCACAAGCATGAAAACAAACATCAACTTGACGAAGATACGACTTCTCAACGAGGAACCTCAAAGCGGTAGCCGGCGCCGCGAACCGTTTTCAGGTAGTGCGGGTTTTCCGGGTCCGGCTCGATTTTTTCGCGGATGCGCCGCACATACACGTCCACCGAACGTGGCGTCACATACGCGGTATCGCGCCACACCGAATCGAGCAACTGGTCGCGGGTGAACACGCGGCCAGCGTGCCGCATGAAGTAATCGAGCAGCCTGAATTCGGTGGCCGTAGTCGGAACCTGCTTTCCGCGAACGGTCAGGGTCATTGCGGCGGGGTCGATGTGGACATCTTCTATCTTGGTGGGAAGAGGCGGCAGCGGGCGCTCGAAGCGGCGCATCACCGCCTTGACGCGAGCGACGAGTTCACGCGGGCTGAAGGGCTTGGGAATGTAATCGTCGCCGCCCAGTTCCAAGCCGAGGATTCGATCGGCCTCGCTGCTTTTGGCGGTCAGAAAAATAACCGGGACCGAAGCGAGCGTAACGGACTGACGAATCTGCCGGCACAGTTCCAGGCCGTCTTTGCCTGGCACCATGATATCGAGCAGGAACAAGGCGGGCCGCTGCCGTTCTGCGTCGGTGACGACGAGATTGCCCGTCGCATAAAGCCGCACATTGAAGTTCGCGCCCTCGAGATGATGGCGCACGAGACGAGAAATATCGGGATCGTCTTCCACTACGAAGATGGTCGGTTTCACGCGACCATTGTAGCGCTGAAATGTAACGGTTCTGTAACAAGAGAAGCTTCGAGCCGCGAGCTTCGAGCTTGACTTCGGGCTGGCTCCGTCCTCTACCCGGCCCGACGGCATGCCTTTAATCCGCGCTCCCAATCATTTCACCTCAGCGGCAGGCTTGCCTCGGCGGAGAAGTCCATCGAGATGAACTCACGGCGGGCGAACTTCGGAAAAGCCGCGGCTGCGATCATGGCGGCGTTATCTGTCGAAAGCTTGCGGGACGGGAAGAAGACCGGCAGACCCTGCATCTCAGCTTCGCGCTGGAAGGTCGCGCGCAATTCCTGGTTGGCGGCTACTCCTCCACTCACCAGAAGAGTGCCCGCATCGTACTCGCGCGCGGCAGCGAGGGTTTTCGTGACCAGATCACTGACCATCGAGCGCTGGAAGGACGCTACGAGATTGAGTGTTTGGCGGTCGCAGAAGCGGAGATAGTCTTCTAGCGCGGGCTGGGCGTGCTTATTCCGCAGTAGTTCGGCGAGCGCCAGACGCCGCAGCTCAATCGACGGGCCGAGTCGCTCGGTTTCGACGTAGCGCAAAACTGCGGTCTTAATGCCGCTGTAAGAAAAATCGAAACGAGGCTTGGCATCCTCGATCTTCTTGTAATCGCTTGTCGAGCGTTCGTTGCGGTCGCGGTGCTTGATCTGTGCAACCTGAAATTTGATGGCACGCGGATCGCCATGGGGCGCAAGGCGGTCGATGATCGGACCTCCTGGATAGCCGAGACCGAGAAGCTTGGCGACCTTGTCGAATGCTTCTCCTGCAGCATCATCTCGCGTGTGGCCTATATTCTCGTAGGTCCAGAGATTCTGATTGCGCACGGCAATATAAAGGTGAGTGTGTCCGCCAGAGACTACCAGCGCGAGTACCGGGAACTGTAGGTCGGCTTGTGCGGCCTGACGCTGCTCGAGCAGCACGGCGTGCACGTGGCCTTCAAGATGGTTGACGGCGATCAGCGGCTTGTCGAGCGCGAAAGCCAGCGCTTTGGCAAAGCTGATGCCAACGAGAAGCGCTCCAGCAAGACCGGGGCCTTGAGTGACGGCGATGGCATCGACGGATTCGTAGGATTGTCCGGCGTCGGCCAACGCCTGCCGGACGACGGGAACTATGGCGCGCAGATGCTCGCGTGAAGCGAGTTCGGGGACAACTCCTCCGTAAGGCTGATGCGTGGCGATTTGCGATGCAACTACGTTGGAAAGAATCTGCTCGCCCGCGCGCACTACGGCTGCACCTGTTTCGTCACAGGAGCTTTCGATGCCGAGGATGGTCGCGTCGGGCATAATGGGCTTGGGCTTTCGGCTCTGGGCTTTGGGCTCTCGGCTTTGGGCTTTCGGCTCTCGCTCTACGCTTTCCAGTTTAGACGATTGGGAACTTGCGGCGGCGAACCAGTTCACCGCTCACTATGATCGAGATCTGAATCGTACTTGTGACCACCGCTCAACAACACGCCACTGACATTGTTCGCACGCTGCGCGAGCGCGGACATCAGGCTTACTTTGCTGGCGGATGCGTGCGCGATCTCCTGCTCGGGCGCGAACCTGCGGACTACGACGTTGCGACTGATGCGACTCCGCAGCAAGTCATGCGGATCTTTCCGCAGACGTTCGCTGTGGGCGCGCAGTTTGGCGTGGTGCTTGTGCCGCTCACAGCGCAAACCACAGAGGACACAGAGAAGCACGGAGGAAATACGTCTTCGCAGGATGCGATTGAAAGCGGGCGGGTCGTTTCGGAAACTGCGGGTGGTTTTTCGGCGGAGCGTTCGTTGTCGTCGTCTGCGTCATCTCCGCTTTTGTCGCCTGCGCTGTTGTCGCCTGCGCTTAAGAGCACGGTCGAAGTTGCTACGTTTCGCTCCGATGTCGGATATTCCGATGGACGACATCCCGATGAAGTGCGGTTTACGCGAGACCCGCGCGAAGACGTGCAGCGGCGAGATTTCACCATCAATGGGATGCTGCTCGATCCGGTGACGAATGAGGTGCTGGACTTTGTTGGAGGACGCGACGATCTCGCAGCTGGAATCGTTCGCGCGATTGGCGATCCGGAAAGGCGCTTCTCGGAGGACAAGCTGCGAATGTTGCGCGCCGTGCGTTTTGCGGCGCGCTTTGGATACACGATCGATCCTGCGACGTTCGCGGCCATGAAGTTCCTCGCGCCGCAAATTCACCAGGTTTCGCAGGAGCGCGTGCGCGAGGAGCTGACCAAGATGCTCACCGAAGGCCGCGCCCAGCGCGCGTTTCAGCTGCTCGACGAATCCGGGCTGCTGGCGCAGGTGCTGCCGGAAATTTCAAAGATGAAGGGAGTGGAACAGCCTCCGCAATATCATCCCGAGGGTGACGTTTTTGTACATACACTCCTGCTGCTCGATAAGCTGCCGGCGGGCTGCTCGAAGACTCTCGCATGGGGAGCGCTGCTGCACGATGTAGGCAAGCCTCCCACGTTTCGGGTTGCGCCAGACCGCATACGCTTCGACGGGCACGTGGATATCGGCGTGAAGATGGCCGCGGAAATCTGCCGGCGGCTGCGCTTCTCGAACGACGAGACCGACCAAATTCTAGCGCTGGTCGACAATCACATGCGCTTCGGCCACGTGTTCCGCATGAAGGAATCGACGCTGAAAAAGTTTCTGCGCCTGCCCTCGTTCAACGAACACCTGGAACTGCATCGCCTCGATTCCCTTTCGAGCCACGGCTTGCTTGAAGCCTACGACTATGTGCGCGAAAAGTTGCACTCCATTCCGCCGGAAGCGATCCGGCCAACGCCGCTGGTAACTGGCGACGATCTGATCGAAGCGGGCTACGAGCCGGGCCCCCGCTTCAAAGAAATTCTAGGCGCCGTCGAAGATGCGCAACTGGAAGGCCGGCTGACTAGCCGCGACGCGGCGATGGAGTATGTGCGGCGGGAGTTCAGAGCGTAGCTTGCCTCGGCTCCCTACTGCCACACTGTCATTTTTTCTGATTGGAGATACCC
>JBAVYO010000032.1:0-8757 GCA_049698855.1 Terriglobales bacterium
ATAAAGATGCGGCACGCCCTCGTAATTCCCCAGCTCAAGACGCTTGGGATCGACCAGCACCAGCCGCACCTGATCGGGCGTCGACTTGTACAGGATCGACATGATCATGGCGTTGATGGCCACGCTCTTGCCCGTGCCCGTCGAGCCCGCAATCAGCAGGTGAGGCATGCCCGCCAGATCGGCGACGGCGAGCCGCCCGTTGATGTCCTTGCCCATGGCCAGCGTCAGCTTCGATTTCGACCCGAGGAATTCCTGCGATTCGATGTTCTCGCGCAGCCAGATAATTTCGCGGTCGCGGTTCGGCACCTGAATCCCCACCGTGCTCTTGCCCGGCATGCGCTCCACCAGAATGCTCTCCGCGCGCAGCGCTAAACAAAGATCGTCGGTCAGTCCAATGATGCGGCTGTACTTGATCCCGGCTTCCGGCTTGTATTCGAACGTCGTGACCACGGGCCCGGGGTTGATCTGCGTGACCTGCCCGTGCACGTCGAATTCGGCATAGCGGTCCGTCAGCACCTGAGCCAGCAACTTGAGTTCGTCCTCGTGCACCGCTTGTTGCTCATCCGGACGATGCAGCAGGCTCGATGGCGGCAGCCTGTAGCTGCCCGCGATCTTGGGCAAGGTCGTCTTTGCCTTGCGCTCGACGTCGGCGCGGTCCGTGACCTCGATCTGCGTGACTGGCGCTGGCTCCGTCGAGGGAGCGACACCATCGCCCGTGGCCACATTTTCTTCTTCCGCCATGCGCTCAATGCCCGTCGGGCCACGGTCCTGCGTCTGGACTTCCGCGACCGGCTCAGTGCGCCGCGGCGCTGGCTCGGGCACAGCTTCCGGACGCGGCGCGAGCGCGCGTGCGGGTACAAGTTGCGCGCTGACCACGGGCTTTTGTGCGCGGCGTTTTTCGAGTTCCTTTTGCTGACGCTGGCGCTCGCGTTCATCCTGCCAATCGCGCCAGCGGTCGCGCAATGCCACCACAAACGCAAACCGCGTGGGCGCCCACACCTGAATCGCGGAGAACGAAAACGCCGTGGTCAGGTAGAGCGCAACCGCAAGAACCGTCGTGCAGACGATATAAGCGCCCGCGACATTCAGATAGTGAATGAGCGCATCTCCAACGATCCGTCCCACCAGGCCTTCCACCGGAATCGCGCCCATCCAATGCAGATGTCCCGGCAAAATAGCGAGCAACGCGGGCACAAACATCAGCAGCCAGATCGCGCCCAAAGTCTTTGCGATGGGAGCCTGCACGGTCCGCGAGCGGAACCACCGCGCTCCCAGCAGGCCCAGGAACACAGGCAGCAGGAACGCTCCGATTCCCAGCGATTGAAGAATGATGTCCGACAGGTAAGCGCCGAGAATGCCGATCCAGTTGCGTGCGGCATGCGATCCGGTCAGCAGGGAAGCGCTGTTGAGCGACGGGTCCAGCGGCGAATACGACGCCAGTGCAAGGAAGAGGAGGAGCGCGGAGATGCACAACAGGAATCCGATCAGCTCGTTCAGCCGCTTATTCCTGGTGGGCTCGAAAATTTTCGAGAAAAATTTCATGGGGCAACGTCCGGCTGCAAGCGAGACAAGTCCCCCGCCAGTAGCCGGAAACGGAGCCAGAGCCTGTCAATTATGACAAGAACTCGCACGCCCGACAACGCCGCGAAATGGCCAGGGGTGGCGAGTTGGGTACGGGCAATTGGCCTCCCAAGTCCACTGTTTTTGCAGGATGGGGCAGGCCTTACTTGTCACACACATCTGATAACTGCGTCACTGCAATTCTCCCGATTTAGTGTCTAAATTCCTTTCCAGCAGACTGCCACACGCTCCCCACAGGTGTTCCTCTCTGCGATATCAACTCAGGGGGCCTGAATCATGCGAAAGGTAATTGTCGTTCTCACGTTCCTGCTTCTCTCGGTCTCTAACAGCCAGGCAGGAAACCAGAAAGTCCTGTACTCCTTCACCGGCGGCCTCGACGGCGGCCAACCTTATGCGGGTGTAATCTTTGACCCGGCCGGCAACCTCTATGGAGTTACACGATATGGCGGTATTTACAACCAGGGGACAGTATTTGAGCTTAGTCCTGCCCCAGGTGGTACTTGGACAGAAACCGTTCTCTACAACTTCACCGGCGGAGAGGACGGAAGTCAACCCGTGGGCGGCCTGGCCACCGACGGGGCGGGCGACCTTTATGGAACCGCTAGCTTGGGTGGCACCAACAATGATGGATGCGGCACGGTGTTCCAGCTGAATGCCAGTGGAGTTTTCGGCGTCCTGCATACCTTTAGCGACCTGACGGGCGATGGCTGTCAGCCTCAAGCCGATCTGAACCTCATTGATGGAAACATTTATGGAACGACCATCTACGGCGGTGGTCCCCACGAACCGGGAACGGTTTTTACTCTTGGTCCCGGGGTCTACGTGTCCCGGCCTTTCCGGGCAACCGAAAGCACGTTTCCGAACGGCCTGGGTGTGTTCGGGAACGGGGCCACTTACGGCACCACGTTGATGGGAGGAAAGCCGGCAGCCGGCAACGTTTTCGAGTTGTCCTGGCCAATGAAAAGTACGCACATCTTCGCACTTACCAGCACAGAAGGTGTTAACCCTGTAGGCGACTTGGCCACGCAAGTGAATGCAAACGGTGTACGGATCATGTACGGCGCAACCTCAAACGGAGCCTCTGGCCGTTCCGGTGCCATTTACCAACTCACGGAAAGCCAATACCGCGCAGATATCTGGGCGATCTCCCTGCTGCATAGCTTTTCCGGTGCCGATGGGGCTAACCCGGCAGCCGGCGTGATCCTTGATACTGTAGGTAACCTCTACGGCACCACTAGCAGGGGAGGCGCAAATCCAGGGTACGACGGCACCGTTTTCAAACTGACGCCGAGCGCCAACAATACATGGATCTACACGCTGCTGTATAGCTTTAGCGGCGGAGTTGACGGAGGTAAGCCTGTCAGCACCCTTGTGCTCGATAACACGGCGAACATCTACGGGACGACAGTGCAAGGCGGCATTTACAACCAAGGTGTTGTTTACCAGGTGACGCCGCCTGCGGCAACTACAATCACACTTACCGGTTCGCCGAATCCCTCCAGTCACAAGCAGGCGGTGAACTTCAATGTAGTCGTCGCTTCCAGTGCCGGCACACCCCCTGACGGAGAGCTAGTCACGCTCCTGTCAGGCAAGAAGGTACTTGCGGCGGCGTTGTTGACTGGAGGCACAGCAAACTTTGTTATCTCGACGCTGCCGGTGGGCACCCACTCCATCGTGGCGGTATACGACGGCGACTTGAACTTTTCCGCCGGCGCGTCGAATGTGGTGGCTCAGGTTGTGCTGAAAGCGACGAACTGAAACTGAAACCTGCCGATTTTTCGATCCGAGCCGCCCGATCCCAGCTACGCCGTATCGCGCTGCAAAATCCTGGAGAGATCGCGGGAGCCGTGAATGATTCGAAGAATCTCCACGCCAGACGTATGTGGAAGATACAGTATGAGCATCCGTTCAAAACCGGATACGCGAAAAATTCTCATACCCAGTGTGCCCGGATATTTGCCGCGAAAGTGCCAGCCCATTTCTGGCTGAGTTGCCAGAAGAGCAAAGCTCTCGTGAGCAGCTACAAGGAAACGGTGACCGGCACCGGGACTGCCTTGTTGGGCCAGATAGAAGGAGTGTTCGTCAAGATCCTGATCCGCCTTTGGGCGAAGCAGATAGCGCGGCTTCAATGGCTGGAATTTCGTAGCCGCTCATCAAGCCGGCGGTGCTTCGCTTCCCAATATTCTGGGCCGATCTCAATCGGCTCACCGGAATTGAGCCCCTCAATGGCCAGCGCTTGCAGTTTCTCGTCGGCATCTTGTTCCGCCTGGATGAGCCGCTCCAGATACTGTTCGACGGAGATTCCCTCTGCCCCAGCCAACGCGCGAAGCTTGCTTTCAAATTCAGGATGGATCGTGATGCTCACAGTACACCTAATCCATTTTACCCTTTACAGCATGCGGCGGCGCATCCTCGTAGCGGTCTAGGTGGGGTCTAGCGACGAATTATCTTCCAATCATCCCCGCGGCCCACGCCAGCACAATCGCTCCCAAAATGATGCGGTACACGGCAAATGGAGCAAAGCCGCGCTTGCGTACCCAGTTCATGAACCAGGCCACCGCGCCGTAAGCGACGATGAAAGAAACCACGAATCCGATCGCGAGCACGACCCACTCGTGCTGCGTGAGCTCGTCCACGCCAATCGGATTATCGTCTTTGCCGGAGAGTGACTTGTAAAGCGTATAGAGCGTCGCCAACGCCATGGTCGGCATCGAGAGGAAGAACGAAAATTCGAGCGCTGCCGCCCGCGACATTCCCACCAGCTGTCCCGCGGCAATCGTTGACATCGAGCGCGACGTCCCCGGAAACACGGCGGACAAAATCTGCCACGCGCCAATCCAGACCGCCTGGCCGCCATGAATGTCATCCATTTTCCACGTGTGAATTGGAGAGCCCGGTGCTCCTTTTCCCGCTTGCTCCCACGGCGCTTTCATCGCGTCAATCACCCACATCACGATTCCGCCCAACAGCAGCGCCGTTCCCATCACATAAAGGCTTTCCAGGTTCTTGCCAATCACCTTGGTCAGCAGGAACGCGGGCCCGGCTGTCACCACGAATGCGATCATCACCAGGCTCAGCGGGTGCGTGAGCATATCGCAGTCTTTCTTCTCGCCTTCCGGCCACGTGGAAATAAGTTTCGCGATGTGCTTGCGGAAGTAAATGGGAAGAACCAAAATCGCGCCCAACTGGATCACGATCGAATACATCTTCCAGTATCCGCTGGAGAGTGGCACGTGCATGAGCAGCTCGACAATACGCAGGTGCGCGGTCGAACTGACGGGTAGAAATTCGGTCAAGCCTTCGACGATTCCAAATATGACGGACAGAAGATAGTCGTTCAAGATCCCTCGCAGGTTGTCGATAGAACGAACAGTATCGCAGAAAAATCACTAAACAAAAGTTGGAAACCTTGATTCGAGGTTACCTGCAAGCCGGGAACGCTGCCGGCAACGGGCCAAGGGCAACAAGCAGAGTCGAGGCGGCATTTTTGGCCGCGCATGGGTGTTTAAACCTTCAAAACGAGTCTTGCCGGATTTTGGAAGAGAACTGCAACTCTACTCGTTCGCGGGGCAGGGTTTCCGGAGCTTCGCGGAGTGGCTCTGATCCAATGCAACTACCCTGTTATCTATTCCTTAGACGGTGGCACTTTGGTGGAACCACTTTGGCACCCGCGTGCCATTTTCAGATTTTTGGGTTGGACGTACATTGAGTTTGAGCAGTTCTGGGGGAGGGCTGCCCGGGCGCCCGGATTCGAAAGAATCAGGACGCCCGTTTTATTTTGCCCACAATTTTCTCGCTGCAATTTCCCTCTTGCCCGCCAATTCCTTCTGCATAGGCAGCTTCTTCAAAATCGGCGATTAAAAAGTTGCTGGCGTGGAGTTCTTGCTGCCACTTTTTCTTTCACCGCCCGAACCGCCCTACCCATTCCGCGTGTCCCAGAATGTGCCCCTGCATGGCTCGTTCAACGTCGGCCTTGGTCGCTCCCGCACCAAGAGCCAGCGCACCATCCAACGCGTAGAGCTTGAAAAAATAGCGATGCGGCTTTCCCGGCGGCGGACACGGGCCGTTGTAGCCTACTTTGTCGAAGTCGTTTCGCCCTTGGTGCGTCCCATCCGCGAGTTGATCCTTCTTCTCGATCCCACCGCGCAAAGAATGCGCACTGCTCGGAATGCTGAAGATCACCCAATGCACCCAAACTCCTGCTGGAGCATCCGGATCGTCGACGATCAACGCAAACGATTTTGTTCCCGCGGGAGCGCCACTCCATTCAAGCGCAGGCGACCGGTCTTCGCCACTGCATGTGAACTGCTTGGGGATGTCTGCGTTATCAGTAAAATCAGGGCTGCGGAGCGTGAACGACATGGCGGATGCTCCTTTCGCGCCGCTCTGTGCGCTCGCGGTCGTAAGCACCAGACAGAGCGCGCCGCACAGAATCAGAAGAGAAAACAAACTATAACGGAAACAGGAAGAAGAATGGAAGAAACACATTGAAGTTTCCTCGTTATGCGTGTCAGTTCGGCACCGAATCTAGTGTAGTGTGTCAAAAAGATCGACGTTTATATTTCGCGTTGCACGGCCTTTGTTCGCGATCTTCGCGGATGTCTCTGCGAACTTTGCGGTCAAGAGCTTTGCTTTTTCTGGGCCATCGCAAGCGAGATATAACGGACGTTATGTGCGCCGCACTACATTAGTACTGTGACCGGATGAATTTTACTACTGTCATCCTGAGGGAGCACGAAGGAGCGCAGCGACTGAACGCGAGTCGAAGGATCCCTACTCTCTTATCAGCTGCCGCGCCGATTTGGGGAGTTCCCCGATCCTTATGGTGTGTAACGCTGCTCCCGGAACCACATGTCAAACAGTGGAATGATCCACGCGGTCTCGAAGCTAATTCGTCGAAATCGTGAAGTTCACCGTAATCTTGGCCTGCGTTTCCACTGGCTGGCCGTTTTGCAGGTAGGGTTTGAAGTGCCACTGTTTGACCGCCTCGCGCGCCGCAGTCGCCAGAATTTCCGGTCCGCTCAAAATCTGCAACTCCTGGATCGTTCCATCACGCGCAATCAGCGCTTGCAGGCTTACCGCGCCCTGTACCTTCATCTGGCGTGCCAGCAAAGGATAATCCGGCGGAACCGAAACGCTTAACCTCTGCTGAATCTGCGGAGGAATCGACACACGGTCCGCGGCGCTCACCATGTCATTGCCGCCGCGGCCAGTCGGAGTAGTTCCACCTTCGCCCACGTCAACATGAATCGCGGGATTTTTTCCGGGCACGCTCACGCGCTGGTTGCCTGCAACCACTTCCACCTGTAGGGGAGGCAATACCGTCCGCTGCGTTGTAGCTGCCATCGGAGGCGCGTCCGACGCCAGTTGCTCGGCGGGTACGGCCGGTTTTGCCGCAGGACGCGGATGAGATGACGGGGCCTGTGCCTCCGTCTGCTCCTCCAGCATCTTGGCTTTCCGCGCGGCCACCACTTCCGGCGAATCGGGCCGGCTCGGGAACCAGAAATCCCAATCCCTTACAATGACGGCGGCAAGCGCCATCAACAGAATCCCCAACGCGATTAGCATCCGTTTACGCTGCGCGTCGGCGTCGGGCTGCTCGGGACCCAGTTGCCGGCTGGGCCGCTCCAGATGTTCCTGGGGCTGGGTTTCGTCAGAATAAATCGCCACAGCTAAAGTCCTCTAAAACGAAATCTCCGATTACCGCTTTCTTGTTCAGTATGCCCTGAAACCGCCCCGAAGGCCAGTAATTCCGCGCGTTTAGAGCTGTCTTTTCAAGTCCCTGGCTTCCCTTGTGACTCATATCACAACTACTTGTGCCCCTTGTCACCGCTGCAAGTTAGGCCGGGACGCACACTGATGTAGTGACATCCGTCACAGGCCGCCTGTCCAATTGCACCGGCCTGGCAGTGGGTGTCCACGGGGGTTTCAATGCTCTCACCATACGGTCTGGATATTATCGAAAGCTGCCTTACCTGCAAGATGCGCGCCGACCGCCTCTTCTGCGATCTGCCAACCGCCGCCCTGCAATCGTTTGAGAGCATCAAATACGCCACCGCGTACCCCAAGGGAGCGGTCCTGTTTGTCGAAGGACAAGCGCCGCGCGGCATTTTCGTCCTCTGCAAAGGACGCGTTAAGCTTTCCATCTGCGCCAGCGACGGCAAGACCCTTATCCTCAAGATTGCCGAGCCCGGCGAAGTGCTCGGCTTGAGCGCGGCCGTTTCCGGCAAGGCCTATGAGTTGACCGCCGAGACCATCGATCCCTGCCAGGTCAACTTCGTGAAGCGCGACGATTTTCTCCGCTTCCTCAAAGAACACAGCGATGCCTGCTTCAAGGTCGCCGAGCAGTTGAGCGAAAAATACAACGTTGCCTGCCACGAAGTCCGCTCGCTCGGACTTTCCCATTCCGCCGCCGAAAAGCTCGCCAAGCTGCTGATCGAGTGGAGTTCGAAAAATGGCGAATCCATGAAACAGGAGCCTCGCCTCAAACTCGCGCTCACTCACGAGGAGATCGCCCAGATGATCGGTACCTCCCGCGAGACCGTAACCCGCCTGTTTGCGGATCTGAAAAAACGCCAGATTCTCCAGGCCAAAGGCTCCACCCTTGTCATCCGCAACAAGGCCGCGCTGCGGTCGCTTGCCACCACCGGGTAGTCCGGTCATCACTTTTGTGGCGAGGGTCACGATTTCGGGTGATTCGAGTCACTGTCGCCATCCCCCTCTGCGCGTATCACACATGTAGGGGAGAATTGTATGTCGCAGAGTTGTCTCGATTGCGCGCAGCGCCCGGATGGAATTTTCTGTGACCTGCCGCCGGATGCTCTCCACGAGTTCGACAGGATCAAGTCTGGCCAGTCGTACCCCCGCGGCACCATTTTATTTGGCGAAGGTCAGCAAGCCCGCAGCGTGTTCCTGCTCTGCGAGGGCCGCGTTCGTCTTTGGGTCTGCTCGGAAAACGGACGGCGCCTCGTTCTGCATGTCGCCTCCCCGGGCGAAGTCCTCGGCCTGAGCGCCGTTCTTTCAGGCAGGTTTTATGAGGTCACGGCTGAAGCTCTCGATCGCGTGCAAGCCGCCGAGATTCAGCGCAAGGACCTCTTGCACTTTCTTCATGAGCATTGCGACGTCTGTATGCAGGTCGTGCATCTGATCAGCGAAGATTTGCACGAAGCCTACAAG
>JBAVYO010000033.1:0-1597 GCA_049698855.1 Terriglobales bacterium
GCGATGTGTTTTTCGATCATGCGTGCATCGAGATGGCAGGTGCCGCCCGTGACGATTTGCTTGACAGGGAAGCCGTAGCGCTTGAGCCGATTAGCATCGTTTTCGGTCTGTAGATCGCCGGTGAGTACGGCGACGCGGCTGTCGCGCGGAAAAGCTTCGAGAGTCTTTTCCAACAGGGTGGTCTTGCCCGATCCGGGCGAGCTAATCAGATTGACGACAAACACGTGCCGCTCGGAGAAGCGTTCGCGCAATTCGGCCGCTACGCGCGCATTTTCGTTCAGGACTTTTCCTTCCATCGGGACACGATTCATTTTTTGTTAACCTCCAGGTCGCAGCATTTCACCGCCTCGTCTTCCGCTTCGTCGATTTCCAGATATTTAAATTCCAGTTCGTCGCCGCTGATGCGCGTGCTGTTCAGGCTCCCGCAAGCAGGGCAAAACAACTCATAATTACGGACCTCGAATTCGCGATTGCACTCGCGGCAACGGCTGCGCGGTGCAACGTACTCGACATCGAGCTTGAGCGCGGCGAATGGCGTGTCGATTGTCAGCGCTTCGAAGGCAAAGCTCAAGGAGCCGGGATCGACTCCAGCCAACTCCCCAATTCGCACGCCGACTTGGATGGCGCGGCTTCCTGGACGCGAGCGCAGCTCTTTCGCGACGCCTTCCAGAATCGAATTGGCAATGCCCATTTCGTGCATATTAGGCTCTCGGCTCTAGGCTTTGGTTCTGGGGATTTTGCCACAGCCCAAAGTCAGCAAATCCGCGGCAATTGATCGCCAGCCAGCATGTCCACACAACGCAAAGTTCCAAGCGAGGTTCGAATCGTCACGATCGGCGATGCCGATTCCACCACCGTTCCAATGATCCGCGCGTTTTGGCCAAGTGGATCGGCGCGCATCGCGTTCAGCACAGCATCGGCCGCTTCGGGCGCAACCATCGCGATCAACTTACCCTCATTCGCAACGTAGAGCGGATCGAGTCCCAGCATTTCACACGCGCCACGAATCTCTTCACGAATGGGTATCGCGCTCTCTTCCAGTTGGATTCCGACGCGCGACTGCTCGGCAATCTCGTTCAGCGTGCTGGAAACGCCGCCGCGAGTGGGATCGCGCAGACAGCGGATTGCGTTCTCCGCTGGAAGGCCTCCCGCCGCGAGCATCTTCGCGACGAGGCCGTGGAGAGCCGCGCTGTCGCTCTCAACCGGACACTCGAATTCCAGCCCTTCGCGCTGCGCCAGAATCGCGATGCCATGCTCGGCAATTGAGCCGCTGAGCAGAACCTTGTCGCCCGGACGCGCGCGATTGGCCGAAAGCTCCAGGCCTTTGGGAACAAGGCCGATTCCCGTGGTGTTGATGAACAGTTCGTCGCCGCTGCCTTTTTCGACGACCTTCGTATCACCCGTGACGATTTCGACGCCCGTGTTCTGCGCGGCTTCGCGCAACGATTCCACCACGCGGCGGAGAACCGCGATGGATAGTCCTTCTTCGATGATGAAGGCAACACTCAGGAAAAGCGGCTTCGCGCCGCCCATGGCCAGATCGTTGATGGTTCCGTGAACAGCCAGCGAACCGATATCTCCGCCGGGGAAGAATAGC
>JBAVYO010000034.1:0-1632 GCA_049698855.1 Terriglobales bacterium
GGGGTACCCAGTGCCGATAAGTTTACTTGGCCGAATTCGTCCCGCGCCGCTCTCGCCACCACACCAAAAGCACGACCGCGATCGCGGCAATCACGAAAACGACGTTGAACCGTGTGAGCGCCCGCACCAGGGGACGCCAATGCTGGCCAAACAAATATCCGGAGCAGGCGATAAAGCTCACCCACACGACCGCTCCCAGAAAGTTGTAGACGGCGAATTTCCGCCAATGCATGCGGAGCACTCCCGCCAGCGGCCCAGCAATCACGCGCATGCCAAACACGAAGCGAGCAAAGAAAATCGTGAAAGCGCCGTAGCGCGCAAAAAGTTTCTCGCCGCGCGCCAGAACATCGTCGTGAATGCGAAAGAAATTTCGATAGCGATCAAGCAGCGGACGCCCGCCAAAGTGCCCAAGCGCGAATCCCAGGTTGTCGCCCAGCGCGGCCGCGCAAGTTGCAATCACAACAATCCATCCAAGGTGGAGCTTATGTTCGGAATAGGCAAGAAAGCTGGCAACCAGAAGCGTGGTCTCGCCGGGCACAGGCAGGCCCGCATTTTCGCAGAGCAGCATCAGCGCCACGGCCCAATAGCCGTAGTCGGCAACAAAGGTACGCACAAAATGCGAAACGCTGTGCCCCATGCGGAAGAGATCGGAGATGCAAGCTTAACAAAGCAGCGACGGGGATGTTAATCGGTGCGCTTCGCAGCGAGGAACTCGATCAGCGCCGAATTGAATTGTTCCGGCGCTTCTTCATACGGCAGATGCCCCACGCCTTCGAACGCCACGAGCCGCGCATCGCGAAAATTTTGGCGCAGCGGTTCGGCTGATGCAAAATAAACGGCGCGATCTTTCGTTCCCCACATGAGGAGTGTGGGGTAATCGCGAATCTTCGGAAGCGCAGTTCGCAGTTCCGTCAAGTCTGCCGTCCAGTTTTTCACGATGCGCAAGGCGTGACGCACAGCGCGATTCTTCTGCATGGGAATGCGATAGCCGGCGAGCGAATCGGGCGGAATCTTTGCGCCGTCACCGAACAGGCGGCGCAACCCAAGGTCGTGGAGTTCGGGCCAGCGCTCGAACATGTTGCGGACGAGCATCGAGCCAAAAGCAGTGCCGAGAAACGGTGCCAGCCGCTTGCCATGCGGCGACCATGGATTCACCGGCGCAACCAGAATCAGGCGCTTGAGGCGCGAGTTGCGGCGTTCGGCCAGGAGCGCAGCCGTCATCATGGCCACGCCTCCGCCGTGCGAAGTACCGAGGAGATCGAAATCCTCCAGGCCAAGCGCGTCGGCGAATTGGAGAATGCGTTCGGCGGTGGCGCGCAGAGAGCAATCCATGCCGTCGGGAGCGGTGGAAAGTCCTGCGCCCAGATTATCGACCGCATACACCGTTGCATAACGGGCGAGCGCAGGCATGGCAAATCGCCAGGAAAAGGAATAGCCCATCAACCCGTGAACAAGAATGAGGGCACGCCCAGAGCCGGTTTTGAGATAGCGCATGCGCCCGCCGTCGAGTTCGAGCCAGCGCTCTTCAACGGCGTTCTCCGCCAGGCGAGCAGAGAAATTTTCTTTCGTTTTTTCCGATTCGATGGGCAACTCTTTTCCTGCGTTCTGGTTCTCACTTGATAAGTGATATCG
>JBAVYO010000035.1:0-11336 GCA_049698855.1 Terriglobales bacterium
GTCATGGACGACAAACACGTACTGCTTGTCTCCCGAATCCATGATCGCTTCCTGCGGCACCACAAGCTGCTTGCCGTAGTCGATCTTAAGCTGCACGTTGGCGAACATCTGCGGTTTCAGATCGAAGTTCGGATTCGAAAACTCGATGCGTGCCTTTACCGTACGGGAAACGGGATCAACGGTTGGGTAGATATAGGTAATTTTCCCCGTATAGGTCTTTCCGGCGTAGTAGCTCAGTTCCATGTCCGCGGTCTGACCCACTTTCACAAACGGCACTTCGTACTCGTATACGTCTGCATTCACCCAGATAATCGATAGGTCGCTGATGTCATACAAATCCATGTCGGGAGTAACGGCGGTTTGCGGAAACGCCTTGCGGTCCGTAACGAAGCCACTGACTGGCGAGTAGAAAGTCAGAGTCTTCGTGACCTCGCCGGTTTCGTCAAGCTTCTTGATTTGCTCGTCGGTGATGTCCCACAGTTTGAGGCGTTCACGCGTTGAACGCAGCAGCGACTGCGAGCCTTGCGCCACGTCTGGGAATTGCGAGGCGCCCATCTCCTTCGCGCCGCGCTTGGCGATCAGGTACTCTTCTTCGGTGGCTAGAAGGTCCGGGCTGTAGAGCGTGAACAGTGGTTGGCCTTTCTTGACGAGTTGTCCGATGTAATCGACGTAACCCTTATCGATGTACCCGTTGACCTTGACATGGATATGCGCAAGCTTGGTCTCGTCACTTGTCAGCTGACCAGTCGTACGTACGATGCGGACTAGAGACTGCCGCTCGACAGTGGCGGTCCTTACGCCGATCAACAGCTGCTTGTCGGATGCGATTTTGACGGTGCCGGCGGGCATCTTCGCCATTTCGTCCCCGGCATACTTCGGGACCAATTGCATGCCGCAATCTGGCGCGATTCCTGGCTTGTCAGACTTGTACGCCGGATGCATCGGGTCATACCAGAAAAGGATCTTTCGTTCGCCATCCGGTTCCGATGCGCTGGCCGCCGTGGCAGTCTGGGAAGCGCTGTCCGCCGCGTATTGCGGCGCCAAATCCATCCCGTCCGGAGCTTTCCCAGGCTTGTTGTAGTGGTGCGCCGGGTTCATCGTGTCAAACCAAAAGAGAATCTTACCCTTGCTTTCCACGGCACTTGTCTGCGAGGTTGACTGATGATGCTGGAAAATAGCCGACACTCTTCCGCTGAAAGTAACTCCGACCACTAATGCGATTGCAGCCGCGATCGCCGAAATTCTTAGGACTTTGTAAAGCATTGCTTACTCCCTTCCCGCCGAGTGCTCGTTACCCGGTTGCTCGACCGTCGAAGTCAGGTCCACGCCCACCATGCTCTCCATGCGAGCCAACGAAGATTGGTAATTCGCCAGTTCGCGGTAGTAGTCAATCTCATAGTTCAAGACAGTTGAAAAGTTTCCTATCACGCTGAGGAAATCCACGGTGCCAACCTGATAGGCGGACATCGAGGACTCCAGTGCCAAAGAAGACTGCGGAACGACACCCTCAGAGAACAACCGCAGAAGTTCGTCAGAAGCCTTCGCCGACAGGTATTGCTGCTTCAGTTCAAAACTCAGCTCGTTCTTTCGATTGTCGCGGCTGCTCTCGGCGGAAAGCCGCTCTTCTGTGGCCTGCCTAACCTCCTCGCGTTGTTTGCTCTTGTAGAAGACCGGAACGTTGATCGTGAATGTCATCCCGTGCATGTCGGGTAGCATCGGACGCTGCTGGTACATATATGCAACACTCAAGTCTGGGTAGTAGTCCTTCTGGGCAAGATTCACTGCCAGTTGATTGCGCTCAATCAACTGCTCCTCGCGGTGGAGGCCAGGATCATTCTGCCGCGCCAACCTGTAAAGATCGTCAAGGGAGTAGTTCAGAGGGGATCGCTCGATATTTTTCGCGGGCGCGAGTGGCGCTTCAGGGCCACGTGCCAGCAGCGCGTTCAGTTGAGCCTGTGAAGTGTTTCGTTGCTGCTGCAAAACGGTGAGGCTCTGCAGCAAGAGTGAAATCTCGACTTGCGATCGGAGAACATCCTGCTGAATGCCTTTGCCGACCCGATAGCGGGCTTCGGCGATCTGTGAAACCTTGGTTAGCAGATCTTTGTCCTTGAGTGTGGTCTGAATTGCCTTGTCGTAAAACCAGTATTCGAAATAGGCCGTCTTCACATCCACCGTCAAGCGCCGACGAACGGCCTCAACATCCGATGACGCAGCATCGGCTTCCTTCGAGGCAATCTCCCCGCGTAACCTCAGCTTTCCGGGATAGGGCAGTTGCTGGCTGGCGGTAACGGCGCGATAGCTGGAAGGGTCGCCCGACTGCACAGTGAAGGGCGCGATGTTTCCGGCCCAGCCGGTCCCAACCGTTGGGTCAGGGAGTGCCTTCGCTTGCGGTACCCGCCGCCGCTGGGCTTCCACACCGTGCAAAGCACTTTGGATCGCGGGGTTCTTCGCCAATGCCTCGCGAACCAAATCTTCGAGGCTGACAGAGCCAGGGGCAGCTGCACCCTGGGTAGTGGCATCGGACGGGGACAATTGGACTGGTAACGTTGACTCGACTTGTTGGGCGACGCCAAAGGTCGGCGATAAACAAGCGAACGTAATCGCAGCAAGTAATTTCCTGGTCATAAGAGTGCCTTCTCTTGCTCAATCAATGCTGGGAATTCGTGGGGATTTCAGGCCATCACACCTGAAAAGCGAAACGAGATAGACACAGGGCTAGATCAGGAAAGTGCAGAACACGGACTGGAGGGAGCGACAGGTCGTTTGAGGACGCGGATCAGGCGGTTTGGCTTTTGTCGGAACCGCGGGTATGTCCGGAACCGAAGCAGTGTATATTGGAGCCACATAACCACTGACGCTTGGAGCCGACGCTATTGAAGCGGGAGTCGGTCTGGCAGCAGAGACCAGGCAGCAGAAGTTATCCGCTCGTGCTGCTGGAATGGTAACTGAAGGCGCCTGTGCCCTCATCTTCATCATCGGGCAATGGAGCGCGCAATGCTGGACCGGCGCCATTTGCCGGCAGCAAGAACCCATCGCCGACAATGGCATTGCCAGCAAAATTAATACAAGCGCCGAGGCGACGAATTTGAACCGCCACGTCATGTTTCTAAAAGTATATTATGTGGCGCGTCCACACGGGCTGTGACCACGGTCACAGTGGCTGGTGATCGCGACTGCGAACCTGCAAGGCATCGGCCGTGTCGCCTAATCTTTTTGTGCCCATGGATATCTTTGGAGGGCATCGCGAGTTGCCCTCAGGAGCTAAAAGCCTCGTGTTTCTTGCCCTGGCTACGGCGCGGCCGAAGCGGGCGCCTTTTCGAAGCGAGTTCATTTATGGCGCGACTTATGGGACATCGCACTAGCGCTTCGATAAAACGTCTAGAATGACCCAAAACATGTCCGGCGATATTCTCACTTTGTCTCCGCCATCGGCCGATGCTCGCATCCGCTACGGGTCAGATCCCAACCAGTTTTTCGATCTGCGATTGCCCTCGCCGAATCATATGCCGAACCACAAAAGCGAGAGGCCTCATTCGCTGGTCATCAACATTCACGGTGGGTTCTGGCGCTCGCGATACAGTCTGGATCATGCGGGGCACTTGTGTGCGGCACTGACTGGCAAGGGACTTGCGACTGCCAACGTGGAGTACCGGCGCGTGGGCAACGAGGGGGGCGGGTGGCCTGGCACCTTCGCCGATATACGCATGGCATACAACGTTCTCGTGCACAACGAGCAGCAGCACAATTTTGATTCGAAGAAAATTCTAGTGATGGGGCACTCCGCGGGAGGACAGCTCGCTCTGTGCCTGGCAGCTCACGAACGCGGCGTGGAGCGTGTGATCTCGCTCGCGGGTGTCGTCGACCTTGAGCGCGCTTACCAGCTGCACTTGAGCAATGATGCCGTGTCCGAGTTTCTTCGGGGCGCGCCTGCCGAAGTTCCTGATCACTATCGTGAGGCTGACCCTATGCAGCTTTCGATTCCACATGTTCGGCAAGTGCTGATTCACGGCTCTGTGGATGACGTGGTTCCTCCAGACTTTGGCCGCGACTACGTGGCCGCCAAGCAAAAGCGGACGGGAAAGCAGAAGGAAGATGTGCAACTGATCGAAATCGCAGGGGCTGGACACTTCGACTTGATCGATCCGCGTTCAGCGGCGTGGAAGACCGTTGAGCAAACTGTTTTTCGGCTTTTTGGGTGATTTGTTACGCGAGGGCGGCGGAAAAGCGCTGCACGAAGCGGTAGACATCCTGAAATGAGTTGTAGAAGGGAACTGCGGCAACACGAAAGGTGTCGGGTTCCCGCCAGTCGCCAATGACTCCGTCTGCGGCCAGAATATCGCACAGGCCGCGACCATGCTTCGCCAATCGAATCGAAAGTTGAGCGCCTCTTCGAGCTTCCTCGGGAGGAGTGCTGATAGAAAAGTTCGGCGACGCGTTTTGCCGGAGAAGAAATTCCATGTAGCTGGTGAGCGCGATGCTCTTGGCCCGGAGGCGGTCCATGCCGGCCTCGGAAAAAATCTCCATCGATGCGCGCAGGGGGGCAAGCGCCAGAACTGGAGGATTGCTCAACTGCCAGCCTTCCGCCCCGGCCATGGGATGGAAGTGCGGGCCCATCTGGAATCGAGTTTTTTCGTCATGGCCCCACCATCCCGCGAATCGAGGGCCATCCCAGGATTGTGCGTGGCGCGCGTGCACAAAACATCCCGCGACGCAGCCCGGCCCGCCATTCAGATATTTGTAGCTGCACCACACGGCAAAATCAGGCCCCCAATCATGAAGGTGCAAGAGGAGATTGCCAGCGGCATGTGCAAGGTCAAATGCAACGACGCACCCCTTCTTGTGGCCCGCCTTGGTGATTCTTTCCATGTCAAAGGCCTGGCCGGTCGCGTAGTTCACTCCGCCGAGAAGAATGAGAGCCATGGAATCGCCATCGCGCTCAATCGTCGCCTCGATGTCATCTTCGCATATGCACAATTCGCCAGCGCGAGGCGTGAGCTCGATGAGTGATGAGGCGGGATCGAATCCGTGAAAATGAATCTGCGACTTGACCGCATATTGGTCCGATGGAAATGCGCCACGCTCGATCAGGATCTTGTGCCTCTGCGATGTAGGACGATAGAACGAGGCCATCATCAGGTGCAGATTCACCGTGAGGGAATTCATCACTACGACTTCCGATGGTCCGGCGCCAACTAGATCGGCGGTCTGTTGCGTCAGCAGCCGGTGATATGGCATCCACGGGCTCTTCGCGTGAAAGTGGCCTTCCACGCCGAGTCGCGCCCAGTCTTCCAGTTCCTGCTCGAGATACGCTCGCGCGGACTTCGGCTGGAGGCCGAGCGAGTGTCCGCAAAGGTAAACACAATCTTCGCCTCGCGTTGTTTTTGGAATGTGGAAGCGCTCGCGAAAGTGTGCCAGCGGATCATGGGCGTCCATTTGGGCGGCGAACTCTTTCCCAAGTTCAAAGCGGCCGAGTTCAAAGTGGTGGGCGTTCAAGCCATCTCCAGCGGAGTAAGTTCTCGGCGTATCAGTCGGTCGGCTTTATCCCAGTCGAGGTCTTCGATGCGCTCGATGCGATCGCACAGTTCGGTCAACATTCCGTCTTGTAGCTGTCCTCTCTTTAAAGCGGTCGAATACGGAACGCGATGAAACGTGACCATCGCGTACTTCGGCACAAAAAGACCGGGATATCTGGCCTGCAACGCGAACTCGACTTTCTTGCGGAAGAGAAAGCGTGGATCGGCTACGCGGTCCCGCATCTCGATGAAGTTCTCGACGGCAAGATCGGCAATCGCGTCGGTATTGACCTTGCGCGCTTCTTCACATTTCTGGAAAACCGTTTTCCAATCCGCGCCATACCGATCCAGCAATTCCAGCAACGTTGTGCAGTCTTCGAATCCGCAATTGATTCCCTGACCAAAGAACGGAACAATCGCGTGCGCCGCATCGCCCAGCAGGAGAGTTTTGCCTTCGACATGCCATGGCGAGCACTTGATCGTCACCATTGCGCCGGTAGGATTGGCGAAGAAATTGTCCGATAGATCGGGCATCAGTGGAACGGCATCCGGAAAGCGCGCTTGAAAAAAATCTTTCACTGCCGAGGGCGTGGTCAGGCGCTCAAAGCTGTCCGGTCCCTGGAAGGGGAGAAACAGAATGCAGGCGAACGTCCCATCAACATTGGGCAACGCGATCAGCATGTAATTTCCTCGCGGCCAGATGTGCAGGGCGTGTGTTTCCAGCGCGTGTTTCCCTCCGGGAGCGGCCGGAATTGTGAGCTCTTTGTAGGCGTAGTCGAGGTACTGCTGGGAAAAGTTGAAGCGATTCAGTTTGAGCATCTCGGCGCGAATCGCCGATGCCGAGCCATCGCACCCGATCACGACGCCACACGCACTCGTCCAGTCTTTGCCTTTGATGGAGCCGGAATCCTCGTCGCGCAAGTGGACGGTTCCGGTCTTGAGATTTATGCTGGTGCAGCGTTGCTGGAAGTGGATCTTGACTCCCTGCGCTTCCGCGGCATTCATCAATGCGATATTTAATTCGGCGCGCGAGATGGAATTGATTACCTCGGATTCATTTTTGCCATATGGCTGAAACGTCAGCTCGGAATTCACCGAATGCATCATCCGTCCCTTCATCGGGATGATGATTTTCTGCATTTCGCTCCAGAGTCCGACTTCTTTGAGCGCGTGAATTCCGCGGGTGGATATGGCGAGGTTGATCGACCGGCCGGCGCTCACGCGGACGCGCCGCATATCGGGACGGCGCTCGTAGATTTCGACTTTGAAGCCGCGCTTCACCAGTCCGAGGGCCAGCAGCGGCCCGTTCAGCCCGGCGCCAATGAGCGTAATGGTTTCAGAATTGCGAGTCATGAAGAAAAAAAGGTGAAGTCCCAAATAAAGGTAAGCGTGTTATTCCGTTAATAGAGTCCGCGCCTCCCATAGTTCCGGGAAAAATTTCTTGTCGAGTGTAAGTTTTAGATATGATGCTCCGGCGCTGCCGCCGGTTCCCATGCGCACGCCAATCACCCGCTCAACTAACTGAATGTGGCGCAGGCGCCAGCTTACGACCAGCTCGTCGAATTCCGTGAGGCGCTCGCAGACATCGATCCAGTCGCGATTTTTGTGTTCATCCTTATATAAGGACAACACGGCACGCGCCCGGGCGTCGAAGCGCTCGCGCTCCGTAGCAGTATCGTTGAATTTCAGCTTACCCATGGCTTGCAATGCTTGAAAGAAGACATCATGCAGCGACGGCTCTCGCAAGCGGCGTTCCAGCGCTGCGTGGGCTTCCGGCGTCGGCCGGTGGTAGCGGAGCATCTTCTCGTCTTTCAAGCCGCACAAGAACTCCAGTTCGCGAAATTGCTCCGACTGGAACCCGCTGGCGGGCTCGAGCTTGCCGCGAAACGCGAGGAAGTGTGTGGGCAGCATCGTCTCCAGGATCGTGAATTGTTCCACCAGCACACGCGTGATTTCCGTGCAGCGGCGCAGCAAGCGCGCCGCTTCATAAACTTCATCGTGCGCCCCGGGGTGGGCTCCGGCTCGCTGTAAATTCGCTACTACCGCATCCAAGTCGTGCAGCAGTTCCTTGAACCATAATTCGTAGGTTTGATGAACGATGATGAACATCATTTCGTCGTGATGTTCTGGAGAAGACTGCGGGTGTTGCAGTGCGAGAAGCTCGGGAACTTTGAGGTACGAACTGTAAGTGAGTTGCTCCGCTTGCGGCACGATCGGCATCTGTACCTGCGAGGCTGACTGTTCGGTCGTTGTCGCCGCCTCTTTGCTTAAGCCCAGGAAGTCCGCCGCATTCCCGCCCAGCAATCGCTCCTTCGCCTTGGAAGTTAAATTGCTTGATCGGATCAAGGCCCCGATGTGATGTTCGCCAAGCGGAAATGGATAATCCGATCCCAGCATCACTCGCTCCGGGCTCATGGTCTCGACAAGAAATTCGAGTGCGCGTTTATCAAACACTGCCGAATCGACATAAAAACGATTCAAATACTGGCTTGGTGGCAACTCACAGACACCGTGCGCCACCGGATGATGTTTCCAGGCGTTTTCGAGTCGCCCGAGTAAGAACGCAAAACTGCCGCCGCCATGCGCGAAGCAGATACGCAAATTCGAGGGTAACTTGTCGAAGGCTCCGCCGAGGATCATCGCGACGATGCCGAGTTGCGTTTCGGCAGGCATGCCGACGGTCCAGGGCATCATGTAGTTCGGCATGCGCTGCGGCGCCAACATGTCCCACGGATGCACAAGCACGGCCGCTTCCTCATCGGCACAGTGATGGAGAAATGTCACGATGCCGGGATCGTCGAGATTCCTTTCGCCAACGTGGTTGCCGATTTGCACGCCGAGATGGCCAGCGCGCACACATCGCGTGAGTTCCTTGCACGCGGCGTCGGTATCCTGCAAAGGAACCTGGCAGAGTGACTTCAGGCGGCCTTTGCCGCGAGAGCACAGCTCCAGCGCGGCGTCATTGAATAATTGCGCGCAATCGAGCGCGTGCTCGACGGGGCGGTCGTACGCAAACAATACTGGGGTCGCCGAAATAACTTGCATTTCAATGCCGTCACGATCCATTTCCTGGAGGCGCACATCGGGATCCCAGCATGCGGAATAAATCTGGCGGAAGAAGCGATCGCCCACCATGATCTCCGCTTTCCCGGGCTCAGTGTGCCTGATCCAGGGCCAACTGGGAGTCCCGTAGCGTGCGGCGAGATCGGGCCACGTGCGCGGGAAGAAATGATTGTGAATGTCGATGACTCGCATTTTATTTTTGCAGAGATTAACCCTTGCCGGGATGAACCGTGCCACAGTGTTTGCATTTGCGCAGGCTTTCGTTGCCGTAGAACTGTTCAAACAAAGGAGGCAAGTCGCGCACGAGGCTCTTCAACTTCACTTCCGCACGATGCACGAGCTGATGACAGTTCTGGCAATACCACTCGAAGCCATCCACAACGCCTTCGGGGCGCGGCATCTCAACTACCACGCCAATACTTCCCGCTTGACGCTGCGGGGAATGTCGCATGTGTTTTGGCAGCAGGAAGATTTCGCCTTCTTTGATCGGTAGCTCAATCGGAGGCTTTCCGGCAGTCTCCATGAGCCGAAGAAAGATGTCGCCTTTCAGCTGGTAAAAAAACTCTTCCGTCGGATCGTCATGATAATCGCGGCGCTGGTTGGGGCCTCCAACCACGGTGACCATCATTTCGCCATCTTCCCACACCTGCGCGTTGCCCACTGGAGGCTTGAGCTTCTCTTTATTCTCTTCGATCCAGCGTTGAAAATTGAACGCCTTCAGTTCCTTGATGGACGGCATAGCGGCTCCTATTTTTCCGGCTTGTATGCGACCGCCCGGATTTCCACGAGCAAATGCGGATGCGGCAACTGATGCACGGCGACGGTGGTTCGTGCGGGACCGTCGTAGTTGAAGAATTCGCCGTAGACTTCGTTATATCCGGCAAAATCATTCATGCTCACAAGGTACGACGTTATCTCAACGATGTTCTCAAGGCCCGCTCCGACGGTCCGCAGAATGTCGTGGACGTTTTCGATCACCGCCCGCGTTTGCGCTCGAATGTCGAGATGAGTGGTTCCAAATTCATCGACCTCCGCCCCGGCGATGGTATTGTCGGCCCGGCGCGAGCTTGTGCCAGAGACGAGGAGAAAGTCGCCAGCACGCTTCACATGCGGATATTTCCCGCGCGGCCGCGCTTTGCCCTCAATGACCTTGCTTTCTGTTTTCTCCATCGCTCGTTTCCCCACACAGCCTTTGAGACACCTTCAAAGGCGAATACAAATGTTGTTCAGTTCGGAATAGAAATTCAGCGAGTGCATGCCGCCTTCGCGGCCGATCCCCGACCGCCCCGCGCCGCCAAACGGTGTACGCAGGTCGCGCAGGAACCAGCAATTTACCCATGTAATGCCCACATTCATCTGCTGCGCAACGCGGTGCCCGCGCTTTAAATTCGTCGTCCAGATCGAAGCCGCGAGGCCGTACTTCGTATCGTTCGCCATATTGATCGCTTCGTCTTCAGCGTCGAACGGAGCAACATGGCATACCGGCCCAAAAATCTCTTCCTTCACGCAGCGCGCCGATTCCGGCAATCCAGTATAGATGGTGGGCTGCACGTAGAAGCCTTGATCGAGGGAACTGCCGAACTCCGGCATGCCTCCTCCGATCACAGCCGTTGCGCCTTCTTCACGGGCCAGCCGGTAATACGACAGAACTTTCTCCCGATGCTGGGACGAGATCAGAGGACCCAGTTCTGTAGTCTTCTCCGTCGGCGATCCAATCCGCAGGCTCGCCGCTTTGCGCGCCAAAGCCTCGACGAAACGATCGAAAATTGCGCGTTCCACATAAACGCGCTCTGTGCAGAGGCAAACCTGCCCTGTATTTAGGAAGGCCGCTTCGCTTATTCCAGCCACGGCATCCTCGAAGTCACAATCGGCAAAGACAATGGCCGCATTCTTGCCGCCCAGTTCAAAGGACACGGGCTTCAAGGTGGCCGCAACCGTTTTCATGATTGCGCTTCCGGTTTGCGATTCGCCGGTGAAAGTCACGGCATCTACATCCGGATGCTGCGTCAGAAATTCGCCGGCGGAGTTTGGGCCAAAGCCGTGTACTACGTTGTAAACTCCGTCCGGAATTCCAGCCTGCTGCATGACTTCTGCCAAAAGGGTCGCGGTCGCCGGAGTCTCCTCAGACGGCTTTACTACGACGGTATTGCCGCAAGCCAGTGCGGGCGCGACTTTCCACGTAAGCAACAACAGAGGAAGATTCCAGGGAGTGATAATGCCGACCACGCCCAGAGGCTTACGCACTGCATAATTAAGCGCGCTTTTGCCGTCAGGGGTTTCGGTCTGAAACGACTCCAGCCCGGCGTTGGCGATCAGATCGGCGAATGCGCGAAAATTTGCCGCTGCCCTCGGGACATCCAACCTCGACGCCAGCGCGATCGGCTTTCCGGTATCTGCCACTTCGGCTGCGACGAAACAGTCAAACCGTGCCTCAATCGCATCGGCCACCTTGCGCAATCGCGCAGCACGCTCCGGGACGGCCAGTCGTCCCCACTCGCCGCGCGATGCCTTGCGGGCCGACTGCACTGCAGCGTCAACAGTGCGTTGGTCTGCTTCGGTCACCTGCGCGATGACACTGCCGTCCGCCGGATTGATGTCGGCGAATTCGTGGCTGCTGCCGATAAACTTGCCACCGATGTAATTCTGGATCGACTTCACGCGCAGTGTGAACCCCGCCGCATTCTAATTGCCGCCGGTCGCGCCACGCAATCTCCGACATCCAAAGTCGAGAGTCTTTGTTTGACCGCGCTCGGGGGGAAC
>JBAVYO010000036.1:0-3022 GCA_049698855.1 Terriglobales bacterium
GTGTACCCCTCCCCCCCCCTATGATTTTAGGTTAAAGTATTCATTCTAAACACGTTGCACGCAAAGTATTCAAAAATAAGGAGTTAGGGCCTATTCGGAAGTTCGGCTGGCCGATTTTTCAAAGAGCGTGTTCGATACGGGTTCTTTGCAGAAGTTCGCGCGCCGCCTCTGGAGACGGGCACACGCTTCGCTCCCACGATCTGAGAACGATTCTCGCATGGCATTTGGAATGGTGGCGGTGATGGTGGACACAGCGCGGATGTGATGAAAGGGATGCGTGGAGTTGGGCCGTCATCCCAGGTTAGCGACCGAAGACGGTCGCGAGCCCATCGACAAGCTAGGGGCTGGCTCTGGGGCACCGCGTTCTAGTTCGTCAAACACCTCCTCTGCCGGACGGCCAGCGCCTCCGCGAGCTTGCGCCAGGCCGCGGCGAATGCTGGCTACAGCGTCCAGTTGGCCGGGCGGACAGGTAACGGAGTTGCGGACGATAATTCCTGCTTTTTTCGTCATGTTTCTTCATTAGACCCCGAATAGCTATTGAACCGGACCTGGCGATCTGCGAAAATTAAGTGGTATCACGAGCGAATGGAAGGCGAACATTCACAATGCGCCCCATCCAAGAATTCGATGAGATTGGATACTGGTCAGAGATCAAGTTAGAAATCGTGCGTGACTATGCTGCTGCATATTCCACAATTCTGACCAAGAAGAATCTACCGCATGTCTACGTAGATGCATTTGCCGGCGCGGGGCAGCACATCTCTAAGGGCAGCGGAGCGTTCGTTCCGGGCAGTCCGCTAAATGCCTTAAACGTCCAACCGCCGTTCCGTGAATACCACTTCATCGACTTGAACGTCACGAGAGTCGAAAGCCTTCAACGTATTGCCGGTGCCAGGAACGATGTCCATGTCTATGAGGGTGACTGTAACGAAATCCTCATTCAGACTATTTTCCCGACGCTGCATTTCGAGAGTTATCGGCGTGCGCTCTGCTTATTGGACCCGTATGGACTGGACCTGAATTGGCAAGTAATGTTCCAGGCCGGACAACTCGGGACGATAGACATGTTTCTCAATTTCCCCGTTATGGACATGAACCGAAATGTCTTGTGGAGGAATCCCGATAAGGTGTCTGTTGGACAACTTGCTCGCATGAATGCTTTCTGGGGTGGGGATTGGAAGGGAGCGGCTTACACAACAGAGCGAAGTCTTTTCGGTGAACCCGAAAAAGAATCGAACGATGCGATTGCGGAAGCTTTTCGGCAGCGATTGCAGAAAATCGCTGGGTTCAAAAAAGTACCAGAGCCTTTGCCCATGCACAACAGCAAAGGAGCCACTGTTTACTATTTATTTTTTGCCTCTCAAGTGGACGTAGCCGAGAAGATTGTTACGGATATCTTTACAAAATACCGAAATAGGGGCGAGAACTAGTGTCGTTGAATTCCCACATCGAATGGACCGACGCGACCTGGAACCCCGTCCGCGGTTGCGTCAAGATCAGCCCCGGCTGCAAGCACTGCTATGCCGAGACGTTTGCCGAGCGGTTTCGCGGCGTCAAAGGGCATCCCTACGAGCAGGGATTTGATCTACGTCTGGTGCCGGAGAAGCTTACCGAACCGTTTTCATGGCGCTCGCCCAAACTTGTCTTCGTGAACTCGATGAGCGATCTGTTCCAGTCGGGAGTACCGGACGATTACGCTGAAGCCGTTTCGCGCGTGATGGCCACCGCCAACTGGCACACCTATCAGGTTCTGACCAAACGCTCGCTGCGATTGCGCGACATGCTCGGCGGCAAACTCCAATTCGCAGCCGATCGGGAAAACATCTGGTGGGGTGTGAGTGTGGAAGATCGGAAACACGGGCTGCTGCGGATCGAGCATCTGCAGCAATCTCAAGCCAAGGTCCGTTTCCTGTCGATTGAGCCGCTGCTCGAAGATCTGGGAGAAATCGATCTGTCTGGGATCGCCTGGGTGATAGTCGGAGGCGAGAGCGGGCCCGGCGCTCGGCCGATGAAGCGCGAATGGGTAGTCTCCATTCGTCGGCAATGCCGCGAGCAGCGCGTGCCCTTCTTCTTCAAGCAATGGGGCGGGGTTCGAAAAGCCAAGAATGGCAGGTCGCTGGACGGCCGCACTTATGACGAATATCCGGAGCGTGCAGTATCCCCAGTGCCTGATCGGGCAAATTGTTTGAGGTACGCCGCTGAGTTCGTGGAGTCGCTCAGAATCGAGGCGCGCGAGTTAGTGCAACTCACCGCATGAGGCTGCCGAGCTTTGCTCGGCTTGGACGGACGAGGGCGTCCGTTCCTACACAAACAGACTAAGAGCTGATAACTGATAGCTGAGAGCCGTCCACAAAAATAAAGAGTCCCGAGGTGATGTTGGGCTCATTCCTCTCGGCCAGTAGCTCGCGTTTAGACCCTTGCTGACCTTATTCCTACAACTCCCTTGCGGGTGCATTGTAAGCCGATCTTGCTCGGGCTCCGGGCTCACCGCCAACCGGATAAATCAGTCCAACGCCTCGGGACTCTATCCTGCCTTCGACATTAGCTCTTGTTCGCCTCAACCAGCACTCAGCTATAGACCCTTGCTTGCCCTCTCCTACTAACCTCGCGGCCTTCAGAGTGACTGCGCTTGAGCCCCGGACCTTGCACCAACCGGGAAAACTTCAGAACGTGTCAAAGAACGATTATGGTTTTATCACTCCTATTTTTTTCGTCAATCGAATTTCCCTGTTTCTAAGCCTCGTTTTATCAGTCGTGTGCAGCCTGTCCACAGGCGGGTGAAGCGAGAATGGTGCACGGACTGGAATCGCAGCGGCGAAATCCTCAACATTCATCAGTAATTTTGCGAGTTTTCCGGTCTCCGAGCGCGAACGCAAGCGCTGGGCTAGACAACAAGATTGTGTGCAAATCGGGGTCCCACGGTCTTACGGTGCGCTTCGCACGGCAATTGTTTCCGCGAGCCGGTCATGGGCGCACTGGTGGTTAGCATTCAGAAAGTACTGGAAGAAGCCCAGCCCGCCTT
>JBAVYO010000037.1:0-5540 GCA_049698855.1 Terriglobales bacterium
ATGTGGGCCAATCGGCGGGTAAGAATTCAGAAATATGTGGGGGTACCCCCCCCCACGAAATGAGGTAAAGTATTGATAGTACGGAAGTTAGAGGCAAAGTATTCAAAAGATGTGACTTAGCGCTCAATTCTTCCGTTTGGCGTGGACTTGCGAGGGTGCCTACCGGCCATATTTTGTCCATATTTTGTCAAAGAGCGGTGAAAAGTTTGCTGCCGGAAATGCGTTCGTCTCTGGAGACTGGCACAGTTCTCGATCATGCACTGTCGAGGTAGTTTCGCACGCGATTGTGGTGAGTGTCTGTGATGCGGGGCACGGCGAATTTGTGATGAAAGAAAGCTGTGAGCTTTGAGCCGCGAGCTAGGAGCAACACAAAAAATGAGGAGCTGAGCTAAGAGGGAGCGGGCCGTGGAATCCCACCTTTCGAAAGGCGCGAAAGGTGGGGCACCCGGCACAACATGGCCAAAAGTCCATTTGGTGTAAACACGCCCTAGAATGTCGTTACCAAGCGGAAGGTGTATTGGCGC
Organism: Terriglobales bacterium; assembly: GCA_049698855.1. Classification (GTDB taxonomy): domain Bacteria; phylum Acidobacteriota; class Terriglobia; order Terriglobales; family Acidobacteriaceae; genus Acidiflorens. The sequence continues at coordinate 525 of JBAVYO010000037.1, forward strand.
GACGGGCCGAGTGCGTTGCCGGAGAACAATCCTCCGAAGTCGATCAGCTCAAGAGTATTGCTTAGGTTCGCGACATCACCTTGAAAGCGCAGCGAGCGTTTCTCGCGCTGGTAGAGATCGACGCCCACCGAAGCATTCTGCGTGAAGTAAGGATCGATGCGGTCGCGATTAAAGTTGAGGTGGTCAATTACTACCTGACCGTATTCAGTAGCATATTGTTGCGGAGTTAGATCAGGTTGGAACGGCAATCCGCTGTTGTAATCACATCCCAAAGCGACCCACAAGCGCGGAACGACCTGATAGCGGACACGGGCGCGCACCGTGTTCCGCTGGTCCTGTGAGTCGGGGAAGTGAATGCCGGGGATCAGCACTCCTTGAGCGTCGTCGCCTAGAAATAAGCCGCCCGTCACGGGAAGCCAGGCATTCCCGACAATGTAGGAGTAGCTTGCGAATCCTGAGAAGCGTCCCCATTGTTGAACCTCCAGCTTAGCCTCAGCGCCGTAAAGAATGGCTTTGTCAAACGCGATGGGGAAGCTGATGCCCGTGCTCAGGATTTGAGAGTCGTCGGCGTAATTGTTCACGTCACGGCGGAACATATTCGCATCCATCCGCAGCTTCCCAAAGAAAGCTTTCGTGGCCCCCAACTCGTAGTAGTTTCCGTGAGAAGGCTGGACCGGCAGCAGTAGTGCGGGCACGCTGGTGTCTATGGCCTCCGCAGCTGGAGAACTGGATAGGAGGATGTTTTCGAACGATGGTGTCTGGAATATCCGGTCATACGACGCGTGAACATTCAGGCCGACGGAAGGGAAGTAGCGCGAAACGGCAAGGCGCGGGCTGACTGCATTCTGATTCACCAATAGTTGATAGTGATCCCAGCGGAGGCCGGCATTGACTGTCCAATTGCCGAGGCGGATTAAATCCTGAACATAGGCCGATTGCTCAAGGTCGGGTCGGCTGCCGGCAAAGGCAAAGGTTATCGCGCCGGAATCCAAGATGCCCAGATTGATAGGACATTGCGGATCGCTGGGATCTGCACAGTCGGGTATCACGTAGCTGGTGTTTTCGTGCAGGAAGATGGCATCGGATTCGACGCCTGCTTTCCATTCCTGCCTCCCGTGATGGATGGAGACGTTGCCGTTGAAGTAGATCTCCTTGAAGTCGTTGTGCTGGGTTGCGATGAGGGGCCAGGACTCCGGGTTGGAATAAAAATCGTTGGAATTATCGCGAGCCATGCCGCGCAGCGAAGCGATCGCCTCGGACGAAAAAATGTGCTGGTAGGAAACGCTTCCCATGGTTTCAAAGTTGTCACCCGTCTGTTGTTGCCCGCCGGGAATGAAGACGCAATTGGCTGGATCGGGCCCAACACAGCCGACCATGTTGTCCGAGTTCGGGAGGAACGCTCCGTTCTGCTGCACGAGTTCGTTGGGGATCTCATAGCGCGCGAGTTCATGGCGGACGATGAACCTCAAACGATCCTTCGGCGTCAAGTCGCGCTCATAGTGGACGGCAAAATCTCCAATCGTACCGGCATTCGTGTAGTTTTGCGGAACCACGGGATTCAGATAATGGTTCGTCATGCCGCCGCTGGCGCTGGCGCCGATAGTATTCTTCCCCCACGAGTACTGGCCCTGTGCCGCCGCGGTCGCCGAATCATAGCTGCCGCCAGAGAGCGACAGCTGACCGTGAAGACCTGGCTGCAGATCCTGCAACGTGTTGACTTCAATTACGCCGCCCATTTTTCGTCCATACTCCGCTGGAATGCCGGCGGTATAGATGCTCATGGACTGCACATCGTCCGCTTCAAGCTCCGGCCCAAAGCTCGGTGAGCGGTTATCGGTCAGCGGAATTCCATCGACCACGAACTGCGTCTGATACTCGGAACCGCGCGGATGAAGCACGGCATTGCCTTCGTATAACCAACCCGGCTGGTCGTTGACCAGATCCTGCATTGAACGTCCCGGCACCGACGTGACACGATTCTGAATTTCACCGGAGCCGATCTGGCTGACAGATCCAGCCTGTTCCGGATTGACCAGTGTGTTTGTGGCGTTGACATTCACTACTTCGTCCACGGCGGATAGTTTCAGCTGAAGTTTGTATTCCAGCGGCACGGGGGAGTGGATGCTGATGTTCTCGGCGACGTCGGCGAAGCCCGGCTGGCGAATCTCGATGTTGTATAAACCGTAGGGAAGATGTTGCGCGGTCAGTTTGCCTTCGTCATCGGTATCGAGCGTATTGCGATAAGCGTTTGCTTCGCTGACGATGCGGACTGAGGTCCTGACGCCAAGTCCCGCTGGGTCGGTCACTTTGAGACGCAATTCGCCTCGATTCGCTTGTCCAAAGACGAGAGGGACTGCGATGGCCAGCATTAGGCAGACAATCCCGACCTTCACCATTGCGAACTCCCAGCGATGCAGAGGCCGTTTTGACCTCAGCAGAAATGCTTTTCGATCCGGCGTAAAAACACAGAAAAGATGCGTTTAGTGTATGTCAGACATTTGGCTTGTGCGAGTGGGGCGACGGTGGAGGCATTACTCCTGCGTAACCGGCATTGTTTGTAGCATCTTCTGCGCCGGGTCCGAAGATTTGCGATAATCCCACAATCCCAGAGGGGGCGAAAGGCCTCTGCCGCCATGTGAGCCCATTCTGCGTTCGCAATTGACTTCGCTGGCCTTTCGCGGGACACTACCTGTAAGTGAATTGCTTTTCCGCTGCCACTACTGGCGGGCTGGGGGACTGCCCATGCTCTCTCGCGCACTGTCCAGGTCCGAGCCAATGGCCGACGATGTCTATCCTCTGCCTCCTCCCCTGCCTCCGCCGAACCTCGCCAGCATTCTTGAGCATCACTTAGCCACATCGTTGCCGCCCGATCTGGCTTTCGATCTTGTTCTCAATGAGTTAGTGGTGCGCGCCGCCGATGCGACGCATGCCAGCAGCGCCGCCTTGGCTTTGCTGCGCGGCAACGAAATGGTTTGCCGGGCGGCTACGGGGAGCAATGCTCCGGGCCTGGGGGTTCCGCTGGATACCCGCGACGGTCTCACCGGAGCCTGCGTTCGCACCCACATGCCCCAGCTCTGCACCGATGCCGAAATCGATCCTCGCGTCGATTCCGATGCGCTGCAACGGATGGGGATTCGCTCCATGCTGGTTGTTCCCGTCTTTGATCGGAAGCCAATCGACGATCAAAAGCCATTCGATCAAAGGCCGTTTGATCAAAGATCGTCTGATCAAAGGTCGCCCGATCAAAGACCAACGGGTGATGAATCAGAAGGGCCGGACGGCATTACTGCATCGTGCCCCGAGCCTGAACTCGTCGGCGTGATTGAGATTCTCTCTTCGTATCCAAACGCATTTTCCCCAGCCTCGCAGAGCCTGCTGGAGGAGTTTGCCCGCGAAGTCTCAAACGTTCGTCAAGCCGCCGACAAACTGCTGGATCGAACTGCCGCAGCCTCGCCGCTCGAGCCCGAACTGCTGAAATCCTTCGACTCGACCACAAATGTTCCTGCGGAGGACATTCCGCCGGTTCGGAGCCGTTACGAGATGCAGACTCTCATTCTCGGTGCCCTGGTGATTTTTGCGGCCATCGGTGTGAGCTTCATGGTTGGATCGCGAGTGGGTTGGCTGCGCTCCGCCGAGACCTTTGTTCCTCCTGCGCCTGTGGCGCCGGTTTCCGCAGCGCCAATCCCGGCATCTCCGCCCGCACAATCTCCGGTCGCGGATAGTGGCGATGCTGCGCGAACGAAAGCAGCGAAGCCGAAAGCGAAACCTGCGGCCGCGGCATCCGAAAATCCGCCTGCGCCATCCTCAGGCGAACTCGTCGTGTACGACAAAGGAAAAGTCATCTTCCGCATGAAGCAGCCGACAGCTCAGTCCGCCGCGAGTCCGGGGAACACTCCAATAACGGCCACTCGCAGTGCGCAAGCTGCGCCGGTTGGTTCGTCCGTCGTTCCAGCGTCTTCGAATGCCCGGCTCGGTGCGCCGCGCGCCGCCTGGCTCGCGCCCAACGAGGCGGAGGATCGTCTTCTAAACCGCGTCGAACCGCAATACCCGCCGGAAGCGTTAGCTGCGCACCATTCCGGCAGCGTTGTTCTGGAAGTGAATGTCGCCGAAGATGGAACTGTGTCTTCAGTGCACACACTGATTGGAGACCCTCTCTTGGCCGCCGCGGCCGCCCAAGCCGTCCGGAGCTGGCGCTATCAGCCTTACCGTTCGCACGACCAGCCTTCTCCATTTCAAACCGATGTCACGCTGACCTTCTCGCTCCCGAATTGAGACGCTCCCCGATCGAGAGCGCACATTCCATGAGACTATTGACCCAACTGCGTGCTCGCAGAAGTGTAAAATGAGTAGTTGCAATCCTGCTAACGTTCGTCTGAGAAAGGAAATTCCTATGGCTACAATGGAAGCCCCGCCACGGGTACAAGGCCGTCTGCACGAGGGACCCTTTAAGAGCGAGCCGTTCGTCGATTTCACGCGCGAAGAAAATGTCCGCCGCATGCGCACCGCGCTCGATAAGGTCGCCAGCCAATTCGGCCACGAATATGACTTAATCATCGGCGGCAAACGTATTCGGACCGCCGACAAGATCCGCTCCATCAATCCAGCGCGGCCGTCCCAGGTGGTAGGCGTGCACCAAAAGGCGGGCAAGGATCACGTTGAGCCTGCCGTCCATGCCGCACAAAAAGCCTTTGCCAAGTGGAGCCAGACATCGGTCGAAGATCGCGCCTCGCTGTTGTTTCGCGCTGCCGACCGGTTGCGCGAACGCAAGCTCGAATTCATGGCCTGGCTGGTCTTTGAAGTTTCGAAAAACTGGGCTGAGGCCGATGGCGACATTTCCGAGGCAATCGACTTCTGCGAATTCTATGCGCGCGAGGCGTTGCGCCTCGCGAAAGCGGAACCGCCGATTCAACTGCCTGGTGAGCGTGACACGCTGACCTACATTCCGCTGGGCGTGGGAGCCGTAATCCCTCCGTGGAATTTTGCCTGCGCGATCATGGCCGGCATGACGGTTGCGTC
>JBAVYO010000038.1:0-21513 GCA_049698855.1 Terriglobales bacterium
CTCCAGGTGCGCTCCGGGCTGACAGGCGAGAGCATCGCAAGCCGCCGACTGCTGCGTTGCGACAATGCGGAAAGCGATCCCCGTGTGAATCTACAAGCCTGCCGCGCTCTTGGGATTGCTTCGATCGTGGTTCTACCCTTGCATCGCCCAACCGGCGAATTGCGCGGACTGTTCGAGCTTTTCTCCGATCACCCATATGCTTTTGAAGAGCGCGACCTTCTCGCTCTGGAGCGCATGGCCGCGCTCACGCTCACCGCGCTCGACTTGGGTGAACAGCGCCATGGCGCCGTTACTCCACATGTGCCAGCGAACCTGGAACCCATGAGTGCGCAATCTGCAAGCCCGATCGCGGGCATGACCGAGAAGATTGCCGCGATTCCACCGTCGGCAGAAATTCCTCAGGGGTCGCGGGAGATTGGGGTGCGGGAGATTGGGTCGCGGGAGATTGCGGCTTTGCCGATTCCGTCTGCAGCGGGCGCTGTAGAATCGGTGGCCGGCGATGTTCGTGCCGAACTTTTTCCATCGCCGCCTGATCGGCCGCCTGTAGAATCACTGGCAGCATCGGCCTCCGAAGCGTCTTCTGTTCCCGAGACTGTCGCGTCCGCGTCGCTTCCTCAAGCGGTGGATCACATTCATCTTCATCAATGCCGGGCCTGTGGATTTCCTGTTTCCGAAGGCAGGACCTTGTGCGTCGATTGCGAAGAGAAGCAGGACCAGAACACCGATCAGTCGCCGCCGGTCGGCCAGCCGGCGAGAGCCGAAGCGATCGAGGCAGACGGCCACGTGCCCGATGACGATGACGCTCTGCCTGCTTTCCTCGCGAATGCCGCGCCAGTCAAGGAGTCCTGGGTGGCGAACCATATCCCGCTGCTTGCGACTGTGGCATTCGTGCTGGCGGTGCTGATTGCCTTTGTCCTTTTCCGTTGAGCCAGTTTGGGGAGCAAGATTGCCGGCCAAGACGCAGGCGTTCTGAAGCATGCGGAAGACATGTTGGCATTGCAGGTCCTTATTTCTTGACAAAGCGCGATGAAAACTCATACTCTGCGCTTAACGCTCCGCACGACAAAAAAGGTGCAAAGCATGAAAAATGTGTACGAAGTTTTACGGCAAAAAGAGCTTGAACTGGCCCGGCTAGAGAAGGAAGTCGAGGCTCTGCGCGTCGCTGCCCCCTTGCTTTCGGAGGACAAAGAACCGATCATTGAGACGCCGAAACCGACATTGACCCCGGTTGCCGCGCAGCAACAGCAGCCGATTCGTATTCCAGCTCCAATTGCCGCTCAGGCGGTCAACCCTCCGGCGCGCGCCGCGGGATGGGAAGACGCAGCCAAGCGCTGGCCATAAGTTAGCTGGCCATAAACCAGAACGACAGCTCGAGTCGGAAAGCCCAGAAGAACCTTCTGGGCTTTTGTCTTTTTGCGCCAGAAACTAGTCTTGCAAACGAATGGCGATGTGATTACAATGTAATTACCTAAGGGCCCGGAGGCGAAGTGCGATGAAATCTGAACTGATCCGAATCGGTAATTCTCGCGGTATTCGCATCCCCAAGCCATTGATCGAGCAGTGTGGCTTTGGCGACACGGTCGAAGTCCGCGTCGAACAAGATCGGCTGATCATCTCTCCGGAAAAGCGGCCAAGGCAGGGTTGGAGCGAGACTTTTCGCAACGCCGGCTCGGCGGCGGACGACGAGATTCTGCTGGGCCGAGTCAGCGCCAATGTTTTCGACCGTGAGGAATGGGAATGGTAACCAGCGGGCCACGGCAGGATGACGTTTGGCTTGTGACCCTCGATCCGACTCAGGGCGCGGAGATTCAAAAGACGCGCCCCTGCCTGGTCGTCTCACCCAATGAAATGAACGAGCATCTGCGAACAGTTATAGTCGCGCCAATGACGACCGTAATGCGTTCGTACGCGACACGAATTTCGGCGAGATTCCAAGGCAAGCAGGGACAGGTCGCACTCGATCAGCTCCGCGCCATCGATCGGCAACGTTTAATCCGAAAGCTCGGAAAGATCGCGACGTCGGTCGCCCAGTCAGTATCGGAGAGGCTGGTAGAAATGTTTGTGAGAACGTAAGAAACGAGTTGGCTACGCGATGCCGCTCGCTTATTCAGTTATGGCAGCCGGACACTAACCTCTGCAATCCGACCTCCGACCTCTGACCTCGCCTTACCCTTGCGTGGTAAACGCCAGCGCCAGCAGCGTCTTCTGCTCCACCTCGTGCGCTTTTGCCGAGCCCGTCGCCGGACTTGCGCTGGCTGAGCGCTTCACCGAAAGCACCGGCAGCTCGCCTGCGATCCTCCGCAGCCGCGGCAGCATATAGAAGAGCGCTCCCATGTTCGAGGGCTCTTCCTGCACCCACACAATATCGCGCGCTGAACTATGCCGCTTCAGTTCGGCGGCAATTTCCGCCTCCGGAAACGGATACATCTGCTCCAGGAACACAATGGCCGTGCTCTTATCCTGGCGTTTTTGCCGTTCCGCGCGCAGTTCGTGGCCGATCTTTCCCGTGCACATCAGAATTCTCTTCGCGTCTCGCGCTTCATCGTCCGGGATCACCGTCAAAAACCGCTGATGTGTCAAATCATCTAACGGCGACAGTGCATCCGGATGCCGCAACATGCTCTTCGGAGTAAACACGATCAGCGGTTTTCTCCACTTGCGCAGCGCCTGCCGCCGCAGCAGGTGGAAATATTGCCCCGCATTCGAGGGCTGACAGATTTGAAAATTATCGCGCGCCGCTGGCTGTAAATAGCGCTCAATGCGCGCGCTCGAATGCTCCGGACCCTGCCCTTCATGCCCATGCGGCAGCAGCAGCACCAGGCCAGAGAGCAATCCCCACTTATCCTCGCCCGCGCTAACAAACTGATCGATCACCGCCTGCGCCACGTTCGCGAAATCTCCAAACTGCGCTTCCCACAGCACCAGCGCCTCGGGGTAATCGCGGCTGTATCCATACTCAAAGCCCATCACGCCCGCTTCCGACAGCGGCGAGTTATAGATGTCACAAGCCGCCTGCCCCGGCGCGATGTTTGATAGCGGAACATATTCAGTCTCATTTTCTATATCGATCAGCACCGAATGCCGCTGATTAAACGTGGCTCGCCGCGCGTCCTGCCCGCTCAGGCGAACCGGAATCCCCTGCTTTAGCAGACTGGCAAACGCCAGCGCTTCCGCCATGCCATAGTCGAGCGGCTTCTTGCCTGTGCCCATCTCCGCGCGCTGTTCGAGCAGTTTCTTCACCTTCGCATGGATGTGGAATCCCTCCGGATACGTAGTCAGCCGCTCAGTCAGTTCGACTAACTCCTCGCGCGCAATGCCGGTCGGCGCCTCATACTCCGCGTGATAGCGTCCGCCAAAATAATTGTCCCAGTACGAAGGCAGCTCGCGCAGGCTTGGCTTCTTGGTGACTAGCGCTCCCGCTTTCTGTGCGCCTTCGAATTCACTCTTGATCGCCGCCACGCGGTCGGCGAGATTTTCCACGCCAATCTGTTTTGCGTAAATCTCAAATAGCGGCCGATGCTCCTTGATTGCCTTGTACATGAGCGGCTGCGTCACGGTGGGATCGTCGACCTCGCTGTGCCCGTGACGCCGATATCCAATCAGATCGATGACCACGTCGGTGCCGAAGCGATAGCGATATTCTGTCGCCATGCGCGTGATGCGCAGCACGGCGTCAATGTCTTCGCCGTTCACATGAAAGATCGGAATCGGCTGCCGCCGCGCCAGTTGCGCCGAGAATCGCGACGAGTGCTCGTCCCGCGCATTGGTCGTGAAGCCAACCAGGTTGTTCACAATCACGTGGATGGTCCCGCCAACTGTGTAACCGGGCAGATCGGCATAATTCAGCGTCTCCGCCGTGATGCCTTGCCCGGCAAAAGCGGCATCTCCGTGCACGAGCAGCGGCAGATATTTTGCCTTGCCGCCGTCGCCCGCCCGATCCTGCTTGGCGCGCGTGCGCCCCACCGTCACCGGATCGACCGCCTCCAGGTGGCTGGGATTCGATGCGAGATGGATATGAATTTTCTTGCCGCTCTTGGTTTCGTATTCGCCGGTTGCGCCAATGTGATACTTCACATCGCCCGATCCGAGCACGCTGCGCGGGTCCACATCCTCGAACTCTGCAAACACCTGCTCGCCCGGGCGCTTGGCAACGTGAATAATCACGTTCAGCCGTCCGCGGTGGCTCATGCCCATCACCAATTCGAGAGTCCCGTGCTCGCCGGCTACGTCGAGAATTTCATCCACGGCCGGCAGCAAGGATGTGTTGCCCTCCAGTGAAAATCGCTTTGTGCCCAGATACCGCGATTGCAAAGTCTGCTCAAACATGTCGGCGCGGAGCAGCAGATCGAATGCGCGTTCGCGATCCGCGGCGGACGGCGCACCCGCCGCTCCATCGCTTTTTGCGCTGTCGCTGTCCACGCCGCTCGCGTCTGCTTCCATGTGCTCCTGTATCCAGCGGCGGCGCTCCGGATCGGCGATGTGCGTAAACTCGACGCCCACACTGCCGCAATAAATCTGCCGCGCCTCGCGCGCGAATTCGTTCTCGTCATCGCCCTCAAAGCGCAAATCGGGATGCGGTTGCGGAGGCAGCAGCCCCAGCGGATTCAGTTCGGCCTCAAGATAGCCAAACTGGCGAAAAAGCCCGAAGATACGTTCACGCTCATGGCCAGCGGATGTTGCGGCGGCACTCGCGCTGCCATCGCCGGTCGTAGGTTGCACAGTTTTAGAAAGATTCCGTGTCGTAGAAGTCGCCATAATATGTCTCTATAGAATAACGGATAATCCCTGCACTGCGTGCGATTCAGGCGTGCGGTAGGGCGGTGTGTCTACGGTCACAGCGAGGTCGGCCAGTCGCAATTATCCTTATGACAGAAAGCGAACTACCATGACGACTCCTCTCAAATCCGCCAAGCCCGGAACGCCCGTCCTCCTCGGCATTCCCTTCGACGCCAACTCTTCTTGGTTGCGAGGAGCTGCTGGCGCGCCGCCCATCATCCGCGTCGCGTTCAACTCCGCCTCTTCCAATTTTTCGACCGAAACCGGAATCGACTTGAGCGTCGAAGGCGCGTACTGCGATGCCGGCGACCTGAAATTCACCTTCGAGGATCCCTTCGTGGCCATCGAAGCCAAAGTCGGAGAGCTGCTCGACCACAACCTGCGCCCCGTCTGCCTGGGCGGCGATCATTCGACCACCTTGCCCATCGTTCGCGCTTTTGGGCATCACATTCCCGATCTCACCGTCCTCCACTTCGACGCGCATCCCGACCTCTACGACGAACTCGAAGGCAACCGCATGTCGCACGCTTGCCCCTTCGCCCGCATCATGGAATCGGGTGCCGCGAAACGGCTGATCCAGGTCGGCATTCGGGCCATGACGGCCCACCAGCGTGAACAGGCGAAGAAGTGGAATGTCGAGGTGATTGAAATGCGCCATCTGCCTGCGTTCGACCGCATGAAAGTCGACGGGCCGATCTACATCTCGTTCGATATGGACGCGCTCGATCCTGCGTTCGCTCCCGGCATCTCGCACCGCGAGCCGGGAGGCATGTCCACTCGCGAAGCCATCGCTCACTTTCAGGCCATCACCGGCAGAGTCGCGGGAGCGGATATCGTGGAGTTCAACCCCGCGCAGGACCACACGCAGATGACCGCCATGGTCGCGGCGAAGCTGCTAAAGGAAGTTCTGGGCAAAATGATTGGCGGATAGCTTCCAGGTGTCAGGTCTTAGGTGTCAGGTGTCAGGAAACGCAACCCCGGACACAACGTTCGCAGAAAGAGCTTTTCCTGACACCTGACACCTGAGACCTAAGACCTGAGCCCTCGACGGTCCTCTGCAAATTTCTGCGTCCGCCCGAGCCTCACCATCGTCTACTCAACCGGAGGAAGCGCATGACCCCAGGCATCGTCGATCTGCCTAGCAGATATTCTGTGTCCGAAACTCTGGCTCGTCTGCAAGTACTACTGAAGGAAAATGGAGTGAGCGTCTTTGCGCTTGTCGATCACAGCGGCGAAGCGGCCAAGGTCGGGCTTGAGATGCGGCCCACGCAGCTGCTCATTTTCGGCAATCCCAAAGGAGGCACACCGCTCATGGTTGCGGCGCCGAGCGTGGCAATCGATCTGCCGCTGAAGGCGCTGGCATGGCAGGACGCGCAAGGGAAGGTTTGGCTTTCTTATAATGCGCCCGAATATTTACAGCAGCGGCACAACATTCCCGCCGATCTTCTGAAGAATATTGCCGGTCCGGCTGCGCTGTTGCGGAAGGCTGTGGAATAATAGCGGGCTGCTCTCTTGCCAAAATGCCGCCCGATAACATCAATCCCAACCGCGCCCGCGATCATCTCGCGAATGAACGCACGTTTCTGGCGTGGGTTCGAACCGGCATCGCCACAATCATTTTCGGATTCGCCATCGGCCGCTTTTCCATCGCCCTGCGCGAATTTCTGCACCTTGAAGGGCAGGCTTCGAATACGTCCGGCGTTACCGCATGGTTCGGAGTTCTCTCGATTATCGGCGGCGTGCTGCTGATCCTCGCAGGCTTGTCTCGCTACCATAAGACTCGCGCGCAACTCGACACGAACAGCTTTGAACCGGCCGGTTTTGTAATCGACATCGTCTCTTATTTGCTAGGACTGTTCGGTTTGGCGCTGGCAGGCTATTTGGTGTATATCGAACTGTTCCGCAAATGAAATGCACGGAATGAAATCCGGACAAACTAGCAACAAGCAACTGAGACCTGAGAACCGAGAACTGATTTTTATGTCCAATGAAACAGAGAAAGAACTCGCGGGCCGCGCCGCCGCTGAACTCGTGCGCGACGGCGATGTGGTGGGACTGGGTACCGGATCGACCGCGTACTTTACCGTGCTTGCGCTGGGCGAGCGCGTGAAGGCCGGACTGAAGGTTGTGGGCATTCCTACGTCGAACGCTACGGCAGAACTGGCGAAAAAAGCTGGCGTGCCGTTGACTACGCTCGACGAGCATCCGGAGATTGATATTGATATCGACGGCGCGGATGAGATCGATCCTCACCTCAATCTGATCAAAGGCGGAGGCGGTGCGCTGCTGCGCGAAAAGGTTGTCGCCTCGGCGTCGAAGAAGATGGTCGTCATCAGCGACTCCAGCAAGCTGGTGCCGGTGTTGGGCAAGTTTCCGCTGCCGGTGGAAGTCATCTCGTTTGCGCGTGCGGTCGTTGAGAAGAAGATCGCCAGGCTTGGAGCGTCCGTTAAATGGCGCACGCGCGTGGATGGCAGCCTTTATCTCACGGACAATGGCAATCCTATTCTCGATTGCAGCTTCGGAAAGATCGAAGATCCGGCTGCGCTGGCGCGGATTTTGGGCGACATGGCCGGCGTGGTTGAGCACGGGCTGTTTATCGGGCTGGCGAGTGTGGGGCTGGTGGGACGAGGAGATCGAGTGGAAAAGCTACCCTCTAGCACGACAACTCTCCCACGATAATTTACTGATGGCGAAGGAAGGATAGGACATGAAGTTTGACTATGGCGACGAGGTCATACTAAGGAATAGAGCTGCAGATGGAACTGCCACCGAGAAAGCATGCCAGGTTGTTGGTATCACACCGATAGAGACCGAAAAACAAGCGACGGTTTTCAAATATCCTCTGGGACTGTTCTGTATACCGTCGAGTTCGGAGACGGTACCGATGAGCTGGTTCCTGAAAGCGATTTGCGAACCGCAAACTGAGGGTGGGTAGGGAGGAGCGGTCGAAGAGATTCGACTTAGGAACTAACTCTGATCACAATTGGCGTAGGGCATTCCGAGCCGAGGGATGGTCATCGTCGATATTCGCACGCTCAAATAATCGCTTGGCGGTCCGTCTCGAAACTTTCACTCCTTTGCCTTCGAGATACACGATCCCTAAATAGAAGAACGCGTTGTCCGTCCCACCCTCGGATATGTTCTTCGCCTTCGTTGCTTTTCGAAAGCAACGAACGGCAGCAGCGGGATTCTTCCTGGTCCCTTTTCCCCAATAGTAATGAACTCCAAGCTGGATAAGGGCGTCATCGTCGCCGACGGCAACAGCTTTCTTGAACCATCGGACGGCTTCTGCCATCCTTTCACTTTCTCGGTACATTATTGCGATATTGTTCGCTGCAGAGCGATCTCCGCCACGAAACGCTTTTTTTGTCCACTTGAGTGCTTCCCGTCGATTCCTGCGGAGGACTTTTCCTTCATCGAGCAGGAGCCCAAGATTGTTTTGAGCAGGCGCGCAACCATGTTCAGCTGCTCGCCGAAACCATTCCAGAGCTTTACGCGCTGAGCGCCTCACAACAATCTTTCCGGTTTTGTCTTTACATCCATCCTCGTATCGCCCGGCAACTCCCCATTCGGCTTCGGGGTCGTTTGCGTTGGCTAGCGCCAGCAAAGCTCTCCACTCTGAGGCGGACGTGGTGAAGGAGCCAAACGGCGTTCGCCATTCGCACGGCAACTTCCACGGAGATTTAGGGTCAACTATCGAGTAGTTCATCTGAGAGGAGCGCTTCATATATGTTCTCAGGCCTAAGACAATACTGATTATAAGTTCCGAAACAAAGATCTAGCTGCTGCTAATCTCCCTCAACGCCGCGAGCAGTCTTTCCACTTCCTCCGTGGTGTTGTAGTGCACTAACCCGATGCGCAGGAATCCGCCTGATCGCTCCACGTCTAACTGCTCGGTTACATTGATGGCGTAGTAATTTCCGTCCCAGGTGAAGAATCCGCGCTCGCCCAGCTTCGCCGCGAGTCCAAGCGGTGTGTGACCTTCGATGCGCACTACTACCGTTGCACAGCGTTGGTCGAAGCGGCGTGGATCGGCGATGCCGTAGAGTTTCAGGCCGGGGATTTTCTGCAAGCCCGCAATTAACTTCTCCAGCAGGGCGCGCTCATGCTGATGAATGACAGCGTGGGCGGCGATGATGGCCTCGCGGCGGGTCATGGCCAGCGAGGTATGATCGCTCGCTGTCGCCGACGGTGTGGGGCGGACATTCCTGTCCGCCACGGCTGTTGGCACAGCGCCTGCCTTTTCGCGGACAGGAGTGTCCGCGCCACACTTTTCGCGGGCAAGAATGCCTGCGCCACATGCACGCCTTCCCAACTCCTCCCAGTAATCCACGCAGGCTTTGATTCCGGCGATGCACTCGTGGTTTAGCGTGCCCCACTCCCAGCGGTGAGGAACGTCGTTGCCGCTGGCACGGACCTTGTAGGGATGCAGGCGCTCGATGTGCTCGCGCTTACCGTAGAGCACGCCCATGTGCGGGCCAAAGAACTTGTAGGTCGAGCAGACGAGGAAATCGCAGTCGAGCGCGCGGACATCGATCAGGCCATGCGGAGCGTAGTGGACGGCATCGATGTAGCTGAGCGCTCCGGCTTGCCGCGCCAGGCGGAGGATTCCGGCGACGTTGTTGATCGTGCCTACTGCATTCGACGCGTAGCCGGCTGCGACAAGGCGCGTGCGGCTGGTGATCTGGCGCGACAGGTCGTCCATATCGAGCGTGCAGTCTGTGGGATTGAACCTCGCCGCGCGGATGATCACTCCTTTTTCTTCGAGCGCCTTCCACGGAGAAAAGTTGGCATCGTGATCGAGGAGGGTGAGCACGATTTCGTCGCCTGCTTTGAGTTCGCGGCCGATGGCTCTGCTCATGGCATAGGTGAGCGAGGTCATGTTCGCGCCGAAGACGATCTCATCGGGATCGCAATTGAAGAAGTCGGCCATGGCGGCTCGGGCTTCGGCGATCATGCGGTCGGTGGCATGGCTGGTGGCAAAGGCTCCGCCGGAGTTGGCGTTGTGGTGGACGAGGTAATCGGAAATGGTGTCGATGACGCGCTGTGGGACTTGAGTGCCTCCGGGGCCGTCGAAGAAGACGGAGGGCTGGCCATTGACGGTCTGGGATAGGGCGGGGAACTGGGAGCGGACCCAGGTTAGGTCCAGGGTGGTGGAGGAATGCTGCTGGATGATCGGCATAGGAAGCAACATTCTAAACCGACCCCACTCAAGCCAATACCAGGCTTGAGTGGGCCACCATCGGAAGGCGAGGGAACGCTGAGAACAGAGGATGAGGAGCAGTTCAGTGCACGAGTTTTCGCTTCAGCAGTAACATAACGTCAAGGCTAACTAACGCAATCATGATCCAGAAGGCATAGAGGGCTGCATTCACAACCAAGACCTCAAGCGTGAAACGTAATGAAGGGCCGTAGCTCGGATGGTGGCGGTTAGCGAATTCCCAAGCTGGTTCTAACATTAGTATGGAAAAGTGGCAAAGAAATTTGGTGTGAAGGAGTCCCCAATAGAGGGCGCTCGATGCTACCCCACAGAGGAGCGCGAATAAGAGGTTTCGCCCAAGCCGACGCTTCCAATTCATCGGTCCCCAAGTTTGGCTGAAAATCGTACCAGTGGATGGCGCGAATACGCCGCGCCCGTCTCTCCACGATTTCTTCAATAGGCGAAGCCGTCGGGCTGGCTTACTGCTCCCACTCTTACGTAGTGGTCGATGAAGTCGCGGCCGGCAGCCAGAGCTTTGCGATTGATTTCCTTCAATGCGACTTTCTTGACCTTGGTTTCGAGTACACCCTCGGCTGTGGCGGTGAGCACGCATTCGGTTTCTTCGAGCAGAGCGCCCATCAGCACGATGTTGGTGGCCTTGGTCGATCCGAGTTTGTCTGCCATTTCCGAGGCGGGAATGCAGACGATGCGGGCCTGCGGCAACTGGAAATCCTCGGGCAAACGAGCGGCGTTATAGAGAATGAGACCGCCGGAAGCGACTTGCGGCGCGAACTTGCGAAGCGAGGGCTCATTCATTGCGACGAGGACATCGGGATGCGAGATGACTGGCGATCCGATGCGCTGTTTGGAGAAACAGACGTGACAATGGGCGCTGCCGGAGCGCATTTCGGGGCCGTAGGACGGCAGCCAGCTGACTTCAAGTCCCTCGCGCATGCCCATCTCGGTGAGCAATTGGCCGAGCAGGAGCACGCCTTGTCCGCCGAAGCCGGCGATCTTGATTTGGAAAGTGTTGAAGTGGTGCTGGTGAGGATGGGGCTCGGCTGGCGAGTTTTGATCGCCTGGACGTGCGAGGTCGCCCGTCGCCACATCTTTCCCTACGCCGAGGTGGAGGTCCGATTGGGTTCCGATGCGAGGATCGCCAATCTCTAGAGTCTCGGGCACGGTGTGATGCGGGACGACGGCGTTCTGCACGGGATCGTGCACGTGGTCCTTAAAAACGTTGAGCGGGAAGTTGGGGATCATGGCGTCGGCGATCCACTTGCGGGCTTCGACCGGATCCTTGGCCCAGATGGTGGGGCACGGGGAAAGGATTTCGACGAAGGAGAAGCCTTTGCCATCACGCTGAATTTCGAGCGCCTTTCGAACCGCCTTGCGCGCCTTCATGATGTTCTTGTTGTCGGAGAGGGCGACGCGCTCGACGTAGACGGGAGCTTCGAGTTGGGCGATCAGCTCGGCCATGTGCAGCGGGAAGCCTTCGTTGATGGGGCGGCGTCCGAAGGGAGACGTGGTGCTCTTTTGGCCGACGAGCGTCGTGGGCGCCATTTGGCCGCCGGTCATGCCGTAAATGGCATTGTTGATGAAGAAGACGGTGATATGTTCGCCGCGGTTGGCGGCGTGGATGATTTCGGCGGTGCCGATGGCGGCGAGATCGCCGTCGCCCTGATAGGAAATGACGATGCTATCGGGACGGGTGCGCTTGATGCCGGTGGCGCCGGCGGGTGCGCGGCCGTGGGCGAGTTGCACGTTGCCCACGTCAACATAGTAATAGGCGAAAACGGAGCAGCCGACGGGACTGACGAAGATGGTTCGATCCTGGAGGCCGAGTTCTTCGACGGCCTCGGCGATGAGTTTGTGGGCGACGCCGTGGCCGCAGCCGGGACAGTAGTGGGTCTGGTTCTGGAGGTCGGCCTTGCGCTCGAAGGTATCGTAAAAGACGGGGGACTTTGAGTGGGTAACCTCGTAGCCAGCCGCTAAGATTTCGGATGCTCTTGCTTCTGTTTTTGCGTCGGTTGACATGATTGCTCCGTACCTCGGGGGCTAAAGCCCCATCTTTAATTCGTGACGCCTTCGGCACGGCTGAAGCCGCGCCCTTTCAAATCTGCAAACCTTGCGGAGCTTCGCTCCGCTGGCGGACAAAAGTGTCCGCCCCACACAAACCTAGGTCAGCTGCATTACGTGCTGCATTAATTGCGAATGCACTTCTTCTACCGAGGGGACGTTGCCGCCGGTTCTGCCGTAGAACTCGACTGGAACCTTGCCCTCCAGGGTCAGGCGAACGTCTTCGAGCATCTGGCCGTTGCTTAGTTCGACGACCAGGACCTTGTTTACTTTGCTGGCGGCGGCGCGCAGAGCTTCCTTGGGGAACGGCCACAAGGTAATTGGGCGGAACAAGCCGGCCTTCAGGCCATCCCGGCGAGCCATTTCGACGGTTGAGCGCAGCACACGCGCCGTGATGCCATAGCCCACGAGAAGGACTTCGGCGTCGTCGGTCTCAAAAGTCTCATGGCGCGCTTCGATACGGGCAGCGCGGATGTATTTGGCTTCGAGCTTGCGAACGTGATTTTCGAGGTCGTCGGGCGTAAGGAAGATCGAGCTGACGAGGTTCTGGCGGGTTCCGGGAGTGCCCATGACGGCCCAAGGTTTGTCGGGAAGTTTGGCCTCGCGGTAGGTGAGATCGAGAGGTTCCATCATCTGGCCGATGAAGCCGTCGGCGAGAATGATTGCCGGATTTCGATATTCGTCGGCGAGATCGAAGGCCAAAATGGTGAGGTCGGCCATTTCCTGCACCGAGGCGGGCGCGAGGACGAAGTTGCGATAGCAGCCGTGGCCTCCGCCTTTGACCATGGCGAAGTAATCGCTTTGTTCGGGTGCGATATTGCCGAGGCCAGGACCGCCGCGGACGACATCGACGATGACGCAGGGCAGTTCGGCTCCCGCACAATAGGAGATGCCTTCCTGCATGAGGCTGACGCCGGGGCCGGAGGATGCGGTCATGACGCGGGCCCCGGCCGCAGCTGCGCCGTACACCATATTGATGGCGGCGACTTCGCTCTCCGCCTGCAGGAAAGTACCGTCGACTTGGGGCAGAAGGAGAGCTGCCGCTTCGGCGATTTCGCTGGCGGGAGTGATGGGATAACCGAAATAGGAGCGGCATCCGGCGAGGATGGCACCCTTCACGATGGCTACATTTCCTTTACAAAGCTGCCGCATGGGAACCTCCCTGGACTTTTTCTTTTGCATCGTCATGAGCCAATGGCTTGGAGGGCGGGGTGAGGCGGTAAACGGTAATGGCGCCGGGTTCGGGGCAGCAATAGAAGCAGATGCCGCATCCGGTGCAGCCTTCGCCGGTGTAATGCGCGGGATGCACGCCATAGGCATTTAGTTCCGGCAGAAGCTCGAGGCATTCGGGCGGACAGGATTCGACGCAAAGTCCGCAGCCTTTGCATTCCTCGGCATCGATCAGGATGTTGCCGCGTGCTTGTGCAACCTTATTTGGTGCAGCCATACTCACCTCATTAGGGTTGCAGCCTCTGGGCGCTGCAACCACTTGGTTTGTTCGCAATACTCATAAAGCTGTTCACGAAAATCGGGATGCGAGATTTCAATCAGCGCTTGAGCGCGCTCGCGGATTGACTTGCCATGCAAGTAGGCGACGCCGAATTCGGTGACGACATAGCGGACCAGGCCGCGGGATGTAACCACTCCGGCCCCGGCGTTCAGCATGGGCACAATCCTGGAGATCGCTCCGTTCTTGGCGGTCGAAGAGATGGCGATGATCGGCTTGCCGCCTTTGGAGCGCGAAGCTCCGCGCAAAAAGTCCACCTGTCCGCCGATGCCGCTATAGAACTGGTTGCCGATCGAATCGGAGCAGACCTGGCCGGTGAGATCGACCTGTAACGCCGAGTTAATCGCGACCATTTTATCGTTGCGCGCAATCAGGCCGGGGTCATTGACGTAAGCGGTCGGATGGAATTCGAAGATCGGGTTGTTGTCTACGTAGTCAAAGATTCGCTTGGTGCCAAGAAGAAATCCGACAATGATTTTCCGCGGCTTGAAGTTCTTCAGCGCGCCGTTGATTACACCGGCTTCAATCAGAGGAATGACGCCATCGGAAACCATTTCGCTGTGGACGCCGAGGTTCTTGCGGTCCGTCAGCATGGAGAGAACAGCGTCGGGGATGCCGCCAATGCCGGTCTGGAGCACGGCGCCGTCTTCGATCAGGCTAGCCACGTTACGCGCAATCGCCATGTGAGTCTCGGTGATCACGGCATTCTTCATTTCCGGAAGCGGACGCGAGGACTCGACGAGGACATCGATTTCGTTGATGTGGACGAAGCTGTCGCCGAAGGTGCGGGGCATTTGGTCGTTGACCTGGGCGACGACAAAGCGGGCACACTTGGCAGCGGTGAGCGTGATATCGACGCCGACGCCGTAGCTGCAGAAGCCATGGGCGTCGGGAGGAGAAACCTGAATGAGGGCGACATCCAGAGGCATCGCGCCACTGACGAAAAGATCCTCGATTTCACTTAAATAGATCGGAATGTAATCGGCGCGCCCATCGTTAATGGCATCGCGTACGTTGGCGCCAATGAAGACCGCTTTGTGGCGAAAATGTCCGGCCATCTCGGGAGCGACGTAGGGCGCTGTGCCCATGGTCAGCATGTGTACGATTTCAACGTCCTGGACAAACGGGCCGCGATTCATCAGCGCTTCGACCAGCGTCTCCGGTTCGCCGCAGTTGGGCTGGATATAGACGCGCATTCCGGACGTCACGCAGCGTAACGCCTCTTCGGAGGTGCGCAGTTTTTTCTTGTAATCGATTTGCCAGGACATCAACTCTTTCCTTCCTGTATGACTTCGTCTCTAACTAGACGCGCTGCGCGCTGGCGGCAGTTCGTGTGCGGCGATGGCCCGCTCATAACCAATGGATGCATAGTAAATGGCGCGATCGAAAAACTGATCGAGCAATTGCAGCATTTCGAGTTCACCGAAGGCCTCAATAGGGCGCTCGGGCAAAGATTCTCTGTGGAGGAAGTCCCACAAATTTTCCTTGGTCAGGATGATGACCCAGATCAATTCGCTGATGGGCACGCCCTGGTGAACGCGGCGGGTGCCGATCTCCTCGTAGCGCTGCTCGATGTCAAAGGTCGCACCTTTGCCGAGAAGCCATTCGCCAAGGTGGTGATAGATCTCATAGACGCGATCCTTGAGATCGGCGGGGGGCACGTTGCGATAGGAGCGGGTCCATTCCGAGCTTTGAACCTTGACGAGCAGGCTAGCGGACAGGGCCTCAGAGTGCGTTTCAATCAGGCGCACGAGTTTATAAGCCAGCATCATGACCGCCTCCAGAGCCAGTGTCGACCCTGGGAGCGGAACCCGCGCGTGACAAGTGGCACCGGGAGTTGTGATTCTCATCACATAGTTAAGCCAATTATTGTCAGTGGTTTGCCGAAGCTTAACTCAACAACCGACCAACCGGCCGGGTGGAGGAGGGGCCGAGTTGGGATCACCGGAGGAGTCGTTTTTCGCTTTATCGTGCGCGCGAACGACTGTTTGACGATAAAATACCAGCAACTGCCGCAAAATCAGCAACATCTTAGTTAGAACAATGGCGCCAAGCTCAGCAACCCGAAGCCTTTTTGTGAGAGTTATATGTGTGCTCGCGATGGCGCTGGTGTGTGCCATGGGCGTGGTGCAAGCGGTACACGCGCATCCGGACGACTCAGCCACAGCGCATCATGCGTGTTCGATTTGCGTGACGGCGCATGCGGGAATGAGCGTCGAAACTGGAGCGATGGCTCCGGCCATGCTCGCGGCAGCGCTGGCGACGCCGGTTTTGGAGTTGTCAGGCATCTCTCGTCCCGCCGCTACCTTCTTCATTCGTCCTCCACCGGGATTCTGATTCAGCATATCGCCGACATTTTTTGCTGAAACGTGCGACCCATGTGGGCCGTCCAGAATCACAATTTCATTTGGAGGAATCATGCATTTGTTGAGCAGACCGTGGTATGCCGCTTTCGCGGCCTTGTTGGCTATCGCATGCGCGGGGTATGCGAGCGGCGAATCGGCGTCAGGATCCATTAGCGGATCGGTGCTCGACCCTTCGGGCGCCGTCGTGACCAACGCCAAGGTTGAAATTCACAATCCCGTCACTGGCTACGACAGGACGACGACGACGGACGCCAAAGGGAATTTCAGTTTTCCGAATGTTCCCAACAACCCGTATCACATGACCATCACGGCGGCGGGCTTTGCGCAAAAAGCACAGGATGTGGAAGTGCGGTCGGTGGTTCCCGTTAGTCTGAATATTACGCTTGACGTGTCGGCGGCGGCCGAAACCGTGACCGTGGAAGCCGCGGGAGATCTGATTGAGACCGATTCGTCGTTTCACACAGATATCGACAAGAGCTTGATCGACTCACTGCCGGTGGAGAGCCAGTCGTCGGCCCTGAGCTCTGTGGTGACGGAGGGGACGCCGGGAGTTTCGGCCGACTCGAACGGGCAGATTCACGGACTGGGCGACCACGCCGAGAATTCGATCTCCATGGATGGCCAGCCGATGACGGACCAGATCAGCAAGGTCTTTTCCAATCAGCTGCCGCTGGCGTCGGTGCAATCGATGGAAGTGATTTCGGGCGCGCCGCCAGCGGAGTACGGCGGTAAGACCAGCGTGGTCATTAATGTGACGACGCGCTCGGGGCAGGGAGAGACCACGCCTCATGGCAGCGTGACCGCGTCCTACGGCGCGTTTGGATCGACGTCGGGCGCTTTGGATCTGGCCTATGGGGGCAAGAATTGGGGAGACTTTATTTCGGTGAACGGGCTGAATAGCGGCCGGTTCCTCGACGCTCCGGAATTCTCGGTCATGCACGACAAGGGAAATCAGCAGAACGTCTTCGACCGCGTGGATCTGCAAGTTGCTCCGAAGGATTCGATTCACTTCGATCTCAGCTATACGCGCTCCTGGTTTCAAACGCCGAACACATTCGACGGTCAGAATGCGACGCCGTGGAGTGGGCTGGATGGCGTCCTTCCGGCAGTCGAGAATTATGGGGGCATTGGACCGAATGGACAGATCGTCGGACCGACCGATCAGCGGTCGAAGATCGGAACGTTTAATATTGCGCCGTCGTGGACGCATTTAGCCAGTAACAATGCCGTTGTGACGACGGGCGCGTGGGTACGCCGCGATCAGTACAACTATTATCCGAGCGACAATCCCTTCGCTGACCTTGGCCCGCCGAGTCTGCAGCGGCAAAGCGTTAGTCAGGATCGCAGCCTAACGAATGCGGGCGTGCGATCGAGCCTTTCTTACGTGAAAGGGAAGCACAACATCAAGGGTGGAGTTACCTACGAGCAGACGTTCCTCAACGAGAATGACAGCCTGGGGATTGTGGATCCGGCGTATAACGCGCCGTGCCTGACTCTGGCGTCGGCTGCGGAGCCTAACGTCGCCGTGCCCGGCTATACCGATCCATCGCAATGTGCGGGCGCTGGATTTACACCGAATGTTGGACAAGGGGTGAACACCACACTTTATCCGGCCTTCAATCCTGTGCTCCTGCCTTATGATTTGACTCGCGGGGGCACACGATACAACTTTAACGGCCATACCGATGTCAAGGAGCTGGGTCTTTATATAGAAGACGCGATCACGGCGGGAAACTGGAACGTGAGCGTTGGGCTGCGCGGCGATCTTTACAACGGCATCACATCGGCCAGCCAAGCTGAGCCGCGCCTGGGTGTCGCCTACAACGCTAAACGCACAAATACCGTGCTGCGGCTCTCGTATGCGCGGACGCTGGAATCTCCTTTCAATGAGAACTTGATCCTCTCCAGCACGGGTTGCGCCAACGATGTGCTGGCTCCGCTGCTGGCATGCAGCCCGACGTTGCTCGGCAGGCCCAATCCACTGAGTCCTGGATTTCGCAACGAGTTCCATGCCGGACTGGAACAGGCGATCGGAAGACATGTGGTGTTCTCGGGCGAATATATCTGGAAGTACACGCACAACGGCTACGACTTCAGCGTGCTGGGCGATACGCCGATTACGTTCCCGATCGAGTGGCATAACTCAAAGATTCCGGGATTTGCAGGCCGGTTGAGTGTGCCAAACTTCCATGGGTTCTCCGCGCTCGCCGTCTTTTCGAGCGTGGCGGCGCGCTTCTTTACTCCTCAGATCGGGGGAGCGGGCGCCACCGTGACTACTGGGACCGGATTGCCGTTCCGCATTGACCACGACGAGAGATACAACCAGAGCACCCACCTGCAATACCAGCCATGGAAGCGAGGACCATGGATTGGGTGGGATTGGCGTTACGACAGCGGACTGGTTGCGGGTGCGACTCCGTGCTACGGCGTGATCGACGGGAACAATTGCCCGCAATCGACTGGGACTTCTGCCGCGCCGGCCATCCTGATGCAGGATGCCCTGGGCAATCCGCTGAGCGCCGACCTGGAGTTTGAAGCTGGTTTTGCCTGCAATGGCGTTCACGCGACCCCGACGCTGGCGCTGCCATCTACGTGTCCGGCATCGCAGTTCACCTCGAACCTTATTAAGGTTCCGGCGGCGAACACGGAGAATGACGATAAGAATCCGGCACGGATTGCCCAGCGCAATGTATTCGATTTATCTCTCGGGGAGGACAACCTGTTTCACGGCGACCGCTTTAAGTGGAGCGCACAACTGACGGCAGTCAATCTGACCAACAAGTACGCACTGTACAACTTTCTCTCGACCTTCAGCGGCACGCACTATCTGACGCCGCGTGCAGTGACGGGTGAGATTGGGTTCCATTTCTAGGGGCCGTCGTAGTCCAGTTCCCACCGCGGAGTCACGGAGGCACTGAGAACGCCAATTACTTGGCAAAACCTCTCCTGCTCATTGCAGGTCGAGGTTTTCTCCGTGACTCCCTGACTCCGTAGTGAATGAAGGGCCAAAAACTATTGCATTACTCACCAGTCGCTGTTGTGAATGGCAACATATCCTCAATCATGTGCTAAGTCGTTGTTTGTCAGAGGCATCGTGCGAATTCCAACGTGTTATGGGCGTTGCGCCTCGAAAACAGCGATGCGATTCGCATCAAACTAGCGTTGCTATTTTCAACTGACCGTTGCGAATTTATTAACCGTATGATCGCGGAACCCAATCATTTTCATTCACTTAACTATTGTGGGCGAACATCATCGAAAGTGCTTTGGAGTTTGGCATCCCGAATGCCTTTAGCAATGGTGGCGAGCGGCCTGAAAATAGAAAGAGCCCTCGAATAAAAGGTGGGTTATGACAGTCATCCTGGTTCTCTTCACATTCGCAAGTTTCCTCCTCATCGATCACTTCCACAGCCGCAAGGCGGTTGTTGTGCAGCCGGCGCTGGTAAAATCCACGACAAAAACTGAAAAAGCGGTTCGTCCGATTCCCGATCTCGTAAACGGATTCAAGGTCCCCGAGAATCTTCGCTATCACCCCGGCCACACTTGGGCATTGAATGAGAGCCCGAGCCTGGTGCGTGTAGGCCTCGACGATTTTGCTTCGAAGCTGATCGGCAAAGTGGACCGCACAGCACTGCCGCAACGCGGCCAGTGGATTCGGCAGGGACAGAAGATCGCGACGTTCTTCCGCAATGGCGCGAGCGTGGACGTGGTGTCGCCGATTGAGGGCAGCATCTCGGACGTGAACGACAGCGTGGCGCGCGACCCGAAGCTGGCGCAGAGCGATCCTTACGGCGAAGGTTGGCTGGTAACGGTGCAGTCACCCGATGCCAAGACGAATTTCCGCAACCTGCTGAGTGGCATGGTAGCGCGCTTCTGGATGCAGGAGTCGGCGAGCCGCTTGCAGAGCAGAATGCCGGCGTTCGCGGGCGTCCTGGCGCAGGATGGCGGCGTGGCTGTCAGCAACCTGGCCGAACAGGTTCCCGATGCGGAGTGGGCTACGATTACGAAAGAATTCCTCCTGTCATAGATCGCTGAACCCGATCGCTGAACCAGATCGTTGAGGGCTCGCTGAGAGCACAACGCTCGCCAAGCAGGTTGAAATTTGACACCGCCCGGCTCAAGAAGCCGGGCGGTGGTTTTTTTTGTGGGGAGAAATGTTGTGGGAGGAAATGTTATTGATGACGACTCGCCTCGCGGTCTTTGGCAAGAAGTCGGTCGCGTGTTCCACTGCGGCTGAAAGTGTTTGATCGAGACCTGGGCCGTCCCTCCAGGACTTGAGTTGCCTTTCCTCACCCTACCCCGCGCTGAAGCGGGGGGCTAAGGTGGGTCGCCCCTCCGGGGCTGGATTTTCGAGGGTGCAATACCACCGTATCTTTCGGCGATGAGTACTGACGCACATACTCCGAGGCTGGATACGCTCGCGCTTCGTTCCACCGCGACGCGCAAGTCTTCATGCACAGACTTACTGCGGCAATCCGAGGCGGCGCATCAGGTCTGCGTAGCGCGGGTCGGAACGGAGGGGGTCGAGCCCAGGATAACGAATTATGAGGAGCAGTTCATTGTCTCCATCGACGTAGGCTTTTTCTAGATACTTAAAAGCCTGATCGCGGTCGCCGGCGATGGAATAGGCCATCGCGAGGGCGGAGGTGCGAACCGAAGCGGTCATCGCCTTGACGGCCTCGCAATATCCTTTCGCATCCGGGGTTAGGGGCGCCGGATTTGGGGTCGTAGCCTGCGCGTCGCGGATCGCCTCAGCAAAGCGGCCCATCGTCGCGTAGACTTGCGACCGTTTGTAGTTTCCGGGGCGGGAATTGGGGTCGCGATCAAGCACCTTCTGCAACTGCGCCAGAGCTTCCGGATAGCGATGGGCCACCATCAGCGCGGTCGCGTAATTCGCTCCGATGATGGAAGAAAGAGGGTCCAGCGACAGCGCGATTTCGTCCTCCTTCAGCGCATGGTCGACCCGATTCTGGGGAAGCAGGAAGGCGATGGCATAAAAATAGTGGGCGGTAGCGTTGTTGGGATTTAACTCAATTGCCCGCCGGAATTGCGGTTCCGCTTCGCTCCATTTCAGCTCGGAGGCTAATGCCATGCCGCGCGCCGCGTGTGCCTCGGAAAGCGAATCGTCCAATTCGAGCGCCTTGCGGGTGGCGTCGTCGGCCAACTGACTGGCCTGGCGCGAACCGATGCCAGTGGGATAACCGGGAGCGACATTGTAGGTGTCGGCCAAGCCGGCGTAGGCAAGGGCATAGTTGGGATCGGCGGCGATGGCCTGCTGGAACAAGTCGATGCTCTTCTTTAAGCCCTCTCCGGTGCGCCCATACCAGAGCTGGCGGCCCTGCAGGTAAAGACGGTAGGCTTCCGGATTTGTGGTACCGGTGCTAGCCATGTGTTGCTGTTCGCGTCCGCTCAATTGAATGCGAAGGTGGGCCGATATGTCGCGGGTGATGTCGCCCTGCACTTCGGTGATATCGGCCATCTTTCGGTCGTAGTGTTCACCCCAGAGTTCGGAGCCGTCGGCGGCGCTTACAAGGTCGGCCTCAATGGCGATGTGGTCGCCATGCTGCACGACGCGGCCCGTGAGC
>JBAVYO010000039.1:0-9206 GCA_049698855.1 Terriglobales bacterium
ATATGCATCCCTGCGAGCCGTTCCTTCTGCACGCGCAGCAGCGTAACGACATCGCTTCCACGGAGTGCGTCTTCGATGTGGCGCGTCACGTGTACCCCGGGAGCGATGGTTGCGGCGATATCGGGCACCAGCTCCGGGGGGCCGCACAAAATGACCTTCACGCCGAACTTCGACAGCAGATGACAGGCCGAGCGTGCCACGCGGCTATGAAAAATATCGCCAATGATGGCGACCTGCAGCCCTCGGAAACTCTTCTTGTTTCGCAGAATCGTGTAGGCATCGAGCAGCGCCTGCGACGGATGTTCGTGCAACCCGTCTCCCGCATTGATCACAGGCACGTCAAGGTGCTCGGCCATGATCTGCGGCGCACCGGCGTTTGGATGCCGAATGACAATCGCATCCGCGCCTACCGCGCGCAGCGTATATCCCGTATCGAGCAGGGACTCGCCTTTTTCAATGCTCGAACCCGATGCATGAATGAGCACGGTATGCGCGCCCAGTGCTTTGGCAGCAATTTCAAACGAGCTTCGGGTGCGGGTCGACGCCTCGTAAAAAAGCAGCAGAATCCGTTTCCCCTTAAGCAGAGGGCGAGGCCGGTCCGGATTCATCCGGCGGGCAAACTTCAAAATTCTCATGATCTCGGCTGCTTCCAGATGTTCAACGCCGAGCAGGGAACCGTGAGCCGCATCCATAGTTGCTATTATTTTTCCATTCAGCAGAAATTTTTCCCGTTGCCCGCTTCGCGAAGTTCCGTTCAGACCCTATTCTTACGGGTCGTGTACCGTGGGCCAGTCGAGACGGGGAAGCCGTGAATGGTGCATCATACGCGCGCTGAAACACGAGAGCAAGGCTCTCGACACACCACGGCGTTCCACGTAACCTCGCGTCACGGCTTCGTTCAAACCCGTGGCGTATAGCGGAACAGGAACGAGGCCAGTGCGCCCCCTACGGACGCGAACACCAGGGTGATTACGAACGACGATATCAGTCCCGCCGGAGTGAATAGTTCGCGAACCGCAGCTTGAAATTGAGGTGTCGCCGTGCTGATTCCAAGCCTCTGCGCCACTTCCACCAGCCCATCGATGCACTTCTGCTGTGCGTGCAGCGCAATCACCGCGACGGTAAACAGGGCGTTGATTCCTGAGACGACCGCGCCCGCTGCGCCCCCAAGGCACAAAGCGGCCCCAGTCGTTGGCGCAATTTTCTTCTCTCGACGGTAAAAGTACACTGCCAGCAATCCCGTAAGCAAAATGCCGAGGAAGGGAATCATCCCCACAAACACACCCAGCAAACCAGCTTTCAACGCAGCCCGTCCCGCGACGCCGCGATCGAAAAGCTGGTCCGGCGCGCTAAGAGGCCGGCCGAACTCCTCAGCTCGCGAAATTGGTTCTAGTGATTCGCCGTTGCCGTCCCCACCCACGATTTCAGGGGGTGTCGCGATCTCAACGTGAATTTGCGGCGCATGGCATTGCGGACAGAATGGCCGCCCGTCCTCGACCGCGGCACTACACTTTTCGCAGGAATGATCCACTGTTGTGAAACTAACGCAGAACAGATCGCAGGGCAACTCTGCAGAAGCAGGCTAGCTGAATGTTCCGCTGCGCGCCGATTGGGCCGATGCGCCGACTGTTTCGTCCGAACCGCGAATCATGAAAGATCGAATGAGACGACCGCTTCAGATCGTGCCTTCCTTCCCTGTATGCAAGCGCACATAAACCAATGCAAACCGCGTTCCCTTGTTGTTCGGTTTCACCGCGACAATATGCTGATTTCCCTCGGTGCCAACTTTTAGTTCCACCCCGTCTCCACTATCGCTCTTGTCGCACGTAACAGGCTTTAACAAGTCGTCTTTGCCATGCGTATCGACGTGCCCACCGCTGTCGTAGGATCCGTGACATTGGATGGGCTTGCCAAAATTCTGCAGTTCCTTATCGTAATAAGCGGTGATCTTCGCGGGAATATCGTCGGAGAGAAACTCGGCTGCCACCACCTTTAACTGAAAACCCGGCAGTGAGAGGTTTACATTGGCGCTCTTCTCGTCGTCGCTCTTGTCTTTCGGAGCCGGTGTCGCACCCGGATATATGCTTAGTCCGGCATCGCGGATATCCGCCTGCTCACTGACGTGAAGATCGCCAAGCGGAGACTGTATATCCACTTTCTTCGCGCCGGACTTGTCGTCATTCTTGTCGACATTGATGCTGCACGCCGGCAATGCGAAGATCGCCACAATCGCCGCGCCCAACACCAATCTGCTGATGGGATGAGGAGCGCGCGCCGCATTGCCGCTGAGTTCCCCTTCGAAAATTCCGCTGGTGGGCGTTTCGCTAGTAAGCGTTCTGTTGAACATGACCAACCCCTCCTGAAGCTATCCGCGCGGGCCGTTCCATACCCTCGCCTCGCGTGGCTATGCCTGGAATCGTGACCGGCAAATGACCGCGAATTGGAATTTCGCCAAACAGTGCTTTCACCGCCGCCGTCTCCGAAACTGCCGCATTGGAGTAGGCGCAAACATAATTCTGAATCGACGGAAAACTCGCGATCACGTATGGGTTTCCCATCGCTAAAACCGCCGCGCGGTTGGCTGCATGATCGAGAATCGTATTGAGCAGGCTTCCCGCGGCATCATCCATGGCGAGCGAGTTCTTCAGCCCTTCGGCGGTACGAACCGCTTTCCCAGCCGTCGGAATCATATACAACGCGGCCACCACGTGCTCGGCTGCGTCCACCGCTTCTGTGACCTGGCGATTCATGCCCTCAGCCGAGCGTGGGTCCACAGCCATAATCCTCGCATCCGGCACTCGCGCCAGAATCTGCCGCTCCAGCATTCGTCCCGACTCGCCGCGCAGATCTTCCGAAAAAACAACCACCACAAGACGGTTCTGCGGCTCTATCCTTGTCAGATACGGAAGAGGCGTCGGCGGAGTTCCAGAAATAGTTCCCGAAGGCGTAGTGCCCGAAACCGGCACAGTCGCTTTGAGCGGCAATACTTGCCCATTGTCCCGGACCAGCGTAATGGCTTCCTCCGCAATGCGTTGGCCGATCGCCAGATTCTCCGGCTTGCCGATTTCGGTTGTCACCCGGCTCAGATCCACCAGTCGCCCCTTGTGCAGTCCCAACGATGCCTTTAGCTCCAAAATTTTGAGCACCGACTCATCCAGCCGTGGGCCGCTGATTTCGCCGCTGTGGACTGCATCGAGCACCGCCCGATAACTTTTGTCGAGGTCTGCCGGAATAATCAGCGCATCGTTGCCGGCTTTAAATGACTCAACCGCCGCCCGCCCCACGTCATTCGCGTAAAGCCTCGTCAGGCCCCCCATATCGAGCGCATCGGTCACCACGATCCCTTTGAATCCCATCTGCTTTTTCAGTAACCCGTCAACGATCACCCTCGAAGTGGTTGCCACGCGATTCGGCTCCGGATCAAGCGCCGGGACCGTGACGTGCGCCACCATCACCGCATCGACGCCAGCCTCAATCGCACGTTTGAACGGAGGCAACTCCACAGCCTCCAGGCGCGCGAGGTCACCGGTTACCTGTGCGAGCCCCAGATGCGAATCTTGTGCGGTGTCGCCGTGGCCGGGAAAGTGCTTCGCGGTCGCGAGCATCGCGCCTTCATGCGAGCCCTTTATGTAGGCCGCCACATAGTCGCCGACCTGCTGCGGATCTTCGCCAAAGGAGCGGGTGTTTATGATCGGATTCGCCGGATTGGAATTTACGTCGGCGACGGGAAATAGATCCCACTGGATTCCGATGGCGCGCGCTTCAAGCGCAGTAATGCGGCCAAATTCCTCGGCATTCTCCGGTCTGCCGGTTGCTCCAAACGCCATTGCGTAAGGAAAAACGGTCGCACCGTTCAACCGCACCGCTACTCCGCGCTCAAAATCAGCGGCAAAAATCAGGGGCAGCTTCGACTCTTTCTGCAGACGGTTGAGCAGGTCCGCCGCCTCGAATGGCAGGCTCTTGAGAAGCACGGGCCCCTCTGTGGGCACAGTCATGTCTAGCGACCCGATGTTATACTTCCGCACATTTTCGCGAAGTTGTAGCCAGGTTGGATCGGCCTCATTCATGAACTGCGCCCTTACCCAGATCATGAACAACTGCCCCACTTTTTCCTCTGTCGACATGCCCCGCAAAGTTTTTTCGGCCCATGCTCGCCCATCGCGATCCAGATGAATCGGGCCTGCGGGTTGAAACCGCTCTTTCGATCGATCTCGTTCCGTTGCTTGCCCTGGGGAAAGCAACAGCAACGGTAGAAACGCAACCAGTAGCCACACCCGTACCCGCTCCACTGAGAAGAAAAATCGTGTCATGCTCAGATAAATTCGAAAAAAGCTCATGGTCAACTCGCCCTCCCTGCCGCATCGTCGAGCCCCGGATCCATCAGCGCCCGCTTCAACCGCACTCTCTCCTGCAACAACACCTGTTTCTCCTCCATCGAAAGACCTGTGGCAAGCAAACGTCGTTGCACATCGTCTTGTTGCCGGCGCAACTTGATTTTGCGCAAAGCCCGAACCGCGCCTTCCACCGTATCGGCGGTCAATTCTTCATCGTCATGCATCAGAATCGACGCTAACAGGCGCCTCTCCTCGTCGCTGCGCGCCAGGTCCAGCGGATCGCCGCCGAATTCCTCCGCTCCCATCAGCGCCGCCATCAGCGATTCCGCCGCCAGCCCCTCATGCAACGACTCAGACTGCAGCGCAAAGCGGGCCTGGCGTGCAGGATCGAACTCCTCATCCGCACCGTCGCGCGCAGAACTTCGCGAATTGCCCGACTGCATCTCGCGCGCCGAGGCCAGCGCTCGGATCAGCACACGCTCCGCACCGGTAATCTGTGTCTCCGTCGTGGCCTTCACCGCAGCGGCCGACCGAGAAGTGGCCAGGTGTTTCAGTTCCTGCCGCAGCACTCCGGAATCGATTCCCAGCTTCTGCGAAATTTCCATCGCGAGTTCATCGCGCGAAATCCGGCTCGGCACGCGCTGGATATGCGGCAAAAGATAATTCACAGCCTTCGTCTTGGTGTCCGCATTCTTCGCTCCGAACTGCGTCCGGGCCCGGTCGATGAGATAGTCGAAATATTTTTGCGAGTGCTTGAGCTCCATGCCATAAGCGTCTTTTCCCTTGCGCCGGATAAACAGGTCGGGATCGAACCCTGTCTCAAGCGTCAGTACGCGTATGTTGAATTCTTCTTCTACCAGCAGGCCGAGCGTACGCTCGGTGGCGCGCGCTCCTGCCGTATCGGGATCGAAATTCACAATAATGTTCTTCGAGAAGCGCCCCAGCAGCCGTGCCTGTAGTTCCGTGAACGCCGTGCCGGACGAGGCGATCACATTGTGAAAACCGGCGGCGTAGACCGAAATGCAATCCATCTGTCCCTCGACCAAAATCGCATACTCCAGCTTGCGAATCGCTTCCTTCGCGTGGTCGAGGTTAAATAGCACCCGAGACTTGGAATAGATCTTCGTCTCGGGAGAATTCAAGTACTTCGGCCCCGCCTTCTCATCCGAGGAAAGCGTCCGCCCCGTAAACGCAATCACCTTCCCCTGCTCGTTCGAGATCGGAAACATCACACGATTACGGAACTTGGAATAAATCGCTGCGAGCTTCGAGCCGCGAGCCGCGAGCTCCGCACCGTCAGTCTCCGGGATCTCAGTGTTGTCATCCTGAGAGCGAAGGTTCTCTTCGCGATTGTCATTTCGACCGAAGGAAGGAGTCTCCTTCTCCCCGACCGTCTCAGCTCCGTCACGTAACCCGCCTGCTCGTTGTCCGCTCGTCGCTCGCGGCTCGGAACTCGCAGCTTCTTTCCACGAGAATAGCCCGCTCTCCCGCAGGGTGTGATCGTCAAACTCGCGAAGCAGCGCATCCTTCAGCTGGAAACCGGAATCGGGCGCGTAGCCAATCCTAAAATCAGCAATCGTCTCCTCGCTCAGTCCGCGCCCTTTCAGGTACTCGCGAGCATGCGCCCCTTCCGGACGCCGCAAGCACGCCTGAAAAAACTCCACCGCCCTCTCATGGACATCGAGCAGTGCCATGCGCACCTTGGCGTCCCGCGCCTCCTCCGGCGAGGAGAAGCTGACCTTGGGCATGGGTACGCCCAGCTTCTGGGCAATCAGCCGCACGGCCTCCGGGAAGGAAATGTTCTCGACCTTCTGCACAAAGCTAAAGACATCTCCCGAGGCGCCGCACCCAAAGCAGTGATAAAACTGCCGCGTCGCATGCACCGAAAACGAAGCCGTCTTCTCGCTATGAAACGGGCAAAGCCCTGCAAAATTCTGCGCCCCGGCCTTCCGCAGCTTGACGTATTCCCCCACAATCCGGACGATGTCCGCCTGCTGCTTGAGCGACTCTTTGAAATTGTCGGAAGAGGTCATGAAAAGTTGCCCGATGCTCCGGCCGTGGCCACACGACTACACCCTACATTGTGAGGCCTGCAATCGTCGTCGGGAAGAGATCAGTTGCGGTTGCCTGTGGGAAAGATGTGGAATACGGGCCAGCATCGCCGATCTGCGAGGAAAAGGCGTTCTTGCTCTCAAGGCCTTGCGCTGCCGCATGTCGTGAGGCGGTAAAACCGCGGAAAGTGTAATCTGACGCAATACGCGGCCATTTAGGCGCGCAAGGAAAGGTGTCCATGGGCAAGAATCGGATTGCCGAGAATTTGATTGCAATAATTGTCGCGCTGGCAAGCGTGTTGCTATTCGGACCGGGGCTCGCTCCCGCATTTGCCCAGCAGAAGCAAAAAGAAATCGTTTGGAGCGCGGATGAAACCCCCATCCACGACGGGATTCACGGCCTGCGAGACCTTTCCGACGATCAGCGCGCCCGGACAACAAAAGACCTCGCGCTCAAGATCCGGCAGCTCCCCGTCACTGAGAATAAGTTGCGGTTGGCCGTGGGGCTGGCGAACCTTTCTACCGAGGGCGACTTCGGCCACGACACGCTCCAGGAAGTCGCGACCACGCTCGCTGGCGCGCTCAAAGAGCGTCCGCTGCCCTGGCCGGAAATGAAGCCGGGAAAAAAGAAGGACGAGAGTTCTGGCAGCAAGTCAACTCCCGCAAGCGAGGACGCGAATGCCTCACCACGCGAGCCTGCTGGCCCTTATCTGGAACTGGCTTCGCTGGTTCGTTATGAGCATGTCGAAGCGTCGCTTGACGATGAGCAGTATCGGGCCGCAATCGCTCTCCTGGAAGCCGCCGACAGGAAACGCGAGCATGCGCAGTTCTCCCTGAAAGATCTCACGGGAAAGACCTGGACGTTCTCCGAACTGCGCGGCAAGGTGGTGCTCATGAATTTCTGGGCGACCTGGTGTCCGCCCTGCCGCAAAGAGATGCCCGACCTTCAGGCGCTGTATGAGCGCTTCGCATCGCAGGGCCTGGTAATTCTGGGCATCTCAGATGAAGAGGCAAACAAGGTGAAACCATTTATCCGGGAGCGAAAAGTGACTTTTCCCGTGCTGCTCGATCCCGGCCGCAAAGTGAATGAGGCGTTTGAAGTCGAAGGAATTCCGAAGACCTTTATCTACGACCGCGAAGGGAAGCTGGTAGCACAGTCCATCGACATGCGAACCCGCGAGCAGTTTCTTGCCATGCTGGCGAAGGCCGGAATTCAGTAAAGTCAGAAGTAAGAAGTCGAATTGAAGAAGTGATGCCCGCTCGACATCTCAATTGGAACAACTCCGGCTCTGCTGATGTTCTTGAAGCTCCCTGTCATGTTGAGCGGAATCACATCGCTATGGTGGCGGTCCATGCGGTGTACTACAATTTCGCCAGAATCCACAAGACGCTGAGGATCACACCGGCGATGCCCGCTAGGCTATCCGATCACGTTTGGAGTCTTGATGAAATCGTGACGATGGCTGACAGCTACATGCCGAAACCCGGAAAGCGCGGGCCTTACAAGAAGACAGCTTAGACATGTACAACGGCTCATACTGGCGTGGGTACTTCTTGGCGCGACACCACGTGTGTCTAGTCATTGGAATGGTTCTAGAGGCTGGCGCGTTGATTTCCACGCTAACCGGCAGAACCTTCGATAGGTACAAAGGGATAGTTTCCCGTGCGAAGGACCCGAAGACGTTTCAGAGCAATGTCGCTTTCTATTACTTGTTTGGGTTTTTCTTCTTGTTTCTTTACTTCTGCACGTTCAATTGAAACTAAATTTCAAACTGAGGCACTCCCCGGCACGCCGTCTTTCTTGCTTTTTCCCGATGCTTCCACTAGATTTCAATTTTCCCCATCTCATAGATAAAGATGCAGCTGGGAATCGTCTCTTAAGGGAGCGGCAGGTATGAAGCTGAAATACATCGGGCTAGCCATGGGAGTTCTGGTGTCGTTGGCGGCGGCGTTAAGTCTTCCAAGCTGCGGGCACGATCAAAAGCTGGTCAGCCTTACGATCACGCCCACAACATCTACTTTCTTGGAGCCGGGTTTCACTCCACCCCCTGCTAACCCCACGCAGCAGTACACAGCGACTGCCACCTACATCCATCCTCCCGCCACCAAGGACGTCACTAGTCAGGCGACCTGGACGATCGATAACGACGTGGCCGCCATGTCGTCTCCCGGTCTGTTCAATGCTACCCCTCCGCCGACAGGGTCCCCGGCAGGCACTCCCGGGCCTTGCGGCGTCGCGGATATCTCGGCAAGTGTTCCGGAGGGTACAGGCGGATCTAGCAATGTTGTGATCGCGGTTGCGACCGTCACGGTGGACGATCCGAGCAACATTCTTTGTCCAGGAGGCGGTAAGCTTGCGACGTTAGCTGTCGGTGTCACCGGGGGCGGAACAGTGTCGAGTGTCCCCGCTGACGCCGGTGACATCAATAATTGCTCAGCAACCGGCGGAACTTGCATTGCGACCTATGCCGTGGGGGCCTCAGTCTTGCTCGAGTCCAGCTTAATCCCTGTAACCTGGGGAAATTGTCCCGGTGCGACAGGAAATACTTGCGTGATTACCATCCCCACCGGCGGCACTGCCGTGACTGCAACTTTCTAGCAAGAGCGGTGGAAATTCAGGGCGCTACTCTTCATCCAGCAATTTGCCCAGCGTCCGCTTATGCTTTTCCGCCTTAGCCTTCTTAGCGACAACCAGCTGCGACGGCTTCGGCGAGCCGACCCGCTCCCTCGCCATTTCCCGCACGGTCGTCGCGGCCGAGAACGTTTTCTTTTTGCGTTTCTTAGGCATGAAAAGCAGAAGTCATTTCAGTCGCTACTTCCA
>JBAVYO010000040.1:0-8928 GCA_049698855.1 Terriglobales bacterium
GTCTTATAGGCATCGAGAATGCCCGCTCTGCCGTGAATGATGCCGTAAGTCGGGAAGTCGGGCCCTTTGACGATCTTGAGAATGTCGGCGAGCTGCGCGTTCGGGTTGTTGACCAGCGTAATAGTAGCGTCGACGATCTCAGTGAGATTGTGCGGCGGAATTTTTGTGGCCATGCCAACGGCAATTCCATCGGAGCCATTGAGCAAGAGATTCGGAATGCGCGCGGGCAGAACGTCGGGCTCGACTTCGCTGCCATCGTAATTGGGATGAAAGTCGACGGTTTCTTTGTCGAGGTCTTCGAGCAGGGCGGTGGAAACCTGCGCGAGTTTGGCCTCGGTGTAACGGTCTGCGGCGGGTGGATCGCCGTCGACCGAGCCGAAGTTTCCCTGCCCAAAAATCAGCGGGTAGCGCATGCTCCAGGTCTGCGCCAGGCGGACGAGGGCGTCATACACGGCGAGGTTGCCGTGAGGATGGTACTTGCCCATGACGTCGCCGACGATGCGGGCGCACTTGCGGGTGGCGCGGTTGGGCTGCAGCCCCATCTGCTGCATGGTGTAGAGAATGCGGCGATGCACGGGCTTCAGTCCGTCGCGCACGTCGGGCAGCGCGCGGCCGATGATCACCGACATCGAATAGTCGAGATACGACTTGCGCATCTCCTCTTCGATATTGACGGGCTGAATGTTGCCGCCGCCCGGACGTGGTCCGTCGCCGCCGGGAGGAGGAGTTAAGGGTAATTCTGGATTTTGATCGTCAGGCATAGGAAATCAGTTCTCGGTTGCCAGTTCTCAGTTCTCAGTAAAAACCACTCGCGACTGCGACCCCAGGTTGTCTAACCGGAGATTGAATGCGCTCTCACGGGAGAGCGCAAACGGCGCTAAGTCTCTGTATTTACAGGTGCTTATATGACTGGCTTTACTGGAGAATTATACCACGTTTGGAGCTTGCCAGACGGGCGAGAAGGCGCGTTTTCGACTACGTGAACAGTCGGAGTTAACCGAGAAAAGCCGGCGCGATTTTCCGTCGAGGAAGACTTATTATCCGCGCGCGCATCGCGTGCCGATGTGTTTTATTCGCCACCCACGGTCAGTCCGTCGATGCGGATAGTGGGCGAGGCGACGCTGCCTCGAAATTCCAAATCGCTGGCAATCTCGGAAATGTTCTTGAAAATATCCTTCAGATTGCCTGCGACGGTGATTTCTTCGACGGGATAGGCGAGTTCACCATTGACTATCCAGAGGCCGGAAGCGCCACGCGAATAATCGCCGGTTACTAAGTTCGCGCCGTGACCCAGGAATTCCGTGACGTAGAGGCCGTCTTTGATTTCTCCGATCACCTGCTGCGGAGTTTTCTTGCCGGGTTGAAGAAAATAATTGCCAGGTCCGATGCCAGGCGTGCCGGCGAGTCCGCGTGAAGCGTTGGCCGTGGTTTCGAGCTTGAGCTTGCGGGCGGTGTAGGTGTTCAGTAAGTACGACTTGAGAATTCCGTTTTCGATGACTACGGTGCGGCGAGTAGGAATGCCTTCGCCGTCGAAAGGAGAGGTGCCGAAGCCACCGGGCATGGTGCCGTCGTCGATGACGGTGACGTTCGGACTGGCAATTTGCTCGCCGAGCTTACCTGCCAGAAATGACGCTCCGCGATAGACTGAGTCGCCGTTCACGCCTTCGAAAATATGCTCGAGCATGGAGCGCGCGACCATTGGATCAAGAACGACAGGGACGTGCGCAGTTTTAACCTTGCGCGCGCCTAGGCGGCGAATGGTGCGCCGCGCGGCCTCTTTGCCTACATCTTCGGCGGAATCGAGTTCGGCCAGACTGCGGGAAACCGAATACCAGTAATCGCGCTGCATGTTGCCCTGATCGTCCTGCGCAATGGGGACGGCGGCAACGGAGCAATAAGAGCGGCGATACTCGCCGACGAATCCGTGCGAGTTGGCGAGAACTTTCCGGCCGGTAGCGGCGTCGAACGATCCGCCGTCGGAGTTCTTAAGGCGTGGGTCGGAATCAAGCGCGGCTTTTTCAGCGCGGCGCGCATAGTCGATGCGGTCCGGGCCGGAGAGCGAGTAGACGTCTTCATGGTAAAGATCGAGCGGGCCGGAGAGTTGGCCGAGCTTTGAGGCTTCGGGAATGCCGGCGAAGGGATCTTCGGACGTAATCTTCGCCAGTTCGAGCGCGGACTTCAACATGCGGTCGATGCCGGCGGGGGAGAAATCGCTGGAGTAAGTCGAGGCGGCGCGCTGTCCGTAAAAAACGCGCACGCCGATGGAGCGCGAGCCGGATTCTTTCAGGGTTTCGACCTGGCCGAGGCGCACAGTGGTGGAGAATTCATCGCCTTCGCGGACGACGCACTCGGCAGCGGTAGCTCCGCCTTTCATGGCGCGAGCGACCACGTCGGCGGCTAGGGACTTGAGATCGGTAGCGGATTGGCTGGCACCAGCTTCCATGATTGTTGTCATTTGCTTATGTCTGAATCTAACACGGAGACAGAACGGCGCGGTGCGGCCGCAGCCCTTTGGAGTGCAAGAATAGCGCTTTGGATTCGATGCATTTTGGCAGTAATTGCAGATAATGCATTTTTGCATTACAATGGACGCATCGAGGAGGAGTCGCCATGTCGACCTTGACCGTAACCACCAGGGGCCAAGTCACATTCCGCAAGAAAGTGATGGACCACCTGGGCGTGAAGCCCGGCGGCAAGATTGAGATCGACCTGCTGCCCGATGGCCGGGGCATGATCCGGGCGGCGCGGCCGACGGGAAAGATCGATAGCTTCATTGGGATGTTAGCCGGCAAGACCAAGAAGGTTGCGACCATTGAGGAAATGAATGAGGCAGCAGCGGCTGGATGGGCAGGCGAGGTTTCATTCGACGAAAGCGGGCCGGACCGTAACTCAGCGGGCAAGAAATGAAGCTCGCGGTCGATACCAACGTCCTTGTCCGGGCCGTTGTGCGGGACGACCCGAAACAGGCAGAGATAGCCGCCAAAACCTTGCTTAAAGCGGAAATCCTTGTCGTGGGAATGTCGTGTCTGTGCGAATTTGCCTGGGTTTTGCGACGAGCCTATGGGTACAGACCGTCGGCGATTGCGGCTGCGATACGCGAGCTGCTCAAAGCCGGGAATGTCGAAACGAACCGTCTGGCAATGGAGGCGGGGTTGGCGATGCTGGATGCGGGCGGTGATTTTGCCGACGGCGTCATCGCATATGAAGGCCAATGGCTGGGGGCGGATACGTTTGTGTCATTCGATGCGAAAGCGGTGAAGATGCTGATGGCGCAAGGGGTGGCGGCGCGGCTGCTATAGGGCGGAGAGCATCTCTGCCGCACCCGAGTCGCCTCAGCCTCTACTGCATGAACCCGCCGGGATCTTTTCTTGCGGTGCCGCCGACGGTCAGGCGATCTACCTTGATCGTAGGAATTCCAACCCCCACCGGAACGGCCTGCCCGTCCTTGCCGCACGTGCCGACGCCTTCGTCGAGTTTGAGATCGTTGCCCACCATCGAGACACGCGTTAACACGTCGGGGCCGTTGCCGATCAGGGTTGCGCCTTTGATCGGAGCGGTGATCTGGCCGTTTTCGATCAGGTAGGCCTCCGAGGCCGAGAATACGAATTTGCCGTTGGTGATATCGACCTGGCCCCCGCCGAAGTTCACCGCATACACGCCGTTTTTCACCGAGCGAATAATGTCAGCCGGATCGTCTTGCCCTGCGAGCATGTAGGTATTGGTCATGCGCGGCATGGGAATGTGTTCGTAGCTCTCGCGGCGTCCGTTGCCGGTATCGGCGAGGCCCATGAGCTTGGACGAAAGCTTATCGCTCAAATAACCCTTAAGAATTCCATTTTCGATGAGGACGGTTTCCTGCGTGGGCTGACCTTCATCATCCACATTCAACGACCCGCGCCGCCACGGCATCGTCCCGTTATCCACCACTGTGCATTTTTCGCTGGCCACGCGCTTGCCGATCAGTCCGGCGAAGGCGGATGTTTTCTTGCGATTGAAGTCGGCTTCCAGGCCGTGGCCTACGGCTTCGTGCAGAAGCACTCCGGGCCAGCCGGGGCCAAGTACAACTTCCATGTCTCCGGCGGGAGCCTCGCGGGCATCCAGTTGCAAAATAGCCTGGCGCCCGGCTTCCTTGGCAAAGAATTCCGGCGTTTTTTCTCCGAAGAAGAAGTCGAGCGCAACCCGGCCTCCGCCGCCGGCAGTGCCGCGGCCGGAGCTGGCTTCGGTTTTGGCGATGCAAGAAACGTTGAGCCGCGCAAGTGGCTGAGAGTCCTCGGCAAACGTGCCGTCGGAGCCAACTATAAGAATGTTGCGTAGTTCGTCGGCGTAGCTGGCGCGAACCTCTTTAATACGAGGGTCAAAAGCGCGAGCGGTGTGGTCGCCGCGCATCAGGAGATCGACTTTCGCGCTAATCTCGGCATCCACCGAGGGCAACGGCACCGGATAGAGGCTGCGCGCGGGTTTCTGCTGAAAGCCGGTAACGGTTGTTTTCGCGGGCGCGCTGGCAATGAGCGCGGCCGTGCGAGCGGCATGGAGAATGCGTGCGGGCGAAAGATCGTCCGTGTAAGCGTAGCCTGTGCGCTCTCCGGAGACGACGCGCACGCCGCATCCAGCGGAAATTCCCTGCGATGCCGACTTGACCATCGACTCGTCAACCATCAGCGAGGTCGAGGTCAGGTATTCGAAATAGAGGTCGGCGTAATCGCCGCCAGCGGAAAGGGCCGCGGCTAAATAGGATTCCAGATCCTGATGGGTAAGGCCGTAGTGGTCGAAAAAAAAGCGGTCTTGTCTGCTCACGATAATTCGATGCCTTTGGCCGGGAAACGACTCCGGACACTAGGAGGCATTATCCCATGAGCGGCAAACATTAAGCCGGAAGATAGATTACGGAAGTGGGTCGGTTCCGTACAGACAATGATCCGGCACCAGGTAAATCAGCAGGACGCTCCGCCAACGCAATAGACCAGTGTTAGCTGGCCATCGGGCCCCGGCAAAACCAACCAATTTCCCCGCCCATCGGTCACTGACGCGGCTATGTCACGAGCATGATTCTGATCTGTGACGCCCGAATCGCTCAGCACTCTGCTCTCTGCCTTTCTCACGGGATCGCACGCGGCCGTGGTAGTCGAGGATGGCGCCGTCGTCTTCGACCTCGCCGACGCGAAATACTCCATTTCAGGCGAGTACAACAAATGCCTCGTACACCTTTGGTCGAGCGAGCGCAATGTCGTGCGGCGCGTGCTGGATGCGGAAGTAAAAGGTGCGACGCTGCGCCTGCAGGTGCAGCGGATGGGGCAGAGTCGCCCTACGCGGCTGGATATTTGCCGCGATCGCGATCAGCGCTCACCAGCATCGCGGCGGGCGGCGCGAGTGGCCTATGAGGCTCGGCTGCGGCGCGCGCTGGAAAGGAATTTTCCGGGCTGGACGGTGGTCCGGCTGACCACCGGCATGGACCTGGAACGCTCGTTCGGGCCGGCTTATCTGCGTGGATGGATGCGGCAGGGGCAGCGCGCGCTGGCGATCGTCGGGGTGAACGATGAGGAGACGCAGGCGACGGTGGACGGAGCGCTTACCTGTGGCCTTCTTTGGCTGGAGGCGTGCCGCTTGGCAGAGCAGGCGCGGCGCGTGGTGGAAGGGCTGGTGCTGGTGGTGCCGAAGGGCGCGGCGGCGGTCACGCAACAGCGGATGGCGCATCTGGATGCGGCCCCTGCCAAGTGGCATTTGAACGAATTCGATCAGCGCGAGGATACGCTGGTGCGAATGGAAATCGCGGATTGCGGCAATTTGCCGACGAGGCTGGTAAGGGCGGTGGATGAAAATCAGGCGACGGCGCGCTTTGCGGCGTCAATCCAGCGTATTCGCGGCATCTTGCCTCCGGTTGAGGTGGTCGTGCTCTCGCCGGCTCAGATTTCGTTTCGCTGTTGCGGACTCGAGTTCGCGCAGGCGCACTTAGCGCACGATCCCCGGAATTTTCAGGCTGAAGAGGAAATTGTTTTTGGTGTGGGCGGCGAGGAACGCGTGCTCGACCAGCGGAATGAGGCCGACTTTGCCGCTCTCGTGCGGCTCGCCGCTTCCGTGCGCCACAAGGACGGGCCGAAAAATCACGCGCTGTGGAGGATGCATCCTGAGCGCTGGCTGGAATCGATAGCCGGGGACAACATCGCCGCACTCGACGGACGGCTGCGTCCGGAGTGCGTGTACCGGCAGGTCCCTGCGTTTTCAGCGGCCGACCGCGCAATGATCGATGTGCTAGCCATGACGAATGAGAATCGGCTAGCAGTAATCGAACTGAAGGCCGACGAGGATATTCACTTGCCGCTGCAGGGCCTGGATTACTGGGCCCGCGTCGAATGGCATCAGAGCCGGGGAGAATTTGCGCGCTACGGCTATTTCCCTGGCCATGAGATTTCGGCCGAGAAGCCGCTGCTGCTGCTGGTGGCTCCGGCGCTGCACGTGCATCCTTCAACGGATACGATCTTGCGTTATTTGTCCCCGGAGATTGAGTGGGAGCTGCTGGGGGTCGACGAGCACTGGCGGGAGGGGTTGAAAGTTGTGTTCCGCAAACGGGCGCGCGATATTCGGAATCCGGGCGCTGACCGCAGAAGCGCTTGACGTGGAGTCAGCCCAGGTTCCCGCCCAAAGAACCAGTGCGGAACCCTTGGACAAGCTCAGGCCAGACCCTGGGGCACCGTCACTCGATCATATTTAAAACGACCGAAACGGGCTCCCGTCACCTGTCTCACCCAACATCACGGAATCCCTGCTGGCTTTTCGCGGACAGGAGTGTCCGCGCCACACTCTAGATTCCGATGCATTTGCGCAGCATCACAAGCTGGCCCAGGTGATATGAGTTGTGGTCGGCTACCAGCAGCACCTCGCGCAGAATGGTCTGTCCATCGCCCCAAGGCAGCTTTGCATATAGGCCAATTCGCGGATTGGAGACCAGCTGCTCCATGGCTCGGAGGTCCTTCTTGAACGCGCCGATGGAATCCTTCCACGCCTTCTCGCTTGGAGGCGTCTCCGCTTCGGGCCAATAACCCTCAGGCCACGGCGGTGATTTGTGCCGGGGATTGCGGCTGAATTCGAGGATGTCCCACTGGGCGATGCGCATGTGTTCGAGCAGCATCCATGCGGTGTGCGGGAAATTCGCGACCTTCGCGCCCGCGAGTTGGACCGGCCAATCGCCGATGGCGTGATCGAAGTCTGCGTGCGCTCCCCCGTCGCGAAGCAGGTAGAGCAGGTGCTCGCGCAACAACTTGTCGGAAGGCGAGGAGGATTCGGGGCTCTTCCCTACCGCAGTCTTCTTAGCTGACGTCCGTTTTTTGCCAGTGATCTTCTTTATGGCTGTCTTTTTCTTTTTTGGCATAAGTTCCTCGCAAATCCAACAGATTCCTCGTCGCTCTTGCTCCTCGAATGGTAATTATCTAAGAACACTTGTCTGCAATAAAAGCCGCTATTGCGGATGCTCCGGGGCCGCCGGTGTTGGTTCATGCAGGACCGCGTCCGGTGCTTCTCCTTTATAGACGCGGCCAATTCCTCGCACCATGCGGCGCATGGGCAGTTCGCCTTTCGAGTCGGCGAAGAAAATCTCTCCTTTGCGAGTTCCGCGATAGCACCAGCGCTTGAGGATGGCGAGGTGCTCCATGCGCTCAACCGTACTGCGCACATCGGCGGCGGGGAAATTGTTAAGGGCCGCCTGAATCCGCGCCTCCATCGACTGCGTTTTTGTGTGCTCTTCACCGGAGATGGGGAACGCGAGCGGGCCGGCAATGGCGCCGCCGTCCACGCGGAAAAAAGCCACGCTTTCGGGCGCCGACGACTGCTGCACAATCAGGGCTCGCATGCGGTCGAGGCGCTGCACTGGCTCGGGCATTTGCTGCAGAACGGGTGCGAGTTTTTCCAGCCGGGTATGCAAGGCCGAGGCTTCTTCAAAAGCAAGCGATTCGGAAGCGCGATCGCGATCGGTGGCGATCTGGCGCTTGAGCGATTCGCCGCGTGTATCGAGGAAATCTTCCACGCGGACGACCTCG
Source organism: Terriglobales bacterium (assembly GCA_049698855.1). Classification (GTDB taxonomy): domain Bacteria; phylum Acidobacteriota; class Terriglobia; order Terriglobales; family Acidobacteriaceae; genus Acidiflorens. The sequence goes on from JBAVYO010000040.1 coordinate 8,028, forward strand.
GCATGGTACTCGTCGTCAGTGCAGCCCTTGAAACAGGGAGCGAGGCACATTTTCATCTCAGAGTAGACGCAGCCGGGAAAAGCGGGATCAGGATGAAGGTCGTCAATGCAGCGCCGCATCTTGAAAAAGTCGAGCGCGTCATTCATGAAATTCTCCGCCGCCAGACGAGCGGGAAACGGGCCGTAGTAGATGTTCTTCCCGCCCAGGCGCGTGAGGCGGGTGGTAACGGAGGCGCGCGGGTATTCGTTTTCAAGATGCAGCTTGACGAGCGGGGCAAAGCGCAGGCGCAGCCGGTTGGTGTAGGTTTTGGGAAATGTGGAGCGGAGAATCCGGTAGAGCAGGAATCCCGATTCAAAGTCGGAGCCGGTGAGCGAGTATTCGATTGTCCGGACGCGCTCGCGCAGGTTAAGGCGCTTCGAACGCTCCTCTGGCGGCGAAAGCAGACGTTCCAGGCGGCGCCGCAGGTTGGCGGTTTTGCTGGCGTACGGTTCGGAAGCGGGATCGGCCCCACGGAGAAGGAACACGGCAGGCGCAGCGGCCACAGCGGAGAAAAGCTTACGGTCGCGGTCCGGCGTGAAATCGAGACGCTCACTCAACACAGCTTCGATTGTAGTGCGCGCCCGTACGCCGGCGAATAACGAATGGTGAACGGGTGCCGAAGCGCGCGGTCAGGACACTGTGTGCTGGATGTGGGAATACTCCGTTCCGGACAGAAGGTGACAAAACCGGCACGGGTGAGCGATTCTCATTGACATTCTCTTGCCAGTGAAGAAAATTGAGTTCGCTGGTGTCCGCGCTCTAAGCTTTCCTCCCCCGGCCGAATGCGCGCGCACCGAATGACTAGTGTCAGGAGATAGCATGAACAAAGCTGATCTGGTTGACCGGATCGCCGGAGCCTGCA
>JBAVYO010000041.1:0-12441 GCA_049698855.1 Terriglobales bacterium
AACCGAACCAGTCCCGTTACCCCGTAAGCGTGCCCCGTGAAACAAGAATCCGGCGGTCTAGTTTTCCTCCGCCGCATCACCCCGCTAACGCGGCGTGATGTGGCCTAGTATTGCTCCGGCGCATATACTCCGCCTCGTGAATCTCAACATATTGGATTTTCAACGCCTTAAAAGACCGCGGGGACTGCCAAAGTTCTTGTGGACACTGCACTACGGATGTGATCGTTCCCGCAGCGCAGTTTCCATATTAGCCTGGAGCGTGGCCCATCGCTCTCCGAGTAAAGTCATTGCGCTTGCCGTCGTCCAACGACGTGCGACGCGATAGTGTGCAAGAACAACTTCTCCTCTGTGTTAGTTGCGATCGACAACTGCTCGGCTACTTTGTGACCGTGAGCTTCACAAAGGTCTGATGAGTTAGCGTTCCATAAATCCCTGTGATCGTGATTGGAAACTCTCCGATTGCGGCGGAGTTGCTCGTTGCCAGCGTTAGCGTGCTCGTGGAAGTAGTTGAGCTTGGGGAGAAGGATGCGGTAACTCCTTTCGGCAGCCCGTTCGTACTCAGGTTGACGCTCTGATCGAACGTGTTTTTTGGAGTGACTGTAACTGTGATCGTGCCGCTGCTACATCGCGCAATCGTGAGGCTTTTTGGCGTGGCTGCCGCCAAAGCAAAGTTCCCCAGAGGACTTACGGTAAGGGTAATCGTGGTAGTCGCGGTCAAGCTGCCCGAGGTTCCTGTGATGGTCACCGCCGCTGTTCCCGTCTTGGCCGTACTGCTGGCCGTGAAGGTTACCATGCTCGACGAAGTTGCAGGATTGCCGTTGAAGGTCGCGGTCACACCCCTCGGCAGTCCTGTGGAGGTGAATGTCACGTTGCCGGAAAATCCGTTCACAGGGGTGATGGTGATTGTGCTGGTTCCACTCCCGACACCTTGCACGACGGCAACGGAGCTGGGCGTAGCCGACAGCGTGAAGTAATTCGGTTGCGTGATGGTGACAATCAGAGTCGTGGTGTTGGTCAACGAACCCGACTTCCCCGCAATCTTCAGAGTTGCCGTTCCGGGGGCTGCGGTGGCGCTCGCGGTCAAGGTCAGCGTGCTATACGAACTGGTAGCCGGATTCGGACTGAAGGTCGCTGTCACGCCCTTCGGCAGGCTGGACGCCGACAGTTGTACGCTGCCACTAAATCCTCCCTGTGGAATGATGGCGACTACACTCGTTCCGCTGGCGCCCTGCGTGATAGTAACGGCAGTTGGAGTGGCAGCGAGGGTAAAGCTTGGCTTCAGTTTCGGCCAGTTATTCACTAGGTTAGCGGCATTGATTGTGCCGATTCCCGTCGCAAAATCCCAACCGGTGGTGGTGGGGTAGGCGGTCTGATAGGAGTTATTTGTGCCTGCATAGCTGTCGCCGAAATCCGTGCCGCCGACGGCAACGTTGTAATCTCCGTCCTAATTTTTATACGGTTTGCGGTCCGCGGCGATTATCCGGTCTTCACTGTATTCGGTTCAGAAAAACCTCGATTCAGTGGATCGGAAAAATTGTTCTCCACAAGGGTGCCGAATACACGCTCGATAGTGACCCACATCACAGCACAGACTACCCAAAAGAGAATTAACTGGCATATAAGGGATAAGTTGCCAATTGTCCCTTCGAAACAGCCCCCTATGTTTCGAGACGTGCGACAAGAACTCAGTTGCCAAACTCTTGCGGACAAGCCGTGGCCGGCCTTTTCTGCAGTTCCGCTGGCTAGTCTGCGCCAGTGGTGTAGGAGGGCTGTAGCGTGAGGCCTCATTTTACGGTGACAGCACCCTCCACATTGATGCTCTACGATCCCGGTAGACCTAAGACCCCACCGAACTTTTGTACCCTAGGGAGGCAAGATGCCCAGTTTCGTTATTGCGAATAAGTGCGATGGATGCAAAGCATTAGACAAGACGGCTTGCCAGTACATATGTCCCAACGATCTGATGGCGCTGAATTCGCAAATCATGAAGGCTTATAACCGCGATCCCTCGATGTGCTGGGAGTGCTACAACTGCGTGAAAATTTGTCCGACGCAGGCCATTGAAGTGCGCGGCTATGCCGATTTCGTTCCCCTGGGTGCGAGCGTGACTGCGATGCGAAGCACCGAGGACATTATGTGGACGGTTCAGTTCCGTAATAAGGACATCCGTCCCAAGCGCTTCAAATTCCCCATTCGACGGGGCGTCGCTGAAGGCAAAGCGCGGCCGTTCGACCAATATCCAACCGCGGACTCCGATCTGAAGAGCCCGACGTTGATGTGTGAGCCGGAGGGGCTGAACACGGAAGTTGGACCGGTGAAACTCGACAAAGTGCCAACGCTGTAGATGTCTCGGAATTCGGAGATTCAAGGAGAACAGGAACATGGCGGACTTCAAGACCGTAGTGGTCAAGACGGATCTACTCATCTGCGGAGGAGGCATGGCCGCCTGCGGCGCGGCCGTCGAAGCCAGTTACTGGGCACGCAAGCATGGGTTAAAGGTCACATTGGTGGACAAAGCGGCGATGGAGCGATCTGGCGCCGTGGCTATGGGACTGTCAGCCATCAATATGTACGTTGACCTGAATAGTGGCAAGAACACGGTGAAGGACTACGTCGATTACGTCCGCAACGACTTGATGGGGATTACACGCGAGGATCTGGTCGCGAACATCGCACGGCACGTGGATTCCACTGTGCACCTCTTTGAAAAGTGGGGCCTTCCAATTTGGAAAGATAAAGATGGCAAATATGTCCACGAGGGCCGCTGGCAGGTGATGATCAACGGCGAGTCGTACAAGGTCATCGTGGCCGAAGCGGCTAAGAACGCGCTGGCGGAAACGGGAGGGCAGTACTTCGAGAGAGTATTCATTACGCATCCGTTGATGGATGGCGATCGGTGCGTGGGCGCGATCGGCTTCAGCAATCGCGAGAACACGGTGTATGTATTCGAGGCTAAGGCAACGCTCGTAGCGATGGGCGGGGCCGTCCATATCTTTAAGCCACGGTCGACGGGAGAAGGATTTGGCCGTTCGTGGTATCCGCCGTTTAACTCTGGAGCGAGCGCGTTCTTCACGATCTATGCCGGCGCGGAGATGACGTGCCAGGAAGTCCGCTTCATCCCGGTGCGTTTCAAAGATGCTTATGGTCCGGTGGGGTCGTGGTTCTTGTTATTCAAGGCGCTCGCGACCAATGCGGCGGGCAAGGACTACATGGTGGAGAATGCCGCCGAACTCCAAAAGTGGACTCCCTATGGCCAAGTAAAACCGGTGCCGGCAAACCTGCGTAATTGGCTCATGATGCTCGATGTGATGGACGGCAAAGGGCCGATTTACATGCAAACGGCGGAGGCGATCCAGCGTATTGCGAAGGAATCGCCCGACGAGAAAACGGCAAAGAAAAAGCTGAAGGAACTCGAGTCGGAGGCGTGGGAAGATTTCCTCGACATGACGATCGCGCAAGCGATTCTGTGGGCCGCCACGAATGTAGAACCCGAGGCGAAACCGTCGGAGATCATGGCATGCGAGCCGTACTTTATCGGTTCCCATTCGGGAGCTTCCGGGGCATGGGTTTCCGGACCTGAGGATCTGCAGAACGATACGACGAAATCGGATTACTACTGGGGATATCCCAACATGACGACTGTCGGCGGCCTCTTCGCTGCCGGCGACGCGTCGGGTGCGTCGAGCCATAAATTCTCCTCGGGATCGTTTACTGAAGGACGAATTGCGGCGAAGGGAGCGATCTCATACGTGGTCGATCACAATACCGCTCCACAGGTCGATCCAGCGCTGGTTGAGAAGCTAAGAACCGAAATCCTCAGACCGCTCGATCTGTTCGAAGCAAATAAAGCCAATACGACCGATTCCGAAATCAACCCAGCCTACATTCGTCCCAAGCAGTTCATGTACCGCATGCAGAAGATCATGGATGAATACGCCGGCGGCGTATCAAGTCAATTCAAAACCAGCGGCAAGCTGCTGGAAAAGGGCATGGAGTTACTGGGGTTCTTAAAGACCGACGCTGCCTCTCTTGCCGCGGAGGACTCTCACGAGTTGATGCGCTGCTGGGAGAGCATTCATCGCATGCACCAGGCCGAAGCCCACGTGCACTCGCTGCACTTCCGCGAGGAGACACGGTGGCCGGGATACTACTTCCGCGCGGACAAGCCGTCGATGGACAATCAAGACTGGCTCGCTTTCTGCAACTGCGTATTCGATCAGACAACGGGTGAGTGGAAGATGATCAAGCGGCCGGTGAAGTACCTCACCGAGAATGGATCCAAGAAAGTTGCACAATGAAGGATGCGCCCGCTCATGCGGTGAGTGGAGTGGGCATCGATCTCAATGTGCTGAACCTCCTCCACGAGGCAAATGCGATCCATGAACGGAGCCGATAGCCGCGGAACAGTGATGGTGGTGGGCGGAGGGATCACAGGAATCTCTGCCGCCATTGAGGCATCGGAAGCCGGCTGCGACGTCGTGCTTATCGAGCGGGCCGCCTATCTTGGCGGACGCGTGGCGCAGATGCACCAGTATTTTCCCAAACTCTGTCCACCAGTTTGCGGTCTCGAAATCAATCTCCGGCAAATCCGCACGAGCACGCACATACGTGCTTTCACGTTGTCCGAAGTGGTGGAGGTGCATCCACAGGACGGGCGCCATCGTGTGACGGTCGAGCAGCAGCCCCGGTTCGTGAACGAGCGGTGCACGGCATGCGGAGCTTGTACTGCAGTGTGTCCGGAATCCCGCCCAGATGCATTCAACTACGGCATGGGATCGACCTGCGCTATTTATTTCCCCAGCGATCTGGCGTGGCCTCCGCTCTACACGATTGATCCCGCAACGTGCAAAAAAGAACAGTGCGGCAAGTGCGCAGCTGCTTGCCCTTACGGCGCAATCGACCTGCAGATGAACACACGCCGCGTGGAATTCGAAGTTCAGGCAATTATTTGGGCAACGGGGTGGAATCCGTTTGATGCGAGCGTGGTGGAGGGGCTGGGCGTTCATGGCAACATGATCTCCAACCTGCAGATGGAACGGCTCGCGGCGCCAACGGGTCCGACAAAAGGGCGCATCGTCCGCCCTTCGGATGGGAAGGAGATTGAGAGCGTCGCTTTCGTGCAGTGCGCCGGGTCGCGCGACGAAAATCACCTCAAACATTGTTCTAGTGTCTGTTGCATGGCATCGCTGAAGCAGGCGAGATATGTGCGCGCTCAGTACCCGGATGCGCACATTTATATGTACTACATCGACCTGCGTTCTCCGGGTAAGCATGAGCTGTTTCTTGCCGAATCGCAGAAGGATGAAAAGCTCCACCTCATTAAAGGCAAAGTTGCAAAGGTGATCGAGGATGAAGCCTCGGGCGACCTTGTGGTTGAAGCGGAGGATGTGCTGGCCGAGCGCCGTATTCGCCAAAAAGTAAGTCTCGTGGTGCTGGCGACGGGCATGGTTCCGGCGTTGGAGAAAGATCCGTCTTTGCCAGCGAGCGGACTGAGCCGCGACCCTCATGGGTTTTTGTCAGGTGCGCAGCCGCTGGCCGGTCATTTTGTGGCTGGATGCGCACGGCGTCCGATGGACGTCGCGTCGTGTGTGCGGGACGCGTCGAGCGCCGCGCTCAAAGCCCTTCAGAGTTGCGTGAGTTCTCATCGTGGCTGACGAACAAAAAAACGTCGCGGTCTTCATCTGCGAGGGATGCGAGATCGGATCTGCGCTCGACGTGGATGCTCTTAAGAAGACTGCCACGGAGGAGCGCCGCATAAGTGTGTGCCGATCTCATCCGTTTCTTTGTGGAGATGAGGGAGTCGCACAGATTAAAGAGGGCATTCAATCGGGCGCCGGCGCGGTGGTTATCGCAGCCTGCTCAGGACGATTTCACTCCCGGACCTTTTCCTTTGCTTCCTGCCATGTTGAAAGAGTGAACCTGCGTGAGTTGGTGGTTTGGAGCCACGAGCCTGACAACGAAGACACGCAGATGCTCGCCGATGATAACCTGCGCATGGGAATTGCGCGCGCGTTGAGAACCGAGATTCGGGAGCCAGCCAAGATCGCGGCAGAACGGAGCATCCTTGTGGTTGGAGGCGGCCCCAGCGGCATGGCTGCGGCAAGAGAGGCGAGCCTCGCAGGGTATCGAGTTGTGCTGGTCGAAAAACAGGCTGAGCTCGGAGGATGGCTCCGTAATTCTAAGAGGCAGTTTCCCAAGACCCATCCGTACACGAGCCTCGAATCGATCGATCTCAACAGCCAGATCGTGCAGTTGGAAAAAGATCCAAACATCGACATATATCGATCCGCGGACATTAAGAACATTGGTGGCCAGCCGGGTCAGTTCGATGTTGAGTTGGAATCGAACGGCACGACGATTCGTGCACGGGTTGGGGCGGTCGTTCAGGCAACAGGATGGAAGCCGTATGACGCCTCGCGCCTTGGTCATCTTGGCTATGGCCAGAGCCCCGACGTGATTACGAACGTCGAAATGGAACGTCTGGTTGCCACGGGGCAAATCCGCTGTCCATCCGATGGGCGGCCAGCCAGGCGAATTGCATTTGTGCAGTGTGCGGGATCGCGAGATACGGCCCACCTACCCTACTGCTCTGCCGTGTGCTGCCGCGTATCTCTGAAACAGGCATTGTGGGCTCGTGAGTTGGATAAGGAAGTTGAGGTTTACATCTTCTATAAGGACATTCGTACGCCGGCACAGTACGAAGATTTCTACCGGCGAGCGCAAGAAGATCCCGGGATATCGATGACAAAGGGAGACGTGATCTCGGTTACGACTCCCGAGGCTGGCAGTGCACAAGCGCTCAGAGTGAACGTCGAGAACACGCTCCTTGGAGCGTCAATCCAAGTTGAGGCGGATCTGGTGGTTCTCGCGACGGGAATGGTGCCTGTTGCTGCTGACGGTGAGCTCATTCGCAAGATCCGCGATGCAGAGCTCATCGTGGAGAAAGGACAAGCTGGCCCACAGTTGGATGCGGCCCTGCATCTGGTCACAGACCATGGGCAACACGAAGGCACCGATCTGCTGCACTTGAGTTATCGACAAGGTCCGGACCTGCCTGTGCTGCCCAGTGGCTTTCCCGATTCGCACTTCATCTGTTTTCCATATGAGACGCGGCGGACGGGCATTTACACGGCCGGGTGCATGCGCGCGCCAAACGATATAGAGAGTTGCATCGCGGATGCAGAGGGCGCAGTGCTCAAAGCGATCCAGTGTGTGGAACTAGCCTCGCGCGGAGCCGCGCTGCATCCGCGGTGGGAGGATCTGTCTTTTCCGGATTTCCACATGCAGCGCTGCACGCAATGCAAACGCTGCACGGAGGAGTGCCCGTTTGGGAGCCTCGACGAGGACGAGAAAGGCACTCCGTTGCCGAATCCGGGACGCTGCCGCCGCTGTGGCATCTGTCTCGGGGCTTGCCCGGAGCGCATCATTTCGTTCGGGGATTACTCGATCGACATCGTCTCTTCGATGATCAAGGCAGTGAACATTCCGGATGAATTCGAAGAGAAGCCGCGGCTCCTGATTCTGGCATGCGAAAACGACGCCGTGCCCGCACTGGAAGCGGCTGGCATTGCTCGTCTTCGCTATAGCCCATTTGTTCGCATCATTCCGGTGCGCTGCCTGGGAGCGGTTAACGTGATCTGGATTGCGGATGCGCTGGCGCGCGGATTCGACGGCATCCTGCTGCTGGGATGCAAATCGGGCGACGACTACCAATGCCATTTCATTCGCGGCAGTGAGTTGATGGGCACGCGCGGCGAAAACATCCGCCAGAAACTCGTTCAACTCGCGCTGGAGGAAGAGCGGGTACGCATCGAGCAGATCCCTCTTTCCGAATACCACCGGCTGCCGGCGCTGATCGACGAGTTCGCGGCGCAAATCGAGAGCGTTGGTCTTAACCCGTTCAAGGGATGATAGAGATGACGGCGATACAGGCTCCCGTTCTAATTCGGCCGGATCGAGAGTTCCGAAATCGCCTTATGGCGAGCGGTGGCGAAGACCTCAAGAAGTGCTTCCAATGCGCCACGTGCTCCGTGGTTTGTGAAGTCTCAGACTCCACGAGACCTTTTCCGCGAAAAGAGATGGCCTGGGCGCAGTGGGGTTTGAAAGACCGGCTCGTCGCGGATATAGACATCTGGCTATGCCACCAGTGCAATGACTGTTCGTCGCGGTGTCCGCGTGGTGCGCGGCCGGGAGATGTAATGGCGGCGATTCGCAGGGAAGCGATTGGCCACTACAGTGCTCCGCGGTGGATGGCCCATTGGGCGAACAAGCCACGTTTTCTGACGCTGGTTTTGCTCTTCCCTTGCCTGCTGCTCAGTCTGGCGGCATGGGTACGCGGGCCGTTGGAAAGGATGTTGGGCGCGTCTTACAGCCCGAATCGAATCATCATTTCGTATTGGAGCCAACTCCCACAGTGGCTTCTGGTCGCTATTTTTGCTCCATTCGTGCTGCTGGAAGCAGTAATCATTGCGATCGGCGTGACGCGGTTCTGGCTCGACCTGAAGGCATGCGACCACGAGGACACACCGGCGGAGAGCAGGCTATCGATCGGCGCGAGCATTCGATCGGCATTGCGCAGCATCATTCTTCATGACAAATTCAGTAAGTGCACGGCTGAGCGATCGCGCCTGAACTCGCATCGGCTCGTTCTTTTTGGTTTTGCGGGCTTGCTGGTTGTGGACCTCTGGGTACTCACTGCTCGATTCAACCCGCTGCTGAGGGATGTTTTCGTGTATCCACTCAGTTTCTGGAGCCCGTGGAAGATACTCGCCAATGTGGCGGGTGCGGCCGTTCTGATTGGATGCACGCGCATGATTAGCGACCGGATGGCTCGCAGCCGCGGCACGGATCGCAGCAACCGAACAAGCTCCTTGTTCGCGGGAACAAGGTTCGATTGGACATTTCTGGGCTTGGCGGCGGCCGCGGTATTTACGGGATTCGGATGCGAGTTTCTCCACTATGCGCGCGTCGATCCGCTGCGGTATGCGATTTACTTCATCCACCTGGCGACGGTGTTCGCGCTCGTTGTGTTGCTGCCCTACTCCAAGTTTGCACACATGATTTATCGCGCGACCGCGATGGTGTATGCGGAACACACGGGCCGACACACGAGGAGGTCTCCATGACTTCGAATAGACCTCAGGCGTGGCTTTGGCCACTCGTCGTAGGTGTCATTATTCTGTCCCCGTTCGCGTATAGTGTGGGACGTTTCACATGGCTCTCCAGGTCGCGCCCCAAACCATTCCTGCAAGTTTCGTCTTCATCTTCAACGCGCTGCGTCCGGGACATCGCGTGGATGCGACAGAATCACAGGCTTCTTCTTTTCGAGCTCCGGGACAAAGCTGCGCGCGAAGGGATCCGGAATGAGATAACTTTAAGCAGTTGCAGCCAGTGTCATAAGGACAAGACTCAGTTCTGCGACAAATGCCACAATGCTGCGAACGTGCATCCCGATTGTTTCGATTGCCATTCCTATTCAAAATCAAGTCAGCCGGTTGCTCTCCTGTACGGCAAGCCATGACCTGTTCGCGAAGAATGTTTCTCGATCCTCTCGATCGACAGAAAGTGCCAGCAGATTTCACTCCCTATCCACTGCACTGAGACGACGTTCAAACGCCGCTCCCGGCGAAAGCTACGAGTCTAGTCCTTGCCGGGAGGGGCCTTTCTCTCCGGTGCAGGGCGGGGTTGCGCCCGAGGCGCCTGCTGGCGGGCCACCGGCTGTGCGTGAGATGCGGGTTGCGAGTGAACTGCGGGCTGCACGTGAGGTGCGCTCTGTGCGTGGACCGCTCTGTTCTCATTCGAACGAGAGGCCGCTGCCTGTTTCTCGGTCGCCTTGTTTTCATTCGAGCGGGAGGTCGCTGCCTGTTTCGCCGCCGTCTTATTCTCTGTCGAGCGAGACGCCGCTGCTTGTTTCTTGGCTGCCTTGTTCTCATTCGAGCGAGAGGCCGCTGCCTGTTTCTCACCTGCCTTGTTCTCGGTCGAGCGCGAGGTCGCTGCTTGTTTCTCGGCTGCCTTGTTCTCAGTGGCCTTACTCTCAGCTGCCTTGCTCTCTCTTGCCTTAGTTTCGGCGGCGCTAGACTCGGCGGCCTTGTTCTCTGTCGCCTTAGTTTCAGTGGCCTTACTCTCAGCTGAGGCGCCCTTCGCTGCAACCACACCCTTGCCGGTAAACTCTCCCGGCTTGGCCGTTGCAGCGATTGGCGGCTTGCCATGATTCACGGATGCCAGTAATTCGTGGTTCTTGCTGGCTGCCTGTTGATGTCCTGTCTGGGCGGCTGTTGCCGGGGTGTGACGCTCATGGGACGCAGTCTCTTCCGCCGCAGTCGGTCGAGCGGTTGTTCCGCCGGTCCCGCCGTTGTAGCTAACGTTGTTTCCGGTCCGCTCGTTCATTACGGTCTTTTCGTAAGTGTTGTGGAAGGTGTTCCTATCGACGTTATTCACCGATGTGTTGTAACTGAACTCGTTGTTTCTCCAGTATCCGCCTCCGTAGCCGGAGCCACCGTAGCCGTAGCCGTAGTTGACACCGCCGTAGAAGCCGACAGTTGAGCCCCAATAGCCTTCATTCCAAGCGTACGCATTACTTCCCCAGCCCCAATAGCCGGGGGTCCATAGCAGGCCAACGGCGGGCGGCTCGGCCCATGTGCCGGGCACCCAGAAATAGCCTTCATCACCATAAGCCCAATAGCCGGGCGTCCACAAATAACCGCTCTGAGGACAGATAGGTTGCGAATACGCCACCAGTTCGGGCGGAGCGACCGTGATGGACACGCCAACCTGCGCGAACGCGGCGGCGGACATGGCCAGCATCAGAAGTGCGAGCAACAGAAAACGAACTTTGCGCATTTTAACCACCTTGCCAGAACATCCTTCGATTGCCCGGTCCTGCCTTGCCGCTGCGGGCTGCGCGGATGGAACGGCGACTGCGTCGATCTTAAGGATTCCACGGAGGTACAGCCGTGTCTGTGCACTACTGCTCACTCTTTCGATCTGCTGGATGCCACCTCTGAACGGGTTCCGCATGGCGAGCGATTTGCAGCCTGCTGGCAAGTTCACTGCGGATCAACTTCAATTGCGACAGTGAGATAAACCTGATCCTGGAATAGTTAATTCAGATCAGATAGGTGGTTCACGCAATGAGCCATTGTGCACAGTATTACGGTTGTAAATCAGCGAGGCTGTTCATGACTCTGGAGAGCGGTTTTGTTATCAAACCAAGCGGCGATCTTTTCTCTTGAGGCGCTCCAGCCCAAGGCGGCGTGTCTCTGCGCTGCCAGTCAACCTCCGATCAGCCAGAGCCTTCAAACTCAGGGCGCTCGGAAAGGAAGTAGTTCCCACCAACTGGCCGACGTGGCTGGTTCGCGAAAGCACGGAAACGCACGGACTTGGCTTTTACATTGGCTGCCGGTGTGCGAGTAGAGGAGGGGAAATGTTATTGGTCAGTAAAGCCGCGCTGCCGGGGATTGTCTTACTATTGCTGACGCCGGGGATCTCGGGACCGCGCCCCGCCGCCGTTCCCAGCTCCAATCCCAGCAAAGGAGTGCTGGCGGTCGAGGATCGGACCGATGTTAAGAAAGTACAGGAAACTTTGCGAGACAAAGGACACTATCGTGGTGGAGTCGATGGCGTCATCGGGCTGCGAACCCGAGCCGGTATTCGCGCATATCAGACGGCTGAGGATCTGCCAGTAACCGGGGAACTCGATGCCGAGACTGCCGGTAAACTCGGAGTCAGACCACAAGGCCGCGAGAAGAATGGGTACGACGCTGCACAGGGTAAGCCTTCCGCAGGGATCAAGTGGAATCGGGGTTCGAGGCGAACAAGCAAGACACCAGCGAAGGTGGTCAAGTGATCGAACTTTGCAGTCCTGCCCGGGTCCGTTTTCGCCGGCGATTCAGTTCGGGATGTACTCTCAACGAAGGTGTACATTGTCGCGGTAGCGGCGGGATAGTTCCTCCAGAAAGCTTTCGGGAGAACCGCGATCTGCGGCAGCGATATTGAGCCGAGTGCCGATGCGGTCGGCTATGCTCAACGCGGTCTGTTGACGCTGCTCATAAGGCAGGTCGAGGCGGCGATTCAGAAACACTTCGATCAGCTGGAATTCCTGCGCGCTCATGGCGGCGATTGCTTCGACCGGCACCGCCATGGACGACGTGTTCTGTTGCGCGTACCAGTACGAGTCGCCCTGTTCCTGTATCTCATGGATGACCACCGTGCCCGCCACCATGTCGCCGAGGCGACGGTTCTTCTTGTCGACGGCAATGGCGACGGCGCCAACAACATACCCGAGCTGCGAATCGACGGCACGCAGCAAGTTCCGCCCAATCGCCTCAAAGACGGTAATTGGGCGTCCGCTGTCGGTGATCACGCGAATCTTCGCCTGACGCTTGCCCGGCGTTTGTCCATTCCAAAATGCCTCGAAAGCGGCAAAGTATCCCCAGTACAAGC
>JBAVYO010000042.1:0-1849 GCA_049698855.1 Terriglobales bacterium
CAAGTACACAACGCTTTTGGCGGAGAGCTGCTGGCGCTGATTGTGGGCGGAGCTTTCACCGATCCTGCGACCATGCAATTCTTTTACGATCTTGGAATTCCGGTCACGTGCGGATACGGCCTGACGGAAGCTTGCACGGCGGTCACGCTTAACGACCTGAAACCGTTTCGTGCCGATACGGTCGGCAAACCGCTGCCGGGGAGCGAAGTGCGTATTTTGAATCCCGATACGGAGGGAATTGGCGAAGTTGCGGTGAAGAGCCGCGCGGTGATGTCGCAATATCTGGACGATGCTGAGTTGACGACGCAAACCATTGTCGAAGGCTGGTTGCTGACGGGCGATCAAGGACGTTTTGAGAAGCACGGCCACTTGCAGCTTTTCGGGCGCAAGAAGAACATGATCGTCACTGAAGGCGGGAAGAATATTTATCCCGAGGATATTGAGTCTGTGTTCGACGGCCTGCCGGCGAAGGAATATTGCGTGTTTGCGGCGAATTATCTGTGGCCGCAAAAGGCGCTAGGCAAGGAAAAGGAATTGCTGGTCCTGGTGGTGAGGTTGGAGCAGAATCAGCAGTTTGACGATCGTTTGCGTGACGAAATCGCGGCGCGCAATCGCCGCTTGCCCGATTTTAAGCGGGTAGGCGGATATTTTGTATGGGAAAAGGATTTTCCGCGGACGGCATCGTTGAAGATCAAGCGCGGAGAACTGGCGGGTGAGATTGCGGCGAGCGCGACGCGGACGCAGATTGTCGGGATCTAGGCCTCAGGTGTCAGGTCTCGGGTCTCAGGAAAAACCAACCCCGGGCCAGACGGCTGGGCACCGGACCCGAAACCCGAAGACCGAGACCTGTGGATTAGGACCTAAAACCTGAGACCTAGCTTGTGAACGAAGTCTTTCTTGCCATCATCAATCCGGCGGCGGGAGGCGGGCGATGCTGCGAGTTGGTCGCGCCCGCGCTCGCGCGATTGCGTTCGGCCGGAATTGCGATCGAGACAACGGAGACGAGCGCGCCGGGAGACGCGATGCGGCTTGCGCGTGCGGGCTACCAGCGCGGCTTTCGTAAGTTTCTCGCAGTCGGCGGGGACGGCACTTCGTACGAAATCGTCAATGGCTTGTTTCCAGATTGTTTGACTCAGACACCAGACACACCCGACAAAATTCCGACCCTTGGTTTTCTTCCTCTCGGCACGGGCAATTCCTTCTTGCGCGATTTCGGCGATCCCAAGGCCGCCGATCATGGCCTGGAATACGCCTTGCGCGCGATTGAGGCGCGCCAGTCGCGGCCATGCGATGTTTTGCGGCTGACGCACAAAAGCGGCGAGCTATATTTCATCAACCTTCTAAGCGTGGGCTTTGCGGCCGATGTGGCGGCGCTTCGGCATCGGCGTTTCATGGGTTTGGGGCACGCCGGATATTTGCTTTCGATTTTTCTCAGTCTGGCGCGGTTGAAGCGGCGGCCGTTTCCGGTGCGTGTGAATAACGCAGGCGAGTTTGACCGGCGTCGCTGCCTGTTCCTGACCTTCAACAACAGCAAATTTACCGGCGGCACAATGATGATTGCGCCGGATGCCCGCACCGACGATGGATTGATCGAATACGTGCGCTGGGGGCCGATCGGGCGCTTGGGGCTGATCAAGAATCTGCCAACGCTCTATGATGGAACGCACACCCGGCATCCACTGGCCGAGAGGCATGCAGCGCAGCGAATCGAGTTTCAACTGGATGGCCCAGTGGACGTGATGATTGATGGCGAAGTCCTGACGCTGGAGTGCCAGGCGATTGAAGTGTTGCCATCCGCGTTGCGGGTTGTAGTTTGACGCTGCAGGCGGAATCAGTCGTGGTATAAGAA
>JBAVYO010000043.1:0-4024 GCA_049698855.1 Terriglobales bacterium
CCTCGACGGACGGCTGCACGTCTATCGCGGAAACACGGTGCTGCTCGCTCTGCCCTTGCCCCTGGCCGAATATGCCGATCGAAGGCCTGCTCCCATAACCTCTGCACAGAAAAGAAACACGCCGACGCCTCGCATCTACAATCTCTCCGGCCGCCCCGCTTTGGCGGCCGTTACTTAAATGACAGGGGGTGACAGAGTCTCGTTGCAGTTACTACGACATTTTCTCGTTGCAACAACATGGTGGTTGGCCGAATTCCGAGGCCATCCAATGTCGAGGACGCCGAGATAGACGAGAGAACGCGTGGAGAGAAAGAGCCGTCGCGATCTTCGGAGTTGGCGCGAAGGAGTTGCGGGGCGGACGAATGTGTCCGCCCCTACGTGAGTTCTGCTAGCGTCTCGCGGCTGGAACTTTCGTAGCCTCCGGTGCTGCTGTCGGCATGGTGGCTACTTTTCCGCTGGTTGCGGCAGATGTGCCTGCTGCCTGGGCTGCGGTTTGCGCTGCTGGAGTCGCTGTGGCCGGGATCAGCCCCAGAGCTTTGCGCACTTCGGTATCGAGTTTAGCCAGCACGTCTTTGTTCTCCTTCAAAAACGCGCGTGCGTTTTCGCGGCCCTGGCCGATCCGGTCGCTCTTGTAGCTGAACCACGAGCCGGACTTCTCGACAATGTTGTTATTCACAGCCAAGTCGAGCAGATCGCCTTCGCGCGAAATGCCTTCGCCATAAAGAATGTCGAATTCGGATTCGCGGAATGGCGCAGCGACTTTATTTTTTACGATCTTTACTCGCGTCCGCGACCCCACCACCAGGTCGCCTTCTTTGATAGCGGCGATGCGGCGGATATCGATGCGCACCGACGAATAAAACTTCAGCGCGCGCCCGCCCGTTGTGGTTTCAGGATTGCCAAACATAACGCCAATCTTTTCGCGAATCTGGTTAATAAAGATGAGGCAGGTGCGCGATTTGGAGACCGTCCCCGTCAGCTTGCGCAGCGCCTGTGACATGAGGCGCGCTTGCAGGCCCATGTGGCTGTCTCCCATTTCGCCGTCGAGTTCAGCCTTGGGCACAAGCGCCGCAACCGAATCGACCACCAGCACATCAATCGCATTCGAGCGCACCAGCGCTTCGACGATTTCAAGCGCCTGCTCGCCGTAGTCGGGTTGTGAGACCAGCAGATTGTCCACATCCACGCCCAGTTTTTTGGCGTAGCCGGGATCGAGCGCGTGCTCGGCGTCCACGAATGCAGCCATGCCGCCGCTTTTTTGCGCCTCGGCAATCACTTGCAGCGCAATCGTCGTTTTGCCGGAGGATTCCGGCCCGAAAATCTCAACCACGCGTCCGCGTGGCACGCCGCCCACGCCGAGCGCTGCATCGAACGAAATCGCGCCGGTCGAAATCACCGCGATCGGGACGATTGCCTCTTTCGATCCCAACCGCATGATCGAACCTTTGCCAAACTGCTTTTCAATTTGTGAAAACGCGAGTTCGATTGCTTTGTTGCGCTCGTCTGTCTTGCTATCGGCCATGATGGCTGCTCCTGATAGATTGATTCCGGATTGCGGGTTCCACTTATTTTTGTAGCCTAATCCGGTAGCCTACACCCGCGGGCTGGAGCGAAAAGTGTTGGCTGTCACATCGATTTCGGTCAGTTTATCATGACGCGAATAAAAAGCGAATCGAAGAGTTGGCGGCGCTGGTTCGGCCAGAAGACCTTTAACCACGGGGACTCGGGGAACACGGGGTAACCTCAATCAATCATTTGGGTTCTTACCAGTCCACCGTGGGCCAACGCTTTTGATTTTCTTGCTAGACTTGCGACATGCGGGCGAAAACAAAAGCTAGCGTCGCCGACGACCGCGGCAATGCCGGAGTCGGTCCAACCCTTTTTCTCGTCGCTACTCCCATCGGCAACCTCGAAGACATCACACTCCGTGCGCTTCGCATTTTGAAAGAAGTAGACATGATTGCCTGCGAGGACACGCGTCAGACGCAGAAGCTGCTGAGTCATTACGGCATCACGACGCGCACGGTCAGCTATCACGAACACAATGAGATGACCAAGGCCGCCGAGCTTGTCGTTAATCTCGAAAGCGGGTCCAGGATCGCCCTCGTCACCGACGCGGGCATGCCGGGTATTTCCGACCCAGGCTTTCGCTTGATTACGCTGGCGATTCGCCATCATGTGCCGGTGGTGCCGATTCCAGGCGCGTCGGCGTTCCTGGCCGCGCTGGTGGCAAGCGGCCTGCCGACGGATGCCTTCCGTTTCAGCGGATTCCTGCCAACAAAATCGGGGCAGCGGCGCAAGTTGCTGGAAAGCGTAGGCGAATCGCCAAGAACGCAGGTTTTCTATGAAGCGCCGCACCGGCTGCTGGAGACACTTTCCGATGTTTGCGAGGTTCTAGGAGAAGACCGGCACGTCGTGGTTGCGCGGGAAGTGACCAAGCTGCACGAGGAATTTCTGAGGGGGCGAGCCGGAGAGGTCTTGGAGCAACTGAAATCGCGAGGCGAAGTGAAAGGCGAGATCACGCTGCTGATCGCGAAAGCTGAGGGCTCAGAGCCGAAAGCCGAAAGCCCGCGTGTGACCATCGCACAGCGCGTCCGGGAAATCATGGCTGAAGAAAATGCGGACGAAAAGGCGGCGCTGAAGAAAGTAGCCAAAGAACGCGGGATTGGGAAGAGCGAAGCGTACCGGGAATGGCAGAAGAGCAAATAAGACGATGCGGCCAACGTTCTCCCAAACACCTGTCCGATTTCATCCAAAATTGAACATTGCACTCCGTCATCAAGCTGAGTAACATTGATTAAGGTTAATCAATCATGAAGACTACAGTGAGCCGCTTGCCCCTGACCAAAGCTCGCGTGAATCTCGGCCAGGTGGTGCGCCGCGTTCACGTGAACCGCGAGGTCTTCATCCTGGAAAAGGACGGCATCCCCGTGGCCGGGCTCATGCACGTGGACGATCTGGAAGATTATCTCGAGATGCAGAACCGCTCAGCTAAGGAACAAATCCAGACGAGCGCGGCGGAGTATCGTCGTGGAGCCGCGCGCAATGCAAGCGAATTCCTGGCTGAACTGAAAGCCCCAAGCAGCAAACGCAAAAAGAAGTAAGGGCAAAAGAGCTTACAGCGCCATGGCTGGACCATTTCGTGTCCTCTCTACGCCCGCATTCGAGCGGGAATTCCGCGCGATCAGCAAGAAAGACTCCGCGCTCGTTCGCGCCCTCGAAGAACTGATTCCAGTTCTCAGCGACGATCCTCACAATCGAAGCGGACGATACCCGATCAAGAAACTTGCCGGTCTAAAACCGGGCGAAGGCCAATGGCGCGTGCGTTGGAGGGATTACCGCTTGCGCTACGATATCTTCGGAAGTGAAGTCGTGCTGCATTCATTCCGGCATCGCAAGGACGCGTATTGATAACGTTTCTCGAACTTGGCCCGCGCGGACAGACGAGGGCGTCCCCTCCTGCGTGAATCGTGGCGATTCTTATTTTCCAGCCAACTCCTTCTTTACCGCCTCGCTGACCACCTTCCCATCCACGCGCACGCCTGCGGCTGTGAAGCGGGCCATTGCGGCTTTCATCACCGTGCCCATATCTTTCATCGTCAGCGGGCCGGTCATTTCGATGATGGCTGCGCGCACTCCGGCTACGATTTCTTCTTCTCCGGCAGCTTTGGGCAGGTAGCCTTCGATCACCTTGATCTCGGCGGCTTCTTTGTCGGCCATCTCCTGGCGTCCGCCTTTGGTGAATTGCTCGACGGAATCCTTGCGCTGCTTGATCAGCGTGGACAGCACCTGCTGCGACTCCTGGTCGTCGAGCGGCGCCATCTTCTCGACTCCTTTCAACTGCAGCGCGCTTTTCACCATACGCAGCGTCGAGAGGCGCTGCTCTTCTTTTGCCTTCATAGCGGACACGATGTCTTTCTGAATCTGGTCAATTAGGGGCATGGAAGGATTATAGAACCGCTAGGAGGTCAGAAGTGAGAGGTCGGAGGTCAGAGGTGACAGGTCAGATTGCAGAGGTAAGAAC
>JBAVYO010000044.1:0-9835 GCA_049698855.1 Terriglobales bacterium
AAGTCGCAGAGCTCGTCGAATTCTTTTTCGGTTTCGCCGGGGAAGCCGACGATGAAGGAAGTGCGAAGAGTGACATTAGGAATGACGCGCCGCATCTTCTCGATGGAACGCAAAAACACATCCGCGCCGCCGCCGCGCTTCATGCGCTTGAGAACGCTCGCCGATGCGTGCTGCAGTGGGACATCCATGTAGGAACAGATATTGTCATGCGCGGCAATGGTATCGAGCAGGCGGCCCGTGATTTTGTTGGGATAGGCGTACAGGAAACGAATCCAGCGCAGGCCGTCGACGTGGGCGAGTTTTTCCAGCAACAGCGCGAGGCCATCTTTCAGGCCGAGATCTTCGCCGTAGCAGGTGGTGTCCTGCCCGATCAGAGTGATTTCGCGGACGCCGGATTGCGCGAGGCGGTCGGCTTCGGCGATCACGGATTCGAAGCGGCGGGAGCGGAACTGGCCGCGAAGCTGCGGGATGATGCAGAAACTGCACGGGTGATCGCATCCTTCAGCGATTTTGATGTAGGCCGAGTAGCTCGGCGTGGCGAGGATGCGAGGCGTGTGGTCGTCGTATAGATAGTTGGGGAGATCGGCGACTGCACCGTCCCAGGCATCGCGCGCGAAACGGCCTTGTTCGCGGCGGTGATCGCCTTCGGGGCGCGAAGTCAGAATGTTGAATGGGCTGGGCTTCGCCGGGGGTTCGGATATGCCGGCGGCGGCCAGGATTGCCGGCAGTTCGCCGGTGCCGACCACGGCGTCGACTTCGGGAATGTTCTTTTTGATCTCGTCGCGAAAACGCTCGACCAGGCAGCCGGCGACAACCAGACGCTTTGCCTTCCCGCCGGTTTTGAGGCGGGCCATTTCCAGGATGGTGTCCACGGATTCCTGCTGCGCGGTGCCGATAAAGGAGCAGGTATTGACGACGATGACGTCGGCGTCTTCAGCGGCGGGCGTGAGTTCGGCCCCCGCGCGCGCCAGCATACCCATCATGACCTCGCTATCGACGAGGTTTTTGGGGCAGCCCAGGCTGACAAAGCCGACTTTGGCGGGGACGGCGAGCGCCGGGGTTTCGGAAGTGAATTTTCTTGAGGGCACAGGGAATGATCAGCGGATAACAGCCATCCGTAGTCATTTTAGCATCTGGCGCGGGGACGGAGCTCGGGGAAAGACAGCTAGTGCGCCGGGGATCATGGGGGTAACTTGCGTTTCCGGGCGATCTCTCGAGGCCATGCTACTCTTGTTAAAACAAACTACATGCCTCGAAGTTCCGGAGGAGTGATGGCGGCGAAACGGTTGTTCGGCATAGTTGTGCCCCTGGTGCTTCTGGCATCCAGTATGTGGGCGCAGGTGAACGAGCTTTCGGTGACAGCAGGGCGAACGTTCGTCAGCACACAAACAATTCAGAATCCGCCGACTGGGGATTTGTATCCGCAAATTCACTTCGCAAATGACAAGTCCATCGCATTCAACTACGGCAGATTTCTAGTACAGCGCGGCATTTTTGGAATCACGGCTGAACTGCCGGTGGCGATGTATTTTCACATGGACCTGAACACGGGCGCGGACCTGATTCCTAAAGATATCGGAGCGCTATTTGTAACGCCATCGGTGCGGGTGAATGCGTTTGCACGAGACAGCGTGACGCCTTGGGCGAGCTTTGGCGGCGGGTATGGACGCTTTCGGCAATCATCGAGTCTCAATTATTACGGCCCTAACCCTGGGCCAACCGGCAGCAATACAGGAGTTGTACAGTTTGGAGCGGGGCTGGATGTGTGGTTTTGGGAGCGATGGGGCGGGAGATTGGAAGCGCGAGACTTTTTTTCCGGAGAACCCGACTTGAACGTGGAAACCAACCGAACCCGCCAGCATAATTACTACGTGGGCGTCGGCGTCATGCACCGCTTCTAGTTTTGTGAGCGTGTGATTTTTCTCCGCGCGGTGAGGCCGAGACGCCGTCGGGACAATCGGCAAGATGCCGGCGCTACGATTTGCCAACTGCGGTAATCTTCGGTTGCTCCATTTGGACTAGCCAGCGGCTCTCCAGCCTTCGGTTTCAGAGCCGGATTTATCTGCTGCGGTAATTTCCTCGAAAAGCTTGGGCAACAATTCCGCGTCTTCCACCGACTGTCCGAAACGAGCCGACTCATAGGCGCGCGTGAAATGAGCGACTCGCAGCTGCAGCGCGGGCTCGCGAATGGCCGCCACGAAGTCGGCGGGAGTTTGCGCTGGCGACTTCCGCCATCCCCGGCGGGCCAGGCGTCCGACCATCTTGTCATACCAAAGCGCGGCGGATTCACGCGGGGCGCGTTTGGGATTAGCGCGCAGGCGAATTGCTTGCACCGCTTGCAGCAGCCTGCGGAGATTGAACAAGAGCATAAGGAGCGCAGCCAATGCGAACGCTCCGGCAAGCCAGCGAACCGGGAATGTCCCAATTTGGCGGTGAGCGCGGCGCGCGGACCGGAGCATAGCGCGCTCCTGCCGGGCAATCCAATGGCGGGTATCGTCGAAATAGCGCCGCGCATTGGCAGCGGCGTCCCGGCTGAGGGTGCGCTGGTGGCTGGCATCGTAATTGACGATCCATTCGCGCCAGAACGAGGCGGCGGCGTCCATGTAAAGCTGCAGGCGCGACCAACCGGTTCGCGTTGGGATTATGCCCGCGGGCGTGGGATCGAAACTGATCCAGCCGGAACCGGGGAAATAGGCTTCCACCCAGGAGTGGGCATTGCTGGCGCGGACGACATACTGACCAGTGAGGTCGTTGAACTCGCCGGTCCGGAAGCCGGTCACGATGCGCGAGGGAACACCGAGAGTACGCAGCATAACGGCCATGGAACTGGCAAAGTACTCGCAGTGCCCTTGTTTTCGTTCAAACAAAAAATTGGCCAGGGGATCGCGCGGGGCGGTGCGCGGCAACTGGAGCGTGTAGCCGTAGTGGGTGCGTAGATATTGCTCGATTGCCAGAGCGCGGTCGTAATTGCTGGCGGAGGACGCGGTAATCTGCTGGGCAAGCTGCGGGATGCGAATGTCGAGCGGGGGCAGCTTCAAATACTCTTCCGTACCTTCAGGCAGTGTGGGAGAAGAGACGCGGAGCTGTTGCGGGTTGGTTTCGGGCAGTTCGGATTCGGCGTCGTAGCGACTGATAGGGTGGTCGACGTCGAGGTTGTAGACGGATCCTCCAAGGTCGGTGGTGACCAAGCGGTAATTCCCGGTGACGCTTAGAGGCTGTGAGGCAAGAAAGAAAACATTCGTTCCTATCGGCTCCATGAGCACGCGATAACGAACATAGCGTTGCGAAGAGGTTTGCGGTCCGGGGAGATCGCGCGGTGCGGGAAGGCGATAGATCCCATCGGCAGACGGATACACTTGCGTTTGCGAGAATGAGTTCGACCAGGATTTTCCGTCGAAAACGCTGAGGGCAACGCCGCGCCATTTCAGATCGTATCCGATGGGCGTATTGTTCTGGATCTCGATATGCATGACCACGGTGCTCAGTTGCTGAATCTGGCCAATGCGCCCAAGCTGCACACGGTCGGTGAAACCGGTGGAGACGTCGCTGGCCGGGGTGTAGGCACTGAGGTAGCGCGACGATACGCGCGGCAGAAAAAAGAAAATAAAGAAGCTGGCTCCCAGGATCAGGACCATGAGCGCGGGCGCGATGGCGAGCAGGCTCAAACCCATGAAGTGCTGTGATTCTGCGAGCACGGGATCGCGGGCGATCGCGGATTCCTCGGTTATGGAGTGGCGCATTTCCATCAATACAAATGTGACGATGGAAACCAGCAGGAATCCTCCAAACGTGAGCATGAACAAACTGCCGACGGTGAGGACGGCGGAGGCGAGCACCATCAGAAACGAAAGCAGCGCGAGCATGTAGTGGTCGCGGGTTTTCTGTAGGGAGAACAGACGCACCACCATCGTGAACAGCACGAGGTGCACGGTGGAAGTCAGAAAGCTGCGCGAGAGCAGGAAGTAATCGGCGAGATAGACCAGCACATAAATCAGGGTGAGGTAGGTGGTCCAGCGCTCGGGAATCAGAAACTCGCGCCGGGCGACAAGCTGGTATCCGCGGAGAATGAGAGCCAGACAGACGAGGATGACGGCGGTGAGGTCCAGACCTCCGGTCGAGGCGAGCGCGCCGAAACCGCTGAGCACGAGCAGGTAGAGCGATACGTTGAAGTAACGCTCAATGGCCGGCGTGAGGGTGGTTCCGGCCCGGTCGATGGAAGAATCCGTCACAGAGCTATTGTTCGCCGAAAGCGGGCGGAAGGAAAGTGGCGGCGGTAACGCCTTCAAAAGGCTGGAAACAAAACAGGCCGGATGCGATCCGGCCTGTCCTGTGTTGAAGATGCTGAGGTTTACTTTGCGGCTTTTATTGCGGAAATAAAAGCAGCGCCGTTGGGAGTGCCCAATCCGGTGACATTGTCCCATCCCTTACCGGTCGTCAGTGACGAGTCGGTGCCGAAGGAGATCGCGTACCACCGGGTAGTGCTTCCCATATACATCGAGCTGACGAAATTAACGGTGTTCTCTAACGGAGGCAGCAACTCTGGCGCGGTGTAATAAGTGGGTGCAAGCGGCGGGCTGTCGGTCTGGCCATTGACATTGTCGGGACCGATGACATCGGTCACGTCAGTGATTGCGCCAGCGGGCAGTTTGTAAAGCAAAGGCGAGGCTTGGCCCAGCCACTCGCCGGCAGCCTGCGTGGCAAGTGCCCACATGCCCGAGAACATCGGGGTAGCGAGGCTGGTGCCACCTATAACGCCAATCGATTGCTGTCCTTCGGTAAGAACGATCTCCACGCCCGTGTACGGATCCGCCAGGAAGGCGATATCGGGAAGGAGGCGATTGGTGCCGGCCAAGCTCGCCTGGAAGGTTGGCTTCGCCCAGTAAGCGCTGGCGCCACCACCGGCCCCATAGATGTAACCGAGGAAGTTCGGCTGGATCAAGACAGGATCGCAGGTTGGTTCGCCGCAGCCGGAAGTGTAACTGGCGATGCGGGTGATGTTATTGCCCCAGCCGGTCTGCAGCTGTATTGCGTTCTTGGGCGTGATGAACAAGCTCGTGCCGCCCACGGCAGTGGCGTACGGAGCAGCGGCGGGCATGTTAACGGTAATGACCTTATCCGCAGCCTTGTCGTCTCCGCTGTCGCCGGTGGCGAAGTTGACAGAGACGCCGAGCGCTGCGCCTGTCTCGGCGATGTTGTTTTCCACGATGAGTTCGCCGGGATCACCTTCGATCAGAGCCGCTTCGATGATTCCCCAGCTATTGGAAACGACTGGACCAAGGCCGGTCTCAATGGCAAAAAGTTCGGCAAGGTCGAGGTTGGTGGAAGAGTTGTCGGCCGCCAGGACGAGGGCAATATTGGCTTCGGGGGCCATGGCGTGCGACCACTCAACGTCGAGCGCAGTCTCTCCATCCCAGCCGCAAGTATTTCCCGAGCAATTGGTCGGGCCGGTGGGATAGAAGATACCGAAGTTATTCGTAGTCAGAGCCGGGAGGCCGTTGATCGTCGAGAAGGCATTCGCGTCGCTCGTGATGTCATCGTCGCCATAAGCATCGACGATAACGATATTCTGGTTTTGGCCACGGAGTTTTTCCTTATAGATATCCGTGAGGCCATAGGCCGCCTGTAGTTGC
Organism: Terriglobales bacterium; assembly: GCA_049698855.1. Lineage (GTDB taxonomy): Bacteria > Acidobacteriota > Terriglobia > Terriglobales > Acidobacteriaceae > Acidiflorens. Next base: position 5,631 of record JBAVYO010000044.1, read on the forward strand.
GGCGCATCGTAGCCGCAGTAGGGAAGGTTGGGGGCGGCGGCGAACGGTTTGTCGTTATAAACGGAACCGGAGTAGATTTCGTAGGGACCGTTGCTTTCCCCGGGTGTCGTGAGACTCAGCAGCTTCGAGGCCTGGAGGCAGTTTGCATTGAAATACTTTGTTATAGTGGCGGGCTTTTTGACCAGCGGAACCATGGCGAAGGGTTTGCCTGTGTCAGGATTGATCGCGCGCGCCGCAAAATTCTTATACTTGGTATCGGCAAGGCCCTGGACGGCGTACACTTTTGTGCCCGCAGGACCTGAGATCGCAAGCTGGCCGCTTGGAATCCGACGATTTTCGCCGTTGATCAACGCGCGGTTGATTTGCATACCGGTCGCGCGTTCGACGTCGCGAACGGCGCCGCTGGCGGTCACGGCGTGATTGAATGTGTCCGTATGAACGACTCGGAGATTATTCGCCGCGAGATGCCGGCGGACGACGGCCATATCGGCGTCGGTGGGAGCAAACCGCGCCTTGTATTCGCTGGGCGTGAGCCATTTGTGGTAGTTGGGAGAATTCTTGTCATACATCTGCCGAACCAGCTCGTCGAATGTGGATTTGTCGCGCTGATTTAACCAGTAGGTGACTTTGATCTGTTTTGTTTCATCTTCCGGACCAAGAATCTGCGTGTTCCGCTGGTGAGTGTCGAGTGCGGATTGCGCCAGCGCCGGAAGGGCGAGGGTCAGAACCATGGCGGCCAGAATCGCGAGGCTGGCAACCGGGTAAAACTTGCGGACATCATTGTACATAGTGAATCTCCTGGAAGAACGATTCGTTTGTCTGCCGTATAAAGGCAGCCACACTTCTGCGTAATCCGGTTCCCTGAGGGATGCAGAACGGAACGCAAACTCTGGTCTGAGCGCGGGCTGCAAGCGGCTGAAAACCCCCGCCAGATCAGGGAAGTCAGCCGGAGGCGCACCGCCAGAGGAGACAATAAATACCCCTTCTTGGCGCTATTGTCAACAATTTGCAGTGAGCCTTTGGTTATTGCGGTTATTTCACATACGAATTAGCCGGAAAGGATGCCTTTGCTCCAGGTTCCCCAGGGGCGGCCTGTGGCTAAGACACTGCGATTTCCGCCGGATACTGCGAGAGGCGGCGCCGGTTTGTCATTCTGCCAACGATCCGCGGGCCACACCAAAATTGTTTGCGGAGTTCTGCTATCTTCAGTGGTCGTAAATCACACATACGTTCCTGGTCATGAGTCGTTGACCGGGGACCGGCGAGCGTAATCGAAACGTGAATCCGAAAAAAAGAGTTGCCCTTATTCCCGGCGATGGCATTGGCAAAGAGGTGATTGCCGAGGCCGTCAAAGTGGTCGAAGCTTCCGGTGCGGCGGTGAGGTTTACTTCGTTCGATTGGGGCGCGGATCGGTATCTCGCCGACAGGACGACTGTTCCGGCGGACGGGTTCTCGATGCTCGCGCGCGAGTTTGACGCTATTTTCGCGGGGGCGTTTGGCGATCCGCGCGTGGCCTCGAACATTCATGCCAAGGAAATCCTGCTGGGCATGCGCAGCAAAATGGACCTGTATGCCAATGTGCGGCCGGTGCGGTTGCTGGATGCGGCGCTCTGTCCGCTGAAAGGGATTGAGCCGAAGGACGTGGATTTTGTGGTGATCCGTGAGAACACCGAGGGTGTATACGGCGACTTGGGCGGGGTGTTTAAGCAGGGAACCGCGGATGAAGTTGCGATTCAGGAGGATGTCAACACGCGCAAGGGCGTGGAGCGGATAATTCGGTACGCGTTTGAGTTCTGTGTTGCGAGCAAGAAGGCGGATGGCTCGCCGCGGCGGCGCGTGCTGATGTGCGACAAGTCAAATGCCATGACGCACGCGGGTGGGCTTTGGCAGCGCGTGTTCAAAGAGGTTGGAGCGGAATATCCGCAGATCGAAAAGCAGCACATGTACGTGGACGCGCTTGCCATGCAGATGGTGCGCGATCCGCGCGGATTTGATGTGATCGTGACGAACAATATGTTTGGCGACATCCTTACTGATGTGGCGGCGGCATTGCAGGGCGGACTGGGAATGGCCGCCAGTGGGAATATTCATCCCGGTAAGACATCGATGTTTGAGCCGGTGCATGGATCGGCTCCGCCACTGGCGGGAAAGAATGTGGCGAATCCTTTTGGCGCGATTCTTACGGCAGCGATGATGCTGGCGCATTTAGGGATGACTGCAGAAGCACACAGGATTGAAGCGGTGGTGCTGGAAGCGGTGCGGGAGAGGAAAACGACGTCCGATATAGGCGGGGCGCTGGGCACGCGCGAAGCGGGGGAGTGGGTGGCGAAGAGAGTGGCAAGAGGCTTGAGCTTTTCATAGAGCCCGATCGAGCTTTCGACGGACTGCTTACAGCCGCCCTCGACTTCATTCTTCATATGCAGTACTTCAGCCCGCTGTCATACTGAGCCGTGGCCGTCTCCGCAACGTGGAGAGCAGGCGCGGAGTCGAAGGATTGCTACGGCCAGTCGGCATCTCTCCAATGTGTGTCGGCATGGTTGCAGTAGTGATGCTGCTAACATCTAAGAGTGCGGCAAGAATTCCCTTACACTTCACACTCTGGCTTATGCCGTAGGGATCCTTCGACTCCGCGGGCGATTCGCTTCGCGAACCACCCGCTCCGCTCAGGATGACATTGAAGATGAAGCTTCGAAATCCCGTTTCTTTGCCTAGCTTGTTGCTGTTCTTCTTGCTGCTGCAAGTTGGTGGAGCCTTTTGCCAAACCGTACAGCCGCAATCTCAAGCAGATAAGGCTCAGTCTCAACAGCAAGGAAATCAATCGCAAATCCCAGCGGGCGAGGGCGCCCGCTCCACACAGGCCACGCAGGCTCCAAACTCTCAGGCTCCGGCCACTCAATCTCCGGCTGCGGATTCTCCTGAGAAGGTCATCTCTCCGCAGGAGGCTAAAGATCTCTTTCAGTCAGTCGACGAGTTGTTGAAGTTTGCCAGTGACGATTCCGGGCTTCCGATCAAGCACGAAGTGAAACGGAAGCTGGCGGATCGCAAGGAAGTCGAATCGTATCTTGAAAAGGGGATGAAGGACGATAAGGATGCGAAGCGTCTGGAGCGGTCGTCGGAGGTGCTGAAGAAGTTTGGGCTGCTACCGCGCGATTTTCAGCTGGGGCCGTTTTTGGTGTCGATGCTCAAGGAGCAGGTTGCCGGGTATTACGATCCGAAGAAAAAGACGGTGAACATTCTGAACTGGGTCGATCCCGAGCAGCAGAAGCCCGTGCTGGCCCATGAATTGACGCATGCCCTGCAGGACCAATCCTTCAGCATGGAGAAGTGGATGGAGGAAGCGCAGACCGAGGGCGACAAAAAGAACGACCCCACGCCTGCGGATATCGATACGGATGAGGAGTCGTCGGCGCGCGAGGCCGTGGTGGAAGGTCAAGCCATGGTGGTGATGATGGATTACACGCTTGCGCCGATGGGAAAGACCTTGCTTGAGATGCCGCAGATTGGCGACACGCTGAAGCAGGGAATGCTGGATGGTCCGGACTCTCCGACGTTCCGCAGCGCACCGATTTTCCTGAAAGAAGAGCTGACGTTTCCATACCGCTACGGAATGGATTTCACGCTGGCGCTGGAGAAAGCTGGTGGAAAGCAACTTGGCTTTGCCGGAGCATTCAAATATCCGCCAATGACCACGCGCGAGATTATGGAGCCGGAAACGTATCTGGCGCATGAAAAACTGGAGCCATTAAAGCGGCTCGACTTCAAGAAAGATTTCGACAAATACGACACATTCGATATCGGTGCGATTGGCGAGTTCGATGTCGACGTGCTGGTGGAGCAATATGCTGGACGCGACGAGGCGGAGGCGCTGTATCCAGCGTGGCGCGGTGGATATTACTTTGCCGGCCACGCAAAGGGCGTGAAATCAGGCCCGCTTGGAGTGTTGTATGTTTCGCAGTGGGCCTCTCCGGAGAAGGCCGCGGAATTTGCCGCGGATTATGCGAAGTCGTTGGCGCGGCGTTATCAGAAGCAGCAGGCACTTGGCGGCGACGGCAAAGTTGCGGAGGATGCGCCGCCGGTAGATTCCTGGCGAACTCTGCGCGGCCGGCACGCGTGGATGACCGAAGAAGGCGCGGTGATGATCGAAGTGCGCGGCGACAAGGTGCTGGTCAGCGAAAGCCTGGATGACGAAACGACGAGGCGGGCGG
>JBAVYO010000045.1:0-5802 GCA_049698855.1 Terriglobales bacterium
GGAACATTGTTCGCCACGACCTCAAACACGCCTCCAACCGAATCGCCCGTGCGCAAAACCTTATCGACCTCTTCCTTCATTCGCTGCTCGGCGTGTGGGTCAGCGCAGGACAGCAGAATTTCGTTCCTGCGCGCCAGCGGTTCAATTTGTACCCAAGCGATCTCGCGATCCGCAATCGAAACGGAGCCGACCGCGATCACGTGGCTTGCGATCTCAATGCCAAGGTCGCGCAGAAAAAGTTTGGCCAGCGCACCAATGGCAACGCGCGCCGCCGATTCTCGCGCAGAGGCGCGCTCCAGTACATATCGCGCTTCCGTAAAATCGTATTTCAGGGCGCCCGCAAGATCGGCGTGGCCCGGACGCGGCGATGCCACGCGCTTGTGCTTCTCAGGGTAGCCCGGCTCAATGGGTAACGACTCTTTCCAGTTCTGCCAATCGCGATTTTCAAGCAGCACGGCAATCGGAGAACCGATCGTCTTTCCATGGCGTACGCCCGAAAGGAAGTGCGCCTTGTCGGTCTCGATCTTCATTCGTCCGCCGCGCCCATAGCCTTGCTGGCGCCGCCAAAGTTCGCGGTCTACGAATGCCTGGTCGATTGTCAGTCCCGCAGGCAATCCGGAAAGAAACGCAACCAGTGCCTCGCCATGTGACTCTCCGGAGGTGAAATATCGCAGCATGCGGAAGAGGCATTGTAAATGAAGAGGCGATGAAGGAGAAAAGCCGGTTTTTGTGATTTTGTCCGGAATCGGCCAAATAATGCAGGCACAACAGGTACAATGAAGACCACTTGTACGAGACCGCAGGCTCACAGGTTTCCGATTCGCGTTGCGCTTCGTCAAATGACACGCGAGGTGTTGTTTTGGTACTGACCCCAACAACGGGATCTTTTCATTCTGAACAGTCAGATCCCATACGCTGCGTAATCGCCGACGATCATGAGTTGGTGCGCTATGGTGTGCGCCGGCTTCTCGAAGACACCTCCGATTTTGAGGTGGTGGCCGAGGCCGGTGACGCGGCAGAAGCGCTAAAGCTGGCGCTGAAACACCGCCCGGATCTGGTGCTGCTTGATATCGGCATGCCGGGAATGTCCTCGTTTGAGGCGAGCCGGCTCATCGAAGAACATTGTCCGAGTTCGCGGATCGTCTATCTTTCCATGTATGAGGATAAAGAGTACGTACAGCAGGCGGTGCGCTCCGGTGCCAGCGGCTATCTGCTGAAAGACACTCCCGCGCCGATTTTGTTACGCGCGCTGCGGGCTGTGCGCGCCGGACAACAGTGCTGGAGTCCGCAAGTTCAGCCGCATGTGGAAGCACGGACGCGCAAACGAGACATTATTGGGCAGATGCCCCTGAGAAGAAATACTCTGACTCTGCGCGAGCGCGAAGTGATGAAATTGCTGGCCGAAGGCCTTACGGTGCGGCAAGCGGCAGCGGCATTGGGAGTCAGCGTGAAGACAGCCGAGGCGCACAAGTTCAACCTCATGCGCAAGCTCGATATCCACAATAAGGCCCAGCTGGTGACGGCGGCGATCCGCAAGAAAATTTTGCCTGTGCCGGTCTCAACCTAGCGTGACGCCTCAGCTTTTGGGAGGCGCCGCCAACGCGGCGAGTGCTGCCAGATCGGAGACTTCAACATCGGCACGACCCTCAGCGGCGCGCACCGCTCCAATCCCTGGACGGGCGGACTTGCGATTCACCCATGCGGTGGCAATTCCCAGTGAACGCGCGGGAATTACGTCGTGATAGATGCTTTGTCCTGCGTGAAGCAACTGCTCGCGAGCGATGCCGAGCGTCTGCAAAGACAGTTCGAAATTGTGGACCGAGGGTTTGTAACTTCGGGCCTGCTCCGCCGTGACCACCGCGTCGAACTCAATGTCAAGAAGCTTCCTGGTTTCTGCAAATAGATTGGCATCGATGTTTGAAATCACGGCTAGCTTGTAACGCGTCTTCAGTTGGCGCAGAGCCGCCACTGTATCGGGAAAAGCTGGCCATCCCGCCACCGATTCGTGGAGAGAGCGTGATTCGGACGGAGAAGGTTGAAAGCCGAGCCGCTCGCCAAATGCCCGCACCACCGATTGGAGCACTTCGCCATAGCTTCGATACGGCCCTGCTTCCGCCTCTGCCTCAAACTCGCCGTGGAGTTCGAGGATGGCTCCGTCGGCGAGATTGCAGTTGTGACGCGCCAGAAGCGCACGGAGCACCGGCAGCATTCCCGCCTCCCAGTCGATGAGGGTTCCGTAGCAGTCAAAGCTGATAGTGGTGAAGTGCGAAAAATCCATTGGATTAGGGCATGTTTCAGAAATGTCTTTGTAGCCCAAGTGCACTCCCTCAGGGGCTGAAGCCCCGCATTTTTGCAGGGCTTTTACGGCACGGCTGAAGCCATGCCCTTCCCAAACCAGATTTATAAAGCACGCTCTATTAGTGAGGCAAAGTACGAAAGGTAACGGCTTCTCCCGCGATTCCCATCGACCGGACAATCCTCGTTGTAAGCTAGGCCTTCTGCTCGCTGAAAAGATCGAGAGTGGGGGCCGGCGCGCTGGGTTTCTCGGCCTCGGAGGGAGCCGATGCCTCCTCAGATTGCCCCTCCGGGCCAGGTTTCGCATCGTGCGCTCTCTCGCCTCGCATGAATTTCTGCGAATCGAGCAACGGGCGCGCCAGCGACGGGTTGTAACTGGTCCACGGTCCCTCCATGCTGCTTTCGCGAACGAAGTGAGCGCGCATCGATTCCATCTTTGAATCGAGATCGTCCAGATAATGCAGCATGAGCGCTTCGGGGAACATTGGCAGCTTAGGCGATCCAAAATCGTACTGCCCATGATGGCTGATGATCAGGTGCTCCAGCAGCGTTTTCAATTCCGGGGGGAAGTCCGGGAGCCTGGCCAGCTTTTCTTGCAACATCTCCAGTTCGATGATCATGTGGCCCAGCAACTGGCCGCGCGTGGTGTAGGAGAACGACCGGTTATAGGTCAACTCGTGGATCTTTCCGATGTCGTGAAAAAACGCCCCGGCCAGCAGCAGATCGCGATTAATCTGCGGATAATTCCGGCTGACAAGATCGCAGAGCTGAAACAGGGACACGACGTGATCCAGCAGCCCTCCGATATAAGCATGGTGCAGCGTTTTGGCGGCCGGCGCATTCCGGTAGCGTTCGGCGATTTCAGGATCGGCCATGAAGAGCTCGACCAGCCCCTTTAAATGCGGATTCTGGAAGCTTGCTACAAAGCCGGCCAGCGTCTGCCAAAGCTCACCCACGTCCTTGCTTGTCTTGGGCAAATAATCGGAGTAGTCGATCTCGGCTTCTCCCATGCGGCGAAGCTTGTGAATCGTGAGCTGAAACCGATTCTTGTACTTGTTAACGAGGCCCTTGATTTTGAGGAAGTCGTCCTGCTCGAAGGTGTCGATGGATTCCTCGACGTTGTCCCACATCTTTGCTTCGAGGTGCCCGGTACGATCGGCGAGAGTTAGCGCCAGGTATGGCTCACCGTTCTTTTTCGGTTTTACCTGCTTCGACGCCACAACGAAGGACGAGGTGACGACTTTGTTCTCCTGCAGATGGCAGTCGCAAATGAAGAACTCTTTCATGGGCCTCCGCAAATCGGTACGGCGTGCGACGGCTTGGCCTCAGGCACGTCCTGCCTGACCATAGGATCGCGCGCCTGACACGGCTAAAATACGCCGAGTTTTTTCTTTTTCTTCAGGTTTTTCGAGGCGACTTCCTTGTTCGTGGTTTCAATCGGCTTTGTCTGCTTCGCGCTTGCGCCGGTATCGACGTAACCCGCCTTGACATCGATAAATGCCTGTTCTCGCAGCGTCGTCAGATATGCGCGTAGCGCCGGCTGGAGTCTCTGCATGTACAACTCATCCTGGATTCGCGATTCCGCTTCCTTCAAGGTCGGGATACCCGCCGTCTGGTGCTCGGTCACCTCTAGGATGACATAGCCCTGCTTGGTGCGGATCACGTCGGTTACGTCTCCGGCCTTCAGTGCGAAAACCTTATCTTCCAGCTCCTTCGCCAGCGTTCCGCGATTGAAGTAGCTCAGGTCGCCGCCATCCTTGGCCGATGGGCCCTCGGAATTCTTCTTAGCCAGGTCCGCAAAGCTGGCGCCTTTGTGAATCTGGTCAAGCAAGTCCTGAGCCTTGGCCTGGGCCGCGGTAAGAGCAGCCTGATTTTCTGCGTCCGTCGACGGTTCCGGTTTTCCGTCCAGGCCTGCCGGTTTGGGCGGTGTTTTGGGAGCAATGAGAATTTCGCTCAAGCGCACCGCCTCCGGCCGCTCCATCTCCGCTTTGTGCTCGTTATAAAACTTCTGAACATCATCCTTGTTCATGGACAGTTTCGACCCAACTTCCTGTCCAATCACACGCTGCGTGATGATCTGGTTGCGCATGTTCTGCTTGAATTCTTCATACGATGCACCTTGGGCCTGGGCTGCCTTTTCCAGGTCTTCCATGGTTTCCAGATTCATTTGCTTCCGCATCTCGTCCAGCTTCTTGATAAGTTCGGTATCGCCGGTAATACCCAGATCCTTGCCCTTCTGAAGCAGCAGTTGCTGGTCGATCAGGTCGCGCAACACGTCGCGTTGCTTCTCGGAAAAGGCGTGATCGGCATCGCTCGATTCCTGCTGCTGGACTTCCTGCTTCAACTGATCTCGGCTGCGCACGTATTCCGAACGGGTGATGATCTCGTTGTTTACGCGAGCAATAATCTCTTCAACCACCGTATCGGCTGGCAGCAAAGCGGGAAACAGAATTGCGCATGCCGTAGCCACAATCGGGATGAGTAACTTTTTCATGGATGCTCTCTGAAACCTGGGTCAGGCCCGGGATGATATTTCATATTATTTTACCCCGGAAGCTACCCGCCAGACCAATCTGGAGAGTAGTGCCCCTCGTCGGCTGTCCAGTGGATTTCCTGCACGCGGTGAGAGAACCAGGGATCCCGGGCAAAGCATTCGGGTTGTCTGCAGGAACAGTCTTGAGCTCGAGCCAACAGCGTTGCAGCCCCAGGGCGTGTTAACCCTATTGCAAGGCCTCGGCGATTAAGGCGAGTTGAGAAATCCGAAAAGAGCACCGCCGAGTTTGTCAGGGGGTCATGTCAGGAGCATCCAGCTATTTCAGAGGCACACCTGACAGGCCCTCCTGGGTATAGCGGAGCTCAGGTTAGCGCCCAAAGAGCGGGCGCGAAGCCCTTCGACGAGCTCAGGGCAGGCCTCGGGGGCACCGGCTCGGCGATTTCCCCCGCTTCACAACATCGCCAAGAGGCCGTTTAGTGTTACAGGCCCTAGTTTTTTTGCTCCAGAATAACCCCGATCCTTGGGGATCGGGGTTTTGGACGAATTGGCGGTTTGTGTATTAGTTGTTGTTTAAGCCTCTGGCTGTCAGCACCTGCCGGTAGCCCAAACTCTCCACGTCGCGGAACATCGGTGTTCCGGGTGGCAGACCTTGTGGCGAGGTGAAGTCGGGGTCGAAATAATAGTCGCGAGGATTGGGCGGCTCATAGACCGAGTATGTACAACACTTGAACATTCCAGTGTTATAGGTGGAGTAGAACATCTCCACCATCGAGCCTCCGTAATGCATGGTGGAGGGCGTGTCTTGCCAGTCTTCGAGGAAGCGCAGAAAGTTGCCAATTCCCCCGTCCGTGCCTTCCGGATAGTTGCTGCCGTTAGTTTCCCATGACGGGTATGGGAAGGTAAGAGTTTTTCCGGCAGCAGTTGCTACCCGATAGTAAGTGTTTGCCCCCGCACCGCGGTTACACGGGCAAGCGTTGGGGTTGCTCGGGTTCCCGGGCTGCGTGGGCGAGAGG
>JBAVYO010000046.1:0-16922 GCA_049698855.1 Terriglobales bacterium
GAGAATCGAAGCAGGGGCCGCCGTAAAGGTCCACTCTCGGTTCGGCACCGTGTTGAAGATATCGGCCATCGGTGTTGCCAGCGCGTCGTTCAGGTTCATCGGCTGGACACCCAGAACCTCTTCGATCGTGCGCACGAAATCAATGGTGTTGTATGCCGTGGAGACGAGTGCATTCTTCACGTAGGCGCCAGCCACAAAGGCGATGGTGCGGTGTGAGTCGACGTGATCGCCGCCATCCTGCGCGTCATCTTCTACAACAAAGATCAGAGTGTTGTTTTTGTAGACAGGGCTGTTGGCGATCTTCTCGACCAGCAAGCCTACCGCATAGTCGTTATCGGCCTGGTCCCGGTCGGGAGTATTCACCAGGTCGATTGAGGTTGCGAAGTTGCCGGTGTGATCGTGCATGAAGCGGACGAGACTCAGGTTGGGAAGTCCGCCCGTGGCGTAATTGGTGTCGAAGTCGCGCTCCCACTCCTTGTAGCGGTAGTAGTCCGGAAACGAGGGATCGAACCCGCGAAAGTACTGATCGGTAAACGGCGCGAGGGCGACGTTCGTAGGGGTGGCCACGATGGTGCTGCTGGAAAACGGGTCATGGGTCAAAGGAATCTGGCAGCTGGCCACGTTGTAGCAGGTAATGTCTACGAAAAAACCATAGGAGCGAACCGTGAGACCCGCCCGCAGCGCGTTATCCCATAAGTAGCCCGTATTGATTTCATCGTTCGGTCCATCCGGTGCATCCACGTCGGTCTGACCCGGCAACAGATCCTCGCCGTCGGGGATGTCCGGTGAAAGAGCCCCACCGGGCATGAGGGGATCGGAAGCCTGGCGCTCGGCGAGGGTCGGCAGGGAAACGTTTACGCTGCGATTCAAGCCCTCAGTATCCAGGCTGAGGCCACGCTGCGAGTAGTTGACAGGGAACTGGTGTTCGACCACGTCGGGCGCGCGAGCCGAAGTGCTCCACGGCCAGCCGTCATTACTGACTTCGGCGGTGGCGCGGAAATTGTCGAGGGTAACGAACTGCGACGCCAGGTTGTGCTGATTCGGCGTGATCGCCTGCCCAAATAGCGCCAATGTGGGATCGCCATTACCCCGTCCCAGATCGCCCAGGATCTGGTCGTAGGTCCGGTTTTCCTTAAGGATGTAAATCACGTGCTGCACACCGTCATGCACTGCTGCCATCGCCGGGCCCGTCGCGGAGGTGCTGGAGAAGCGGTTGTTCTTGGTTACCTGCGTGGTCAGCGCCGGAAGTTGTGCCATCGCGCTCGAGAGCTGGAAGCTCTGCAAGCCGGCCTTGGTCAATTGGGGATTGTATTCATTCGCCGGGAAGCAAGTCGGGTACGTTGCTCCCCCATAGCCATAGCACCAGTTGGGATTCGCGCCGGTAGGCGATTTCGAATTGACCACATACGCCCACGTGCCATCGGCGCTGAGGGTCAGCGCGTTCGGATACCATCCAGTGGGAATGAGTCCGGTTACCTGGTCGCCAACATTAGTTCCGGTCAGCGCCACCACCGCGATGTTATTCAGATTGCCGTTAGTCACATAGAGATAATTCTCGCCCGGCTCCTGGAGCGTTACGCTGTTCGTGTTCGCGCCCGTATATTGCTTCAGGGAGAAGGAATTCAACACGGATGAGGGCGCGATCACAGGGATGCTCTCGACGACCGAGTTTGTTAAGAGGTTGATTACGTCAACCGTGTCCGACTCGTCTTCGCCAACATACAGAAGCGTCTGAGCCTGGTTCATGGTCATCTTATTCGGTTGACCTTTCACTGGGATACGGGAGATTACGACTGGCGTTACGGTCGCTACGGTACAGGATGGCGGGGCTGTACCGGTGGTGCAAGTCTCCTGCAGGTTCACTACATCGATTTCGCGGTCGCGAAGGCTGGACACATAGGCTGTCGCGCCCGGCCCGGAACTGCCCTTGATTACTACCCAAAACGGATATTCGCCGCCCGCGATACCTGGCGTAGGCGACCTGACGGCCTTGCCGGGGCGCAGATCGAGTTCCGTTCCTTGCGTTGTCCCTCCTGCTCCTTGCAGCGTTCCAGTTCCTGGCGTCCATGGCTGCCATTGCGTCAGCCAGTTGCTCAACCCTCCCGTGAATACCGTGATCGAGTCGTTGTAATAATTCGCCGCCACCAAAGTCCGGCCATCGTTCGAAATCGCCACGCCGGCCACGCAAGGAGCCACATAAACAGCGGCATTTACCGAGGCGAATTGGTTGTTGGGCACGGGCAGGCCATTACCCGAGGGGTGTCCCTCGGCAATCGTGAGTGAGGAGTTTTGGCCCAGCGGATTCTGGCCGAAGTCAAGTTCGCCTTTCAGCGACCAAATGTGCGTGCTCGGGTCCTGCGTGACGATGTGGACGTTATCCCCATTGTTGGGGAGAGGATACGGGATAGGATCGGTGCCATAAGGAGCGTCACCCATGCCACCAGACACGTAGAAAGCATGATTTGCCACAATGGGATCCCAAACAATCCCATGATAGGAATTGGGGATTTGCACTGCCTGCTTAAAGACCGGCGTGTGGTTCGTAATGTCGTAGACGAATACATACTCACTCGAATACAGCGGATCAAAAAAGGGAAACGGACCCTGAAAGACACGGTTGAACCCGCTGGTTAAGACCAGCAAGGTCGTGCCATCCGGACTCACTACGCTGTTGACAGCTTGTCCGGCCAGCCATTCTACGGGAGGAACTTGAGGATTGGCTGGGTCGGTCACAACCACGCCGGTGTCCAGAAATTCAAAGCTGGAACCCGTGGGCGCCAACGGGGTAATCGATTGGCCCATATTCGGAACCCACTGGGGCGAGTTATAGATCGTGATGGTCAGGATCGCCGTGGCGCTGCCAGCCGGGTTGGAAGCCGTGACTGTGTAATTGGCGACTACAGGGGACGCGGTAGCAGAGGACGCGATTGTGGGAGTTCCAGTGACGATACCTGTCGCCGGATCCAGGCTGAGGCCTGCCGGTAAAGCCGGGCCCCCCGAATAGATTGGGCTAACCATGTACGAGGTTGGCAGTCCCCCGGTGGCGCTCGTAGTCGGGATGTTGGGAGTAATTGGCACCCCAGCCGCATAAACAGGCGCGGGTGTGCTATAGGCCAAGCCCGCTGGAGACGATCCCACTACATTCACCGTAATGGTCAGGGTCGCCGTAGTGCTGCCCGCGGGATTCGCAGCTGTGATCGTGTAGCGGGTGCCAGGGGCCGAAGCGGTCGGTATTCCGCTGATGACACCTGCAACGGGGCTCGTGGCTGTCGTGATCGCGCTTAGTCTGAGACCCGCCGGAAGAGCTGGGCTCACACTGTAGGTGGTCACCGCACCGCCGGTGCTGACCGGGACATTCTCCGGAATCGCAACCCCCACGGTGTAGATCGCGGTGCCGGGGATGTAGGCCAGGCCCGCTGGCGCCGCGATGTTCACTGTGATGGTTAGCGACGCTGTGGCACTGCCGGCCGAGTTCGACGCAGTCACGGTGTAGACGGTCATGGCGGTTGCGGAAAGCGGCGTTCCGCTGACAACGCCAGTACTCATGCTCATCGACAGGCCCGGCGAAAGAGGCGGAGTCACGCTATACGAGTTCACCTTGCCCCCGGTACTGGTGGGGCTGTTGGCGGTGATCGCCATTCCCTCCGTGTAGACTGCCGTAGCAGTGCTATAGCCAAGCGCCGTGGGAGCCTGAAGCGCAGTCGGGCTAGAGCCGTGGTTATTACCGCCGCATCCGCAGAGAAGAACAAGGGCACCTGTCGTTAGAAGAATAGCGGGAAAACTGAGCAGTCTAAGACTTCTGTAGCGCATGTTCACAATTGACTCCTGGATGGCCAGATGGTTTTTGCTTTGGGCGCGTTGGTGCAGTGGGGCGCAATGTCGGTTTGCTCTTAATTAAGTGTGTTCCAATAAGTGCGTCTGGAAGCTATCTCACAAATCGTTTGGATGGGGCACGGCTCGTGCCGCCCAGGGCCGATAAAGATAGGGGCCTCAGCCCTGAAAAGCGAACAGTTTGCCTCCTCGGTTGTTTATGAGATGGCTTCTAATTCCTCTTTTCCATAGTGCACGTTCATCTCCAGCAGGCAGAAGGTACCGTCGAAATGCGCTTGTGATCCGCACCATTGGACATTCCTTGAACGGAGGGGCTATGGCTGAGTGGCGAAGTTGATGCTCTCACCTGGCGAGCTTTCAACATCAGAACCCGGGCGTCAAGCTTGACCGTCCAGACCGTGTCGTACTCATCCCCCGCAGAAGCGGGAGCGTAGTTTATGAGCAGCGTACTTTCACTGCCAGCCGCCGCCGAGAGACCGGTAGAGCGTAATAATATTCGCTAGTTCCTCGCGGCGGATTTGCACAAGCAGTATCTGCGCGTCGAGCAATTGGCGTTCGGAATCGAGATATTCCAGATAACTGGCGACGCCACCCCGATAACGCAGATCGGCCAGTTCCACGGCCGCGCTGAGGCTCTCGACGAGTCCTTCTTGTTCGATACGCAACTCGGCAAGTTTTCGCCGGGTCACCAGTGCGTCGGCTACTTCGCGGAAGGCCTCTTGTACCGTCTGTTCGTAGAGGAGCAGCGCTTGCTGCTGAATTGCCTCCGCGCTGCGTACACCTGCGCGGATGCTGCCGGCGTGAAAAAGCGGCAGACTTGCGGCTGGACCAATTGACCATACCGCTCCGGAGCCGCTGAAAAGGTCGTGCAGTGCGGAACTCTCGAATCCGGAAGACGACGTGAGACACAGCACTGGGAAGTACGCGGCTTTTGCGACGGCCACCAAGGCGTGATTGGCGATGAGTTGCTGCTCCGCCTGGAGAATGTCGGGCCGGCGTTCGAGCAGCGCCGAGGGCAAGCCGGCAGGGAGATCGGAGGATAGTCCCTGTTCGAGGAGGGAACGTCCGCGGACGATCGCTGCGGGATTTCGTCCGAGTAGCACGTCAAGCTGGTTTTCGGTCTGCTCAATCTGCAGCTCTAGGCTCGTAACCGCCGTGTGGGCGCTTTCCACGAGAACCTGCGCTTCCCGAAGGTCGATCTCCGAGGAATAGCCGTTATCCACGCGAAGCTGAACCAGTGCAAGAAAATCCTCGCGGAACTTGAGCGCATGGCGAGTGATTTCTAATTCCAGATCCAGATCTCGCAACAGGAAGTAATTGCCCGCGACATCGCTCACCAGCGATTGTAGAACCGCGCGCCGCGCTTGCTCGCTGGCCAGCAACTCGGCCCGCGCCGCCACGCTCATATTGCGGATTCGTCCCCAAAGATCGAGCTCCCAGCCGAGGCTGACGGAGAGACTGGAGGCGCTGCTATCAAGGGCAAGAAGCCGTGAATTGCCATAGCCGGCTTGTGCATCGAGGGCCGGGAGGCGAGCCGAGCGGGAAATAGTAAGTTGTGCGCGAGCTTCCAACACGCGCGTGGCCGCAATTTGTACGTCGAAGTTATGGGACAGCGCCTCTTGTATCAGCTTCGACAACTCTTCGTCATGGATCAGGTCCTGCCACCGGAGTTCGGCGAGAGTGCCCAAGCTATTTTGGCGGGTGCTATGCTCCGTGGTATCTCCGCGATAGGCCGGGGGAACCGGCACCTCAGGCCTTCGGTAGGGAAGGCCGGCGCAGCCGTTAAGCAGCAGCGTGGCGAATAACTGCGTGGCTAACGTCGTCGCGGTCACTATGCTTGTAAAGCGTGGTGTCCGCGAGTTCGAGTTGCTGGAGGACCGTTGCGAGAACCGTTTTATGAATCGCACTAATGATGATGGGGAAGTGGCTGGCATTCGCGATTTACCTGTCCCGCACGGCTTGAACCGTCCTGGCGATGACCCTCTGTCCAGGCCGCACCTTCGTCATTCCCTCGACGATCACGGTTTCCCCGCCCGCCAGTCCGCCAATGACGATGCTCTTTCCCTGATAACTCCCCTCGGTCTCGACGGTGCGAGCAGCCACTTTATTCCCGGGAGTAACTATGTTCACGGTCTTAGAGCCATGAACGGCAAGCACGGCCTGTTCGGAAACCAGCACGGCGTCGCGCTTTTCAATCGGCATCCGTATGCGGCCAGACATCCCAGGCACCAGAATGCCTTTCGGGTTGGGAAATTGCGCCTCGATGAGAATGGTTCCAGTCTTGGCGTCCATAGCGCGTCCGAGGTTGGTATAGCGGCCACGGAACGGGTAAGTACTGTTATCGGCGAGAAGCAATTCGAGGTGCGCCAATGCGTCGCGATCGACGCCTTTGGTGATAGTAAGAATGTAGAGAGTTTCGCTGATGGCAAAGCCGACATTGATTGGATCCAACGGAGTAATAGTCGCGAGCCGGGTCTGTTCTCCTCGCCCTACGTAGTTGCCTACCGAGACTTCCGTTCGGCCGATGAGACCGTCAATCGGAGCGCGGATGGTGGTCTCTTCGAAATCCATCTGCGCATTCTTTAGGGTCGCCTGGGCCGCGGCCAGGCTGGCCTGCGCCTGCCGAAGGCCAACGCCGTCGCCGACCGAGGTGGTTCGTACCGTGGCGCGGGCATCCTCGACCGCGGCCAGAGCAGAGGATTGAGCCGCGATGGCTGCGTCCAAGTCTCGTTCGGGCACTGCCTTGCGCGCGGCCAGCGGCTTCATCCTTTCCGCATCCTGGTTGGACCGCAGCAGGTTGGCCTCCGCTTGCCGCAGCGCCGACTGGGCATTCACCAAATGCTGCTGCTCCCGCGCCATTTCCAGATCGCCCTCCGCCTTTTCGACCGCGGCTTGAGCTAACTGTAAGGCGGCAGCGCATCGCCGCGGGTCTATGCGAAACAGTACCTGGCCTTTCTTGACCAGGTTTCCTTCGTGAAAGGACATCTCGGTCAACCGGCCTTCGACATTCGCGCGGATATCCACGGTGGCGGCGGCCTCGGTCTGGGCAGGCAGTTCCACGACAATCGGGACGGTGCGGCGCTCCGCGGTCTCGACGATTACCACTGGTTTGCGCGGTCCGAAGTGGAGGAGAAGCACGCATGCAGCCAGGACGAGTGCAGTTCCAATCGCCGCCCATGTTTTTACTTTCATCGTTGCGTTTGGGATGGCCAGGATCGCACCCACATTTGCTATTCTCATGCGTCTTGTCTATTCGCACTGACGCCTAATGCAATTGTGGTCAAATGCGCGGCAATCGTCCATGCACGGTGGTAGATGTCTTTCATGCCGCGCGCAGGGTTGCCAACTTCCCATAGTCCATTTGCAGCACCCGGTCTCCGGCGCCGAAATAACGGTCGTCATGCGACACAACTATTACTGTTTTGCCGGAGCTTTTGAGTTCCGGCAAAAGCGTTTCATAGAAATAACGGCGAAAATGCGGGTCTTGGTCGGCCGCCACTTCATCGAAAACATAAACCGGCTTGTCCTCCAGATAGGAAACGACCAACGCCAGACGCTTGCGTTGGCCGGTTGAAAGATGAATGTTGGTAAAACGTCTTTCGCTAAACGAGGTTTTGCCGGATATCTCCATTAAACGCAGTAACTCGTTGACGCGTTCCGGATCGGCAGCACTTAGCCCGTGCAGTTTCTCGAAGAGGTGGAAGTCCGAGAAGATGGCAGAAAAAAGATTGCGGTAAGACTGAATGTTGGCCGCAGCAATCTCCACGTTGTCGACATAAATAGCTCCTTGTGTCGGCCGATACAAAGCAGTGAAGAGTTTGAGTAAGGTCGTTTTACCGCAGCCGTTGCCCCCAACCAAAAACAAAATCTCGCCACGTCGAATCTCGGCGTCGACCGGGCCCACCTGGAACGTGGCGTTTCCATCGGAGTCCTTATATGTGAAGCAGACGCCATTGAGGCGAATTGCTTCGAACGAGCTCAGGTCGACGAGTGGCGCGTCTTCGTACTCCGCGGATTTCGCCAGGCCTTGATCCAAAGTGGCTTCCAGACGCCGAAGATTGCCGACGATGACATTCACCTGCGAAAGCATGGGGATCAGCGTGACCACGTTGGTTAGAGGACCGAAGAAAAACAGGATGGCGGCGACGATTTTGGTAGCCGAGCCTGAAAAAGAGGTTGCGATGACGGGAAGAACAAAGGCGACCGCTCCGAGCAGGATGACAAAAAACATCTCGACAAAAATGATGTTGTTCGAGAACAAAACCATGACGCGGGTGCGCACGTCACGCACACGCGTGGCCGTGGACTGGAAGTCCTGATACACGTCGTTGCTCTTCAGCTGGTTGATGCGGAGTTCCTTGAACCCTTTCAGCAATCCGTTGAGCGAGTCGAACAATTCGTCTTCCTGTTTCGAGGCGTCACTCAAGCCCTGGTCGTAGGACTTGCGGTCCCTGAAGTATTTGGCGGCGCCGCTCGCGATCAGAACGACACACAGCAGCATGGCGACCGGAGACACGATAGCGATATAGCCGAGGGTGAACACAATCATCACGACGCCTTGCGCGGCGGCGAACAGCGGCCGTGCCGCTTGCGCGATCGCTGCCGTGTCCCGGCTGATCCGGGCATGGATGTCGGCCTCGCCAATGGATTCCAGCGTCAGCAGGTCGGAGCGGCGGATCTTGTCGGCCAGCCGCAAGCGCACGCTGCAAATGGCGGCTTCGGCAATCCGGGTGGATTCATAGAGGATATAGCGCAGCGAATAGACGAATAGCGCGATGGACAAGGCGAACCAAACAAAGTGTTTCCAGGACGGTCCGCCTCCGCGCAAGGCGTCAACCGCGGCATTGATGACCGCGAGATTCAATGCGTTGGCGATTCCGGAAGCGGCAGTGAGTATCAGCAGTTTCCGGTTCAGAGCGTGGGTCTCGCTTTGAAGGAAGCCGATGATGCCGAACTTCATGAAGTCGATCATGGTGTGGGCTCCGGAAGCCAAGTCAAGATTGCCCGGCGTCTGGGAAATTACTAACACGCTGGACTATCCGTCTGAGGTGCTAGGAGTTCCCTAACTTGCTCTCCTGGCTTCCCCGTACACTGATGGCGGCTGCGCCACGGCCACGTCGGGGTTTTGAACGATTCCCACCAGCACGGTTTCGAAATTTGCCGCCATGCGCTCGATGGTGGTCGCGTCGAATAACGCGGTGTTAAATTCCAAGGCTCCGCGCAACTCTCTTCCAGCCTCTTGCAGCGAGAGCGTGAGGTCGTAGGTAGCCCCGGCTGTGGGCCGCGCCAGATCCAAAGGAGTGATGACTAGCCCATGTAAAACGAGTTCCTGCTTGGGTACGTTCTGCAGCACGAACAGTGTTTGGAAGACGGGAGTGTGGAGGGCGCTTCGGTCGGGCTGCAGGGCCTCCACAATTCGGTCGAAGGGGACGTCGGCGTGTGCATATCCAGTCACGGCGGAGTGGTGAGCACAGGCCTGAATCTCGCGGAAGGTCGCTCCCTCGCGCCACTGCAGTCGAAGGGCGAGAGCGTTCACGAAGAAGCCGATGAGGGCTTCGGTCTCCACGGGATAGCGGTTGGCGAAGGCGGTTCCGATAACGATGTCTTGCGGGTTGTCGTACTGGGACAACAGAATCGCATAGGCCGCGAGCAGGGTAACGAAGAGGGTAGTTTCCGATTCCCGGCTGAGGCGCCGCAATCGTAAGGTGAGGTCACGATCAAGATGCAGCGGCACCATACTCATCCGAACCGTGCCCGCATGAAATTCTCCGCCGGCGTGGCGCGGACGGTTGAGAGGCAAGTTGAGGAGTGGCGGCGCGCCCCGAAGATGAGTCTGCCAGTAGTCGAGGTGCTTTGCCAGTCTTTCTCCGGCCTGCCAACGCCTTTGCCAGACGGCGTAGTCCGCATATTGCACTGGCAGTTGGGGGAGTGGATCTTGAGCACCGGTGAGGCACGCGTTGTAGATTGTCGACAGTTCGCGCAGCAAAACCTGGACCGACCAGTCGTCGCTGATGATGTGGTGCATTGCGAGGTGCAGAATGTTCTCGTTTCCGGCAAGGCGAATCACCCGCATGCTCCATAAAGGGCCGCGGGTAAGGTCGAAATGCTGGCTATGGGCCGCGCGGAGACTGGCATCGAGCGCAGCTTTACGACGGTTCTCCGGCACGTGGCGCAGATCCGCAAAAGAAAGCACGTTCGCACACTGCGGCGAAATCGTCTGCACCGCGCTGTCGTCCGATATTCGACCCGATATTCGACCCAAGATTCGAAACGATGCGCGCAAGTTATCGTGCCGGGCAAGGATCGCCGCGAGTGCGCTTTCCAGTGCAGACGAATCGAGAGCGCCCTCCACGCGAAACGCCCGCACCATGTTGAACTTGTCACTTGGCCCTTCGATCACGGCAAGGGTCCACAGTCGCTGCTGCGCGAAG
Organism: Terriglobales bacterium; assembly: GCA_049698855.1. Taxonomy (GTDB): domain Bacteria; phylum Acidobacteriota; class Terriglobia; order Terriglobales; family Acidobacteriaceae; genus Acidiflorens. The sequence goes on from JBAVYO010000046.1 coordinate 10,263, forward strand.
GAGAGAGGAGCCTCTGCGACTCCTGTCGCCGGCCGAATCGCCTCATCCGCTTCGAGACTGCGCGCGTGTTCCACCGCCTCCGCTAGCCGTGCGATCGTGGAATACTCGAACAGGCAATTGGGGGGCAGCATGACGTGGAAGGAATCGGCAACACGAGCCACAACCTGCATCGCAAGCAAGGAATGGCCACCCAGGCCGAAGAAGTTCTCCTGAATGCCGATCCGTTCCCAACCGAGAAGGTCCGACCAGATTTCTTTCAGGCGCGATTCGACGGCGGTGCGCGGAGCCACATAAGCGGTGTCCGGCCGCTGTCCGGCCACCCGGGGGTCGGGCAGCGCGCGGCGATTCAGCTTGCCATGCGCAGTCAATGGCAGAGAGTCCATGAGGATGAAGGCTGCGGGCATCATGTAGTCGGGCAGCGCCGCGGCGACCAGCGCGCGCAGTTCGTTGATGGAGGGTGGCGCATCCGTGTGCACAGGGACCAACCATGCGGCCAGGTTCTGCTCGCCTGTGGAGTCGAGCCAGGCAGTGACGAGGGCGTCACGGATCAATCCGGTGGCGGTGAAGAATGCTTCCACCTCGGCGGTCTCAACGCGGTACCCCCTGATCTTGACCTGGAAATCACCCCGCCCAAGGTGCAGCAGACAGCCATCGGGCAGTAGACGGCCTTGGTCGCCGGTGCGGAACAGTCGCCGGTTGCCGCCGTCCGGGTCAGGCATGAATGCCATCTCAGTCAGCTCGGGATGGCCCCAATAGCCTTGGGATAGATAGCGGCTCCGGACCACGATTTCGCCGACAGTACCTGCGGCTACCGGCTTGCGCTCGGCATCCCAAAGCAGCAACTCGACATCGTCCACGGCGTATCCCGAAGGCACGGTGCTTCCCTCAATCCGCGAGTCAGGCCAAATGGGGAACTGGCAGATGGGACTAAGCTCCGACGCGCCGAAGCTCACGATCACGCGAGAATCCTCGGAGAAGTGTCGCTGGTAGAGACGAATTTCACCGGCATAGACCGTCTCGCTGCCTAAGAAGACCAGGCGCACCGAAGGGAACCGGTCCTCCGGAGGGAGCATGCGGCAGAAGTGGCGGAACATGGTAGCCACGGCGAAGAATACCGTGATCCGCTCATGCCGCAGCCAGTCTGACAGACCGGCGAGGCCGTCGCGTTTCACATCGAAATGAAGTAACGTCGCTCCGTTTAACACGGTGCAATAAATGTCGCGCACCGCGCCGGCAAAGCTCGGCGAATAGAGCAAGACCAAACGGTCCGCGGGCGAAATCCGTCCACCGTTGGTATAAACCATGGTCAGATGCAGTACGTAGCGATGGTCCTGCATCACTCCCTTCGGCTTCCCCGTGGAGCCCGAGGTGTAGAGGATGTAGGCGAGACTGTCGGCGGTGATTGGCAGGCCCGGGTTCTCTTCGGACACACCAGAATCGAGGGCGTTCATATCTAGCAGCGGGAGCTTGAGGGGATCTAGCGCGGTGCATGATGCCTGGCACAAGGTCTCGCACAACGCCGCGGACTGCTACATGTGGCCGCTATCGGTAATCAGCAAAGCTGGCCGGCATTCGGCAAGAATCGCCACGGTCCTCGCGTCGGGTTGCGAAGTGTCCAGGGTCACGTAGAACTTCCCAGCCTTGAGCACACCCAGCATGGCTGCTATAACCGCAACACCACTTCCGATCAGTAGCGCCACGGGTTCGGGTTCCGCTCCTCGCGTGGCGAGCACGGCATGGGCAACGTGGTTGGCCAGTCGGTTCAGTTCGCGATAGGTGAGGGTGGACTCGGAGTCCGCGACGGCAATCTTGTCTGGAGATAAGAGCACCTGCCGCTCGAATCGCTCCGGAATGGATCTCTCCACATCTTCCATGGGGAAAGTGACGAAGCCGCTGGTGGCGGCTGTCGCCTCCACGGCGATGGACATTACGTCGGAATGCATTGCCTCAGGCATGACTGAGCGCCTCCTCCATGGGATCGATGACTTTCAAGCGGGAGAGAAAGGCAACAACCGCGGGGCTGCCGCGGAGCCTGAGCAGGTCAATCGTCGGCGGGATTTCCGTACATCCGGCGAGGACGCAGTCATAGTGAATGCCATCGTCCTGTCCGGATCGCAAGATGGTCTCGAAAAATTCGTTGCCGAGCTCCACCGCGCGGCGCTCGTCCAACGACTTCAGCCCTTCAAATATGGCGCTCATCAAGAGACGGCTCATGGTGGGCGACAGTTCGTCGAAGGCAATGCCGGCATCGCGGCACGGTGCTGAAAATATCTTGCCTGCCTGGGCACCCTCGGTTGCCAACAGCAGCGCTCTCTTACAGGACTGCTGCTTGAGCGCACTCACAGAGGACTCAACGAGGGAGATCATCTCGATTCGGCAGGGTACTTTGCCCGATACTTTGCCCGATATTCTGCCCGCTCGCGCAGCGTTCCAACGTAGATCATCCGCAACTAATCGCCAGAAGTAGTGGGCGGAATTGCAGGCGATAACGCAACGAACTGCCTTGCCGGCGGGGGGCATAAAATCCACAACCAATCGCACTGCGTCCGCCAGGATCGAAGCCACTTCGTGGCACAAGGGACTATCGAAGTTGCGTTCGCCCAAAATGACTGTAGAGCGATCGGGCACGGAGCAGACCTGATAAAGCACGATGGCACGCGAATTCTGGAAACGTGAGCAAGCCTGGCTGAAGGCAAGAGCGCCTGCCAGCGGGCCCATGCCTCCGATGATCGTCAGCGGGGGGCGATGGGGACGAGAGGGGAAGAGGCAAAAGACCTCTTCCGGGTGATCCTGGTCCGTGACCGTGAAGCCATTCGCTCGCCTTCGCAAGGCGTTTGCGCATAACGCGACCTTATAGTTTGCCATTGCCTGCACCGCGTCCGCGTAATGCAGGAATCGCTGTACGGGTACCTCGAGTACGAGAGGCGCCATCGCCGATTGCGCGGCGGCCATCATGCAACCTCAACGGCTAATAGAGTTTTCGTTGTCTGCCCCGAAAGTTCGATCCGCATCATCCCGGTCAGTTTCTCCATCACCTGCCCCAGTTTTCGTAGATAGGTGCGGAAGATGGAGCCGGCTCGCGTCGGGTCGAACGGTGTTTTGGCGACGCCCAGATAGCGATCAAGCGCCTCGACCACTACAAGAAAGTGAGCGGCTTCGACGTCGTCTTCCACATGGGCCGAGATATAGGTGACCGCCTTGCGGCGTTCTGGCGCTGTAAGGCGGGTGTGTTGCTGGAAGTAGGCGTCGGCCGCAGGCAGAGCGATGGAATACTCCCCGTGGTTGTAAATCTCAGAGAACATATTGGTCAGCAGGCCATCTGGGATGGATTCAACAACCATGTTGCCGTAAATCCATTGGCTGAACCGATGGGCTTCCGGAAGACGGTATTTCGGTAGCTGCCACAGATCACCGCCCGTCAGCGCCATCGCGAAATCATCGTAAAGCTCTGCGTGGGTGTGGCCGCCGAAATCCAGGCCCAGATCTTCGTAGCTGGTCGATGCGTTTCTTGCCGCGGCCAGAAACAGATTGGACCGGTCGGCATCTGCCGCGCTGTCGGCAGATCGTTGCAGGCGGCAGGAAAGCCCGTAGATTGCCAGCATCTTCAAATGAGTTGCTTTCCAGGAACTCGCGAACGTGTTCAGCAGATCCGGAGACCATGCCGAGGCGGGAAGCAACCGGAAGAACTCTTCAATGCTTCCCACAGAACCCGGCTCTTCGGAGAAGACGCTATGCAACGTGTCACGAAGTTCCCCGGAAGGAACCAGCGAGATGACAGGATTGATGACGGCGTGTAGAGATATGGGCGTATCCATTATCAAGACTCCTTAGTTTTGAGATTCGAATTGCGCGAGACGAAACCTGTGATGGTTGTTCCTGTAGCTCAAGCGGAAACTGCTTTAGAAGCCTTTCCCGTTCCGAACATTCGTACCGTGACGCCTCCTACGCGGCGTTCGAATTTAGTAATGGCGGCGAGAAAAGTTGTGCAGCCTGGCACAACATCTCGGTTCGGCCCGCCGCCGGAAGTGGAGGCCAGACCAGCCCCAGGCGCGCCAATAGCATCTGGGTTCGTCCAGAAACGATTTCCAGACGGCGCGCCCGCCCTTGCGGCGACACGGCGCGGTACAGTCCGAAATTCTCCATTGTCTCGGCCAGAGCGGCGCTCATGTCTGGCTCATCCACCGCGGATTCCAGGCGCTTCAGGAAAGCATCGAACCCGCACGCTTGAATTCCGTCCGCCGCAGCGACGAAGTCAGACAGCGAATCTCTCCTGGCATTCTCCAGATGATGGGTTTCGTTGGTCAGGCTGGCAGCTTCCGCCAGCAACACGAGTCCGCGCGCCACCACATCCACATGGCACAGCCACAAATGAGAATCGTCAGGCGCAACTCCCAGGCGCATGAACGATGCGAATTGCCGGAAGAGGGCGTTCTCCTTGATGTTCAATTGCAGCGGTCCACCGTCAGCCGCAAACATCAAACTGCCGACGCGATGGATACAGGCATTGGCGAGGCTCTCGCGCGCCGCGATTACCAACCCTTCGGCCTCCTGCTTGCTGCGAACGTAGTAGTTCTCGTCCAGCGATTCGGGGGCTGCGTCGTATTCCGTGAACAAGCGGAACTCCGCTGCCGGAGCCCTCCCACATACGGAGAGCGTGGATACGAAATGGAAATCCGCCGGCGTCGCCGCATGGTGCGAGGCCAGCTTCAACAATCGGTTGGTGGCGGCCACGTTGTCGGCGCGGAACTCCGAATCGTGGCCGAAGTGCTTGACGTTGGCAGCGCAATGGAAGATCGCCTGTAAACCCTCCGTCAGGCGATCATGGTCCCGCAATGACAGCCCCAGATCGTCGCGCCGCAAGTCGCCCACCAGCAGCGTGAGGCCGGCATTGTTGAGCAAAGCAGCGCCCTTCTCGCTGCCGAAGTAGTGGCACAGGCTCCCTCCCAGGCGCGCGCGGACGGTCCGCTCGTCCTCGCTGCGTACCAGGACGCTGACTTGGCGGTCGCTATCGGCCAGAAGTTCGCGCAGGAGATAGCTGCCTAAATATCCAGTTGCCCCCGTGAGCAGAACTCGCCTGTAGTGCCGGCGGCCTTGCTCATCGTTCTGCCGATAGCGCTCGTTCCGCTTCTCATAGTCACGCTGCGCGGGGGCCAGAGCTGCGTCGCGTTCCGTCTCGTAATCGGCAAGGTTTTTTTGGTAGCTTCGCCAATGCTGACCAGCGGATTGGATCAGGGCCCGCAGGTGCTCAGGCCGCTGCCGGCAGACGCCAGCGAAATCCATCAGACGCGGATGTTCATAAAGATCGTTGACGCTGCACTGCAGCGTCCGTCGAAGGTGATTGACCGCGGCGATGGCGCTCAGGCTGTTGCCCCCGAGGTCGAAGAAATTGTCTTCACGCGCGATAACCCGGCACCCGTTGAGTTGCCTGTCATTGATTGGAGCCTCGTTGAGCCCGCGATCATTGACCCGTCGCGCATTGATCCGCGGCTCATTGAGCCGCGACTCCAGGTGTTCCGCCCAGACTTGCGCGATGTGCTGTTCCATCCCCTCGTGAGGTCGCGTCTTCTCACGGTCTGCGCTGTGCGCTTCGAAAGCAGTCCGCTCGGTGATTGCGGCCAACAATGCCGCCCGGTCAACCTTTCCGGCGGAGTTCACAGGGATCGCTGGAACGCGAATTACGGCTGAGGGCAGCATGTAGGAAGGCAACGTCGCGGATAGGTAATCTTTCCACTCTGCCTGGGCGGGTTCGTCTGCGCCCGCGTAAAAGCAGACGAAAGCCCATAGAGTCTGCCCGCCGCCGGACTCGGTTTCCACTGCGGCCACTGCCTGCTGCACTCCCGGATGCGCGGCCAACCGATGCTCGACTTCACCCAACTCGACGCGCTGGCCGCGGAGCTTCACTTGCCCGTCGGATCGGCCCAGCACTTCCAGTTCGCCGGTGTAAGTCCAACGGCCCAAGTCCCCGGTGCAATACAGCCGCCCAGCCGTTGTTTCCACGAAACTTGCGGCCGTGAGATCGGGGCGATTCAGATATCCCGCAGCAATCTGCGCGCCCCCCAGCCAAACCGTCCCAATTGCGCCGGGTGGAAGCGACTCTCGCTTACTGCCGCGGATATGAATCGACGTGTTCGGCAACGGCTTGCCTGCGGTGAGTCGCTGTGTCTGGACAGTCACCTGCCCATAGCTGACGGCGACCGTATTCTCGGTCGGGCCATAGCCGTTCATGTAACACAGCCGTGAAGCGTAGTGCATGGCGTCTGCACGATTCGGCGGTTCTCCCGCGGTGAGCAACACGCGGAGAGTCGGAGGGTCCGCTTGTTCAAAGAGCCGCAGATAGGACGGCGGCATGGTCGTAACCGTGACGCCCAGCCGGCCGAACTTGGCCCGCAACTCAAGAGTGTTGTCCATTTCGCCGCGCAGGACGGGAACCACAGCCCCTCCCACTGCCCACGCCATGACTAACTCTGAAATCCACGCGTCGAATCCAGGCGACGCCATGATGGAGGCCCGGTCGCTGGATCGCATGTCCAAAGCAGCCGCAATCCCGAGGGCAAGATTGTTCAACCCCTGGTGGCGCAGCATCACCCCCTTGGGCTCTCCCGTGGACCCCGAGGTATACATAATGTAGGCGAGCTCAGAATCTCTGACGCCATCTCCGCC
>JBAVYO010000047.1:0-8478 GCA_049698855.1 Terriglobales bacterium
TAAGGAACCTCTGAAGAACTCACTGATCCACAGGCTGAGCGGATACTGTGTAAGTCGAGGTGAAAAGGCGGATGCGACAACAAACTCTGGCGGCGCAGACGGGGTTCGAGAAGTACGGGCGGAAGACGAAGCGGGAGCGGTTTCTGGACGGGATGGAACAGGTGGTGCCGTGGGCGGAGTTACAGGCGCTGGTGGAACCGCACTATCCGAAGGGGGAGAACGGGCGGCCTCCGGCAGGACTGAGCCTCATGTTGCGGATGTACTTTGTGCAGCAGTGGTTCAACCTGAGCGATCCGGGGGCGGAGGATGCGCTGTATGAATCGCCGGTACTGCGGCACTTTGTGGGCATCGACCTGGGGCGGGCGCCGGTGCCGGACGAGAGCACCCTCCTTCAGTTCCGACACCTGCTGGAGAAACACGAACTGGGCGGGGCGATGCTGAACGCGGTGAACCAGTATCTGGAGAGCCGGGGCATTCGCATCGCCACGGGGACGATTGTGGACGCGACCATTATTCATGCGCCCTCGTCGACCAAGAACCGGAGCGGGGAGCGCGATCCGGAGATGCATCAGACGCGCAAGGGAAAGCAGTGGTACTTCGGGCTGAAGGCGCACATCGGAGTGGACTCCAAGCAAGGCCATGTGCATTCGGTGTGCACGTCGGCAGCATCGGTGGCGGACAAGCACATGCTGCCGGAGTTGCTGCATGGGGAGGAGCGCAAGGTGTGGGGCGACGGTGGATATCAGGGACAGGGAGAAGCGATCCGGCAGGCGGCACCGCGCGCGCAAGATATGACCAGCCGGAGAGTGCACTACAAGAACTTTGTGGACGAGTTACAGAAGGCGAAGAACCGGGTGAAGGCGAGAGTGCGAGCGAAGGTGGAACATCCGTTCCGGATACTGAAGCGCATCTTCGGCTTCGAGAAGGTGAGATACCGCGGGATCAAGAAAAACCATCAGCGACTGTGTGCCAGCTTTGCGTTGGTGAACCTGTATCTGCACCGCAGACGGCTGGCAGTGGCGAGGGCGTAGTGTCTCTAAACCTCGCGTAAATAGCGGGTTCCGGTAAGGCCGCAAGCAATACAGAGGAAATTCCCGGCCTGCGCAGTTCTGAAATTCCTGCCGCCTTCAAAATTCATGGTTGCTCAGAGGTTCCATAAGCAGTCTCGCAGGAATTGGTTGTCTTTTCTCCGACTTATTCACGCTAAGGACAATCTTATGTCTCTGGAAAAGCGATGAAGATCGTCCACGTAGTGGGAGCTCGTCCCAACTTCATGAAGCTCGCTCCAGTCTTTGGAGCGCTGCGGGATCGCGCAAATGTCACGCAAACGCTTGTTCACACCGGCCAGCACTACGATGTGAAGATGTCCGACGTATTCTTCCAGCAACTCGGCATTCCGTTGCCGGACGTCAACCTCGCGGTTGGTTCTGGCAGTCATGCCAAGCAGACGTCCGAGATCATGGTCCGATTCGAGGCGGTAATCCTCGAACGCAAACCGGAGTTAGTTCTGGTTTATGGCGATGTAAACTCGACCGTGGCGGCGGCATTAGTATGTGCCAAGCTTGGCGTGCGGGTCGGCCATGTGGAGGCGGGGCTGCGATCGTTTGACCGGACGATGCCGGAAGAAATCAACCGCCTGGTGACGGATCAACTTGCCGACTTACTCTTCACGCCTTCCGAAGATGGAGACGAAAATCTGAGGAGAGAGGGAGTGGCCGCGGATAAGATCTTTCGTGTGGGCAACGTGATGATCGATTCGCTGGTGCGGCTGTTGCCGGAGGCACGAAAGATCTCGCAAGATGGCATACCTGCGCGGTACGCTCTGGTCACATTACATCGTCCCGCGAATGTTGACGATGGCGGCACATTGAAAGGACTTCTCGAGTCGCTGCTCGAAGTTAACCGGGATCTTGCGGTTGTATTCCCCGCTCACCCTCGCACCCGCCAGCGCATTGCCGAGTTTGGGCTGAATGCGAACCAGCTCCGCATCCTCGACCCGCTGCCGTATGTCGACTTCCTCGCGCTGCAGGCACGTTCAACGGTTGTGATTACCGACTCGGGCGGGATTCAGGAAGAGACCACCTATCTCGGCGTACCGTGTCTGACAATGCGTGAAAATACGGAACGCCCGATCACTGTTTCGCAGGGAACGAACGTTTTGGTTGGCCGAGATGCGAAGAAGCTTCAAGCTGAATTATCCAAGGTTCTTAGTGGGCACGCTAAGAAGGGAACTGTGCCGCTGCTTTGGGATGGCCATGCCGGTGATCGCATCGCCGACATTTTAGTTGGGTAACTCCGATGCGGTAAGATAGAGGCGAATTGCCGGATCGGACTCGGCGGAAAAGGTGCCGAAGAGATAGTCCTCAAGCAGTGTTTCTTAAGAGCATTATCGCTTAGCTTGGACTTCTAAGACTCTCGGAGGATGACCAAATGGATAGTGTGAATCGTCTCTGTTTGACCTCAAGGATCACCTACTATGCGGGCTGGCTTTTTGCCCTGTGCGGGGCCTTTGCTCATTTCGGGCTAGGAGCGGCCCTGCTCCGCAATGTGAATCTTCCCAAACGGAATCTGTTTGAGGCCAGCGTGATGTTGTTCCTGATTAGCGCCGTGTCGGCGTTACGCGCCCTCACCACGACGAAGGCCGGCTCAAGAAGTTAAGAGCGGTGAGCTTTGTTTCAAAACTCACCGCTCTCAGTGTTTGATGGCGGACTGCTCGAGACTTGCGTTTACGGGACCGCAACTACCACCGGCGACGAGTAGCCGCTTTCCTGCCCGCTTGAAGTAACCGACGTGGCCACATACGAGTAGGTTTGGCCTGAAGCCACGCTCGAGTCGGTGAACGTAACGTCTGGATCCAAGCTCGAATTTATCTTTGTGTAGGAACAACTCGCCGACACGCACCGGTATACGTTGTATCCAGTCGCCTCATCCGTCGGACTCCACGAGAGACTGACAGTCGGCATCGCGCCCGTGCCCGCCAGAGAAGCCGTTGCAGTAGAGTTCGCCGCATTGCTTGTGAAGGAAAGTGTCCCCGACGCTGTTCCGCTGTTCTGCGGCGTGAACGCGACATTTATAGATACGCTCTGTCCGGCGGGAATCGTCAGCGGGAACGACGCTCCGGGCAGCCCAAACTGAGCGCTGCTGCTGCCTGCCGAAGAAATCGTCACGCTTCCTCCGCTGGCGCTCAACGTTGCGGAGGTGGTTCCGGTACTTCCCACCACCACGCTGCCAAAGTTCAGAGTGCCGGGATTGACGGTGAGTTGCCCGACAGTTGTGGAAGTGCCCGTACCGGTGAACGGTATTACCAGTCCTGAACCAACCAACGACACACTGCCATAGGTCAATCCTGAGCTCTGTGGGGTGAAGGTGACGTTCAATGTCACCGTTTGTCCGCCCGGTATTATGAGTGGCATCACTGGCCCACTGACCGAGAAGGCACCGCCCTGGGCTTGCAAAGCAGAGATTTTCACCTCCCAGGAGCGAGTGTTCGTTACCGCGACCGCCGTGGTTACGCTGGCTCCCGTTCCCACCGCGCCGAACGACATACTGGCGGGGCTTGCAGTCAGTGCTGCGCTAGACACCCCCATCCCCATAGCCTGGACAACGATATTGTTACTCGCTGGGCTTGCTACAAAGCTGATATTTCCGCCAACCCATCCTGTTGCCGTGGGGGCAAAGTTCACGCCGACATCGATGCTCTGGCCTGCGCCTAGAATGATCGGCATGGTCATGGGGACCACGCTGAATTCAGAATTAGCGACGCCGATTCCTGTAATCGTGATACTTTGCTGGGCATTGTTCGTCAATGTAACCAGCTGAGTTTCTGTTTGACCAACGGACACTTCTCCAAAGTGCAGAGTTGCGGGCCAGTTAATGAGTGGAGCTGCGGTTGCTTGTATTGGGATGAAGACTAAGCCCACCAGGATTACTAAGGTAACGACGGCAAGCCTGGATGGACATGCGAATGAAGAGTGAGCGATTGGCTGGGGAGGTTGCATAACAGGTTCAGTTTGCAGGGAATGACACGAAGCCGAAAGATGCCAAAGGTGACCCCTGTGGATGCAGGGGGTCAATAGTCCTCATGGCCCCTTAGTAACCTGTGAAGAGTTCCCTGGCGTAGTTGACTGAGAGTTGAAACGGCGGGTTCGAGGTCTTAAGGGCTCGCGACGGCTGGGATTCAGCCAGTAGAAGCGTCTTTAGAATATGTGCGTGGAAGAAGCGCCAATGGATGTCGTTCGATCGCAATCCTGGGCCGTGGAGGCCGAAAAGTACGAGTTGCACTCGGGCCGCGTCGATGTCTGGCAGCTTCGGCTGGATGAACCTGAGCTGGGAATATCCTCACCCGCGCTTGACAGTCCCGAAGGCAGCTTGCTGGCTCCCGACGAGAACATTCGGGCCGCGCGCTTTCACTTTGACGACGACCGCGTTCGATTCACTCGCTGCAGAACAGCGCTGCGCCGGTTATTGGGCCATTATTTAGACCTCGCTCCGGCGAACATCCGGTTTACCTATACGACAAATGGCAAGCCCGAAGTTGCGGCCAATCAGAATCCAGACAATCTGCGGTTTAACGTGTCGCATTCGGGGAACATGGCTCTGATTGCGGTCGGTGTCGCGGACGATCTCGGGGTCGATATCGAGAAACTGCGTGCCGACGTGAACACCGCGGATCTGGCGGAGCGATTCTTTTCCGTTCGGGAACGAGAGACGCTGCGCGGGTTGCCGGAATCGCTGCGCTTGGCCGCGTTTTTTGCGTGCTGGGCGCGTAAAGAAGCGTTCCTGAAGGCAATGGGCGAAGGGTTGGGCTTTCCGCTTGCGGATTTCTCGGTTTCGGTTCATCCGGGCATCGAGCCGCGGATCGAGGAAATTCGTGGGGATGAAAGAGCCAGCCGCGAGTGGTCGCTCATCGACGTGGAGGCAGCGGAGGGCTTTCGATCCGCAGTCGCAATCAAACATGCCGGCGCGGCCATCACGATGCATTCGCTTCGATAGCTGAGCAGCACGCTGGGAAACGGAACCACGCCAGAGGCGGCGCCCCGCCTCAACGTTTGTCTCGGTTGTATGGGGAGGTCCATGTGGGGCAAGAGTACCTGGGTCACTTGAAACCTAGCACTCGCGCAGTGAAAATCCAGAAAACTGCGGAATGTCCCGGCGAAGCAATGTCGAGTTTGCGCTGCTGATTGTATGCTCGCTCGTGTTGTGGTGGGCATCTCTCGCGCAAACTTTTCGTCTTGCCCTCAGCAATGAAGCCTATACCCACATAGTCCTGATTATTCCTCTGAGCCTGGCGCTTGCCTGGTTCGATTCGAAAGCAGTGCGGCCCGCAGTTGAGCCTAACCGGCTCGGCGGGCTTTTTCTTTTGGCAGGTACCCTTGCGCTTGGCTGCTTCGCGCGATGGAGCGTTGTTTTGGCACCCGATTGGCGGCTCACCCTAAGCATGTTTGCGATCGTGACATGGTGGATTGCATCGGTGGTTGTTTGCTTCGGCGTTCCCGTGCTCCGAGCTTTTATTTTTCCCCTTTGCTTTCTGTTCTGGCTGGTGCCGCTGCCAAATGTTTTGCTCAACGAGATTATTGTGAGCCTGCAAAACGGTTCCGCGTCTGCGGCGCGCTGGTTATTCGAGTTGGCGCGGATTCCCGTCACGCAGAATGGCATCAGGCTGTCGCTCTCCGGGCTGGATCTCGAAGTGGCGCGTGAGTGCAGCAGCATCCGCTCCAGCATGGTACTGATCGTCACCACGATGGTTCTGGCTCACCTTTTCTTGCGCTCGTGGTGGCGCAAGCTGTTGCTTGTGCTGATCGCGATTCCGTTGTCGGCCGCGAAAAATGCCCTGCGAATTTTCGTGATCGTCCAGCTGGCTATGCGTGTTAATCCTGAATATCTGAATGGGAGCCTGCATCGGCGTGGCGGGATCGTGTTCTTAACGATTGCGATGGGCTGCATCGCAATGCTGCTATGGCTTTTTGCGCGAACTGAGGCTGTAAGGGAGCAGTGGCTCACCCAGTCCGGACCGGCTGCCAAACTGTGACAATTTCCTTACGAAGTATCCGCGATAAACTTGCGGCATGAACGCGCACCGTGCAAAAGCGCTCTGCGGCTTGGTAGTCCTGGGAGTGGGGCTGGCCTGCCAGCCCAAACCTCAGACCTCGCACAGCGTGACGCTGATGTGGCAGCCACCCAAAATTGATGCAGGAGTATCGATTGTGGGGTACAGCGTGTATCGCCGCACAAAAGCGGATAGCAACTACACGAGAATTGCCTCCCGCGTACCCGCGCCGCCATTTGTGGATCGCCTGGTGAGAAGTGGGCAGACTTACTTCTACGCCGTCACCGCCATGGATAAGTCGGGCCGGGAAAGCCGGCTTTCAGACAACGTCCAAGCCAAAATTCCATAGAAAACTCCGGTCAATTAAACGCACGGCTTCGGGAGCCTGGATGCGCGGCGGCTCATAATTGAATCGGACTCTGGTTGAGCCGCTCGGGCTGCTTTAGTTACTAGGGATCACGGCCTTCGCAATATTGGAATAACCGCTTTCCTGATTGTTCGCATCCACCGCAGTCACCGCGTAGTCGTAGGTGCTGCCGGCAGCGACAGTGGTATCTGTATATGAGGTTCCGGTTTCACCCGTGGCGATCTGTGTGTAGTTATTGTCGGTGAAAAGTTTTCGATAAACGTTATAGCTGATTGCATCCTTCGCAAGGTGCCATGAAAGTGCGACCGAATGGGACTGTGCTTGCCCCGTGCCGCTCAGCGATTGGTCGGAAGGCGAGTTCGACGCGTCGCTGACAAACCTGAGTTTTGCGCTGGCGCCTCCGGAGGCGTTCGGGGTGAACGTCACCGTGAAGGGCGCAGATTGACCGGCGTCAATGGTTAACGGAAAGCTGATTCTGGACACTGCGAATTCACTGCTGTTGGTGGAGGCCGAAGAGACAGTAACGGCCGCGCCCGTAGCGTTCAGGCTGGCATTCAGGGATGAACTGGAGCCCACATTCACCGTCCCAAAGTTCAAGCTGGCCGGAGAGATTGAGAGCTGACTCGCCGCCGTCGCCGTGCCGGTAAGCGCGATATTCAAATTCGAGTTTGAGGCGTCCGAAACAATCGTGAGCATTCCGCTCGCGGAACCGGCGCCTGTTGGTGCAAAAGTGGCAGTTAACGTCACGCTGTTGTTGGGATCGAGCGTAACGGGGAAGGTCAGGCCGCTGATCGAAAATGCCGTCCCCGTCACATTCGCCTGAGAAATAGTGACGGAGGATCCACCGGTATTCGTCAAAGTCTCTGAAATGTTTGCCGTGCCGCCAACCTGAACGTTGCCGAAGCCGAGGCTCGCAGGATTCGCCGCCAGCGAGCCAGAGGCTGAAACCGTGCCCGAGAGCGCGACACCGAGTGGTGAGTTCATCGCATTCGACACGATGGTCAACGATCCCGTGGCTGAGCCTGCCGCCGCTGGAGTGAATACAACAGAGAACGATATCTGCTGATTTGGCGAGAGGCTTACGGGCAGAGTCAGACCTTTAATGGAGAAGCCGGACCCGGTGACACTGGCCTGCGAGACGGTCACAGGAGACGTCGAAGGATTCGACAGTGTCTCCTGCATGGTCTTGCTCCCGCCCACGGAGACTGTGCCGAAATTCAAGCTGCCGCTGGAAACAGCGATATTGTTTGTGACAGTATTGTGATTCGCCGGCGAGAGTCCTTGGCACGCCGTGAGCAGAATAAGGCAGCCAGTTGAAAACAGAAGGGCAAATCGCGTTGGTTGCAGAGCTTCGTGTGCGCAGACTTCTTTCGAAGTGAAACGTAGCATGGGGGAGGTTAGGTTGTTCGGCGTAAGATTTTACATCCGCGCAATTGTAATGTGAACTACCAAGAAAGCAACCCCCAGGCTGCGGAAAAACTCGATTCACGATGGTTTTGGGAAGGGCACGATTTCCACTCGTGCCGCTAAGCCGGTGAAAACAGACTCGCGCCTCAGCGCCTGAGGGCGGTTTCTGGCGCCTACAATGACTTTTTCTGCCGGAGCCCCTCACATTCGCGAGCCAATGTGTGGGCAGGGGCAGGCGGTGGCCCCAGCCTTCCGCGAGCAGAATTCATAAAAGTGGTTGCCCCATCCTTCGCGTACTTTGCGAAGGGTGGGTCGCAGACTACTCGCACCACGGGCTTTGCGCGTGCCACCCCTCGGTTTTTGAAGGGTGGGATTCCACATTCGCCGGCCGATTGGATTCCGTTTGTAGCCCCCCGCCCCTCTTGTGTTGCCGGGACTGGAGCGGGTCCGAAAAGTGCATGGAGGAAACGATCTTTTCTAGGGGAACAATCTCGTGGTATTCAACCGCATTCCAGCACTCCTGCCCATCCGGCATTCTCATGCAGAGGAGAGATTTTCCCCCCACGCGAAAATCCATCTTGCAAACCGGCGCAGTAAAGCCCTTCGGTCCCCACCACTGCATCACGTACTTCGGGTCTGTCCACGCCTTCCAAACCAG
>JBAVYO010000048.1:0-5062 GCA_049698855.1 Terriglobales bacterium
ACCAGTTTCAGTACCGTAACTGGATCGCGCCGTCCGCAAAAAGGCAATGGCATAATCGCACGGTTCTTGAAAGCTTCGCGCCGATGCCAGTCCGCTTGTTTCGCGTCTCCCAAATGGCCCCACACGTAGCACAATCCTTCGTGCGCGTTTTCAAAACCTGGGCGAAGTTGCAGCGCCTGCTCGAAATACTCGCGCGCTTCGTGCCTCAGCTTGAGAGCCTCCTCCTGTTGCGATGAGGCTTCCTTCTGCTCGGCTTCTTCCAGCAGAAGCCGGCCCGCGTTCACGCGGCTCACAGGGTCGTCCGGATGCTGCGTCATCGCCTGCTTGAACGCGATGAGCGCAGCCTTGCGATGCTCTCCCACGATCAGCACACTGCCCAAATTATTCAGTGCCGCCAGATGCGTGGGATCTCGTTCCAGCACCGCCATGTATTCTTTCGCCGCATTGATGATCCGGCCTAACCGAGCCAGTAGCAACCCTCGCCGAAAGCGTAGATCGACCGACTCCGGATCCGATTCCAGCGCTTTCTCAATTTCCTGCAGCTCGGCTTCCCAGCGCACGCCGGGCGCAGTCTCCGCATTTGGATTGTTTCCGCCACCAATCGCATTCTCGGCGGTCGTCAGGCCAGACGTCTCCTGTTTTTTCGCTTGCTGTTGTTTCGAGACTTGGCATTTTGAACGTCCCAGCGCCAGCGTTCTATCCAGCAGTTTGTCGATGTCAACCTGTCCAGTGCGATGATTGACGATCGCCGCTCGGATCGCAAATTTGCCGTCAATCGTCGTTGACGACGGCGCAACAATGCCCGACTCCTGCAGTTCGACGACAATTTCCGCGTTCACGTGATCCGCGTCCTCTGCCCGATATCGAAAGCAGACGATATTCAACTCGACCGGCGACAGCAGCTCCAGCTCGGCCGTCTCCGTAATCCGCCGCTCCAGATAGCGCGCCAGTTCGCAAGTCCGCGAAATGGCAGCGCCCAAAGCTTCCGTGCCATACACTTTCAGCGTGAACCACGTCTTGAGCGCGCGAAATCCGCGCGAAAGGTCTGGACCGTAATCGCACGGCCAGGACGACCCAGCTGCCAGCCCGCGAGTCTCCCGCCGCAAGTATGCAGCCGACGCCGAAAACGCATTCCTTTGCAAAGCGCCGTCGCGCACCAGAATAAAACCGGCGTCGTAGGGAACCTGTCCCCATTTATGAAAGTCGAAGGCGAGCGAATCGGCCCGCTCAATGCCCTTGAGCTTGGGCGCAAGCTCGGGAGCCAGCATGGCCAGCGCGCCAAATGCGCCATCCACGTGAAACCACAATCCCTCGCGGGCCGCCAGATCGGCAAGCGCCGCCAGGTCGTCAATCGCACCCGTGTCCACACTTCCTGCTGTCCCCACCAACAAAAACGGTTCGAAACCCGCTTCCCGGTCTTTCTTGATTGCATCCACCAGCGCCGTAAGATTCATCCGGCGCCGCTCATCCATAGGAACCAGCCGCAACGCGTCGCTGCCCAGCCCGCAAAGGTCCATCGCCTTGCCGACGCAGCCATGAATCCCCGCCGAGCCATACGCCGTCATCCGCTTCGATATCGCCGCCACGCCCTGGCGGCGCGCCTCGCAGCCCAGCGCCGTATCGCGAGCAATCTTCACCGCAACGAAGTTTGCCATCGACGTGCCAGTGACAAACAATCCGGCCGCGCTCTCCGGAAACCCGAATACTCCCCGCATCCAGAGCGCGATTTGCCGCTCGACCTCAACTGGAATCTGATCCCGCCCGCCCAGATTGGCATTCAATCCCGCTGCCAGCATTTCCGCCAGCGTGCCCACCGGAGTGCCCCCGCCATGCACCCAGCCCATAAAACCCGGATGCGCATTGCCCGCCGCGAACGGCAGAATGTAGTCCATGAACTCACGGTGAACGTCCGCAAGATCCGTCGGCGCAACCGGAACGCTTCCCCGAAATCGTTCCCGCACCTCTTCTGGGATCGGCTGCCAAACCGAACCCATTCGTATGTTTTGCGTGTAATCGAGAATGTCGTCCAGCATCAGATGCGCCTGCGCCCGAAAACCATCCCAATCCTGCGGGTCGAGCGTCTGCGGATCGCCCTTGCTCTCCTGCCCTTCCTCGTGCTCTTGACCCGAAACAACCCGTTCCATCGCTTCGGGTTCACTGAGCAGAGTCGGCGCCATCTCTTCCTCTTTTACTTCCTCTTTCACTTCCACTTTTTTTCTCTTTCTAAATTCTAGACTTCCGCGCAGGTAAAAACCGGCAGACTAAACAAGTAAAGGTTTGTAAATCCCTATATTCTTGCAATTGAGAAGCCAGCCAACGCGCTCGCCTTTCTGACAGAGAATCCTCGCCTGATAAACACCCCGTTCTCTGCGATGTTGACAATCAACTGATTCCGGGCATTCCAGGGCATGCCCCGGCCCCATGCCGATCCCGAATCGGCGCGCTCGACAGAGCGAAGCAATGGTGCATGGCCCTCGGCGGCTGCTCAATGATTAGAAATTCCAATTTAATGGTGAGAGCTCCAACAAGAGAGGCCTTTTGGCTTGGTAATTCTCAGAAAATCCTAATTGGCGGCCAATTCGCCGTCCCTGTAGTCTGGGCCGTCCGAATCTGGAAATGGACGCATCGGCGACACTTGCAGACGAGGACTGTGCCCAAGATTTTGAAAATCCCTTAGAATGGATGTCACTCGCCTCATGAAACGCATCGCCATCCTGGGTTCCACCGGCTCCATCGGCCGCAGCACTCTCAGCATCGTCGAAAGTTATCCCGACCGCTTCCAGATCGCCACTCTCGCCGCGGGCAACAACCTGGAAGCCGTCTACGAACAATCGCTGCGATATCGCCCACAGGTCGTCTCGGTCGCCCACGAGGCCGATGCCGATTCCCTGCGCAAAAAACTCCGCGCTGCCGGCCTCACCCGGACCGAAGTTGTTCACGGCTCCGCCGGCACCGTCCGCGTTGCCACCCATTCCGATGTCGATTTCGTGGTCAGCGCCATCGTCGGCGTCTCCGGACTCGAAGCTACTTACGAAGCCGTCCGCGCCGGCAAATCCGTCGGCCTAGCCAACAAAGAGTGCCTGGTCGTTGCCGGCGAACTCATCACCGCCGAAGCCCGCCGTCAGGCCAAGCCGCTCCTGCCCATCGACAGCGAGCACAACGCCATCCACCAGTGCCTCCGTGGAGGCCGTATTAGCCCAGACGGCAGCATTAATGAAGTCGAGCGCATCTGGCTCACCGCCTCCGGAGGCCCGTTCCTACGCACCCCCAAGTCCGAATTCGCCTCCATCACCGTCGAGCAGGCCCTCAACCACCCCACCTGGAAAATGGGCCGCCGCATCACCATCGACTCGGCAACCCTGATGAATAAAGGTTTCGAGGTCATCGAAGCCTGCCGCCTCTTCAACGTCCCGCCCGACCGCGTGCAAGTCATTGTGCATCCGCAATCTACCATCCATTCCATGGTCGAATTCGTGGATGGCAGCATACTTGCTCAAATCTCCGTGACCGACATGCGTCTGCCCATCCTCTACGCCCTGACCTACCCCGATCGGATTCCCTCCGATCTGCGGTTTCCGGTCATGGACCTGAGGCACCTGGACTTTTGCCCGCCAGATATGGCCAAATTCCCATGTCTCGGCTTGGCTTATGAGGCAGTGGCGCAGGGCGGTTCAAAGACCATCGCGTTGAACGCGGCCGATGAAATCGCTGTCGCCGCCTTCCTCGACGAGCAAATTGCCTTCGACGAAATCCCCCGCATTATTGAAGATGTAATGGCTGCAACGCCAGCCTCTGATTTAGAATCTATTAAGGCAGTGCTCAACTCGGATAATGAAGCCCGCCAGCTGGCAAGCGAAAAAGTAAAAACTCGCGGCCAAAAGGGTTTGACCATCCGAGCTATCCCCTAACTCTCGATTCGGAGTAATCTGATCTTTTATGCCTCAGGTGCTTTCCATCCTGCACACCTTCGCTGTCATGGCCGTCGTCCTCGGCTTCATGATCTTGATTCATGAATTCGGGCACTACGCCGCCGCCAAGTATTTCGGCGTGCGCGTCGAGCAGTTCGCCATTGGTTTCGGTAAACGGCTGATCGGGTTCCGCTGGGGTGAGACCGACTATCGCATCAATATCCTGCCGCTCGGCGGCTACGTCAAAATGTCCGGCGAAAATCCCATGGATGAGCGCACGGGCGATCCTGGTGAATTTCTTTCGCACCCGCGCTGGCAGCGCTTTATTGTCGCCCTCGCCGGGCCCGCCATGAACGTTCTTCTCGCCGTCGCTCTGCTTACCGGCGTTTACATGGTGCATTTCGAATATCCTGTCGCGCTCGATGGCCCTGCCTTCGTGGGCTGGGTTAATGCCAACACGCCAGCCTCCAAAGCCGGCATCCAGATCGGCGACAAGATCGTCCGCATCGACGGCGTATCCGACCCCACATGGGAAGTGGTGGATGTCAAGGAAGCGCTCAGTCCCAATCAGCCTTTGAATGTTTCCATCGAGCGCAATGGCAAAGTCATTGACGAGCAGCTCACACCCGAGCCCATGGGCGTCCATCAATATGGGACCATCGGCTGGGAGCCCAAAGAGCCAAACGTCTCGCTCACCACAGTCGAGCCCAGCATGCCCGCGGCACAAGCCGGTATGCAGGTCGGCGACATTCTTCTCAGCGTCAATGGCCAGCCGATTCCCCACATCGCCGCGCTCGTCGAACTGCTGTCCCAGACCAAGGATCAGCCGCTGCAAATCGTAGTGCTCCGCAAAACCGAAAGCAACGGCCAGAGCGCCGCCCAGAATCTGAGCTTCAATGTGAAGCCGGTGCTCGCCCCGACCGGCGCATCGACCGAGCCGCGTTACCGTATCGGCGTCGCCAGCGAGCCTCCAACCAAAAGCGTGAAGCTCTCTTTCCCGGACGCGCTCAGCCGCTCGCTCGACGAAAACAAAAAAAGTTCTTTCCTCATCCTCGAACTGCTGCAAAAAATGGCCGAGCGCAAAGTTTCGATGCGCCAGGTCGATGGCCCCATCGGCATCGGCAGCGCCATTGGCTCCGCTGCCCGCGAAAAAG
>JBAVYO010000049.1:0-4286 GCA_049698855.1 Terriglobales bacterium
GCGCTTCGAGTCCAACATGCGCTCGCTCGCCGATCTGGTCGCACAAGTCCGCAACGAAGAAGAGAAGATCCGCGAAGGTGGCGGGCCCAAGGCGATCGAGAGCCAGCACGCCAAATCTCGGCTCACGGCCCGCGAGCGCATAAACCTGCTGGCCGACAAGGGCACATTCTTCGAACTGGGTCTCTATGCCGCGCACAAAATGTACGAGGAGTGGGGAGGCGCGCCGGCCGCGGGAGTGATCACGGGCCTGGCGCGCGTCGAGACCCGGCTCGTCATGCTGATCGTGAACGACGCGACGGTGAAGGCGGGCGCGTTTTTTCCGATGACCTCTAAGAAGGTGATCCGCGCCCAGAATATCGCCATTGAGAATCATATTCCGACTATCTATCTGGTCGATTCCGCCGGAGTTTTTCTGCCCTTGCAAGAAGATGTTTTTCCCGACACCGACGATTTCGGTCGCGTGTTTCGCAACAACGCGGTGATGTCGGCGATGGGCATTCCACAGATTGCCGCCATCATGGGCATGTGCGTGGCCGGCGGCGGATACTTGCCCGTGATGTGCGACCACGTGCTGATGACCGATGGCAGCGGGCTTTTCCTTGCCGGGCCTGCTCTGGTGCAGGCCGCAATCGGACAGAAAGTTTCGGCTGAGGACCTGGGCGGAGCGGCCATGCACTCGTCGATCAGCGGGACCGTGGATTTCCGCGAGCCCAACGATGAAGCATGCATCGCGCGCATACGGTCATTGGTGGAGAAGTGGGGATACCGCCGGCAATCGCTGTGGGACCGTAAGAAGCCGGCCGACCCCGCGCTTCCACTCGAGGAAATTTATGGAGTGTACGATTCCTCCCCTGCGCGGCCCTACGACATGAAAGAGATTCTGGCGCGCATCGTGGACGAGGGTCGCTTCGACGAATATAAGCCGGAATACGGAAAGACGCTGTTGTGCGGCTATGCGCGCATTGGAGGCTTTGCCGTCGGCATCGTCGCCAATCAGAAGCTGCATGCGCAGCAAATTGATCACGAGGGCCACAAGCGCATTGAATTTGGCGGCGTGATTTATACCGAGTCGGCGGAGAAAGCGGCGCGCTTCATCATGGACTGCAATCAAAACCTCGTGCCCCTTGTTTTCTTTCACGATGTGAACGGCTTCATGGTGGGCCGCGATGCGGAGTGGAGCGGCATTATCAAGGCGGGCGCGAAAATGGTGAATGCGGTGTCGAATTCCGTGGTGCCGAAGATCGCGGTCATCGTGGGGGGCTCGTTCGGCGCAGGACACTACGCGATGTGCGGCAAGGCTTTCGATCCGCGTTTTGTTTTCGCGTGGCCGACCGCGAAATATGCGGTGATGAGCGGCGATTCGGCTGCTGGCACGCTGGTCGAGATCAAAGTGAAGCAACTGGAGCGCAGCGGCAAGAAGTTGACCGAAGGGGAAAAGAAAGAGCTCTTCGATGCAACCAAAAAGACCTACGACGAGCAGACAGATCCCCGTTACGGAGCGGCGCGTTTGTGGATCGACAAAATCATCGATCCCATGGAAACGCGGCAGGCAATCACGCAAGCGCTCGAGGCGGCATCGTTGAATCCGGATGTACCCGAGTTCAAGGTAGGGGTGCTGCAAACATAGGTCATGCGCTCCTCTACCGCGGATTTTCGAGGCGAGAGGCGGAATGTTAAATGGCGAAGGTGCGAGAGGTTAGGTCGTGGTACGCAGTGCGAGCGCTCTACCTAGCTGATCACGGGCGTAAGGATGCAAGCTGCATTCGTACTCTCTTAGAGGAGTCGATTCTTGTCTTTAAGAGCACCCCATCGTCTGTAGCTGCTAAGGGCCGCCAGGTGGCAAAACAGCAGCAGCATTCATACAGAAGTGTTCGTGGTGAGATGGTGAAGTGGAAACTCCATCAAGTGCTCGAGATTGTTGAAGTCACAGATCAACGGATAGCGGAAGGATCAGAGGTTTATCACCGGTTTCATCTGCGAGCGAATCCGGATGCTACTACAAGACGGCTTGGCTACCGTACGAAGAAGGCAATCATGCATGTCTGATGTAATAAAACTGATCGAGTGTCCACGCGATGCCTGGCAAGGCCTCAAAGGGCAGATCCCTGCCGAGCTTAAGGTCAGCTATCTTCAGGCGCTGATCAGCGCGGGGTTTAAGCACATTGATGCAGTCTCGTTTGTGTCGCCGAACGCGGTGCCGCAGATGGCCGATTCCGAAGAAGTCCTTAAAGAACTTGATCCGCCCGACGACGTTGAGATCATCGGCATTGTCGTTAATGAAAAAGGCGCGCAGCGGGCCGTTAAGACCGATGCGGTGCGCACCCTCGGATTTCCTTATTCGATTTCGCCGACGTTCCTGCAAAACAATCAGCGCCAAACGCTGGAAGATGCAATCGAAGAGCTGGAGAAAATCGAGAAGGTTGCCGATGAGGCCGACTGCGGTACGGTCGTTTATATTTCGATGGCATTCGGCAATCCCTACGGCGACCCGTGGACCGTGGATGAAGTCGTCGACGCCGTCGATCTGCTCGAAGTGCAGGACATTAAGACCATCTCGCTCGCAGACACAGTTGGCGCGGCCTCGCCGGAGAAGATAAAAGAAGTGGTCTCGGCGGTAATGGCAAAGTTCGACTATCTCGAGATTGGAGTTCACCTGCACAGCCGGCCAGAAGACGCAGCGGCTAAAATACTCGCGGCGTACGATGCTGGATGCCGGCGCTTTGACTCCGCAATCGGCGGGCTGGGGGGGTGTCCGTTTGCGCAGGACGCGCTGGTGGGAAATATTCCGACCGAAAAATTGATTGAGGCGTTGCGCGAACGCGGCGCGCTGCTGCCAGCTTTGAAGCCGCTTGATGCATTGTTAAAGGCATCGGCGGGAATTGCAGAGCGGTACAAGATTTCGTCGTCGGAGTGATCGGACGACAACTTCGGGCTTTAAATTTCTATGAGCTATCAAAATCTACAACTCGATTTTGACGGTGGCGTCGCCACCCTCACTCTGAACCGTCCCGACAAGCGCAACGCAATCAGCTACGAGTTGATTACCGAATTGTTGCGGGCGTTCGACGAAGTAAAACAGTCATCGTCGCGCGTGCTAATCCTGACCGGCGCAGGCAAAGCATTCTGCTCGGGCATGGATTTGGAGGATTTGAAATCGCTGATTGGGCGATCGGCAGAGCAGAGTATGAAGGACTCGCGCACCATGGCCAGTGTGTTCCGCTCGCTGTACGAATTTCCCAAGCCGACGATTGCTGCGGTGAACGGCGCGGCCATCGCCGGAGGCACGGGCCTGGCGCTGCTCTGCGACTTCACTCTGGCCGTGCCGGAAGCCAAGTTTGGCTACACCGAGGTCCGCATCGGATTCGTACCCGGCATCGTTTCGACATTTCTGTTACGGCAAGTTGGCGAAAAAGTAGCACGCGATTTGTTGCTGACTGGGCGAATCTTCGATGCCGAAGAAGCTCTGCGTATGGGCCTGATCACTCAAATTGTTTCGCTTGAAAAACTGATGGAGCGAGCTCGTGAACTCGCGGCCCAGTTAATGGAGAGCAGTCCGCTCTCGCTCGCATATACCAAACGTCTGCTCACCGATCATGCACGCCACGAACTGGATTCGCAGATTGAAGCTGCGATCCGTGAGAATGCAGGAATCCGCGCGACCGCCGATTTTCGCGAAGGCATCAGCTCCTTTCTGGAAAAGCGCAAACCGGTCTGGACGGGAAGATGAGCGCGAATCTCACATCGACGGCCGTAGGTTCGAGTCAAGGCGTCAACGAGACGCGCATCCGCGTACGCTACGCCGAAACCGATCAGATGGGTGTTGTCTATCACTCGAATCATTTCATATGGTTCGAAGTGGGGCGGGTTGAACTGCTGCGTCAGCTGGGTTTCAGCTACAAGGAAATGGAGACTGCGGACGGCTGCTTTATCGCCGTTGTCGAAGCCCGCTGCCGCTACAAGGCTCCCGTGCATTATGATGACGAAGTCATCGTGCGCACGTTCTTGAGGCATGTACGTGAAAAAGTGATTCACTTTGGCTACGAGCTTTTGAGCGCGGAAAAGCGCGAAGTGCTCGCCGAAGGCGAGACCATCCACATTGTTGCCGATGCGCAGATGAAGCCACGGAAGCTGCCGGAAAAATATTTAAAGGTGTTCCGCGCCGCGACTGGCATCTAGAGGAATAAGCCCGTGCAAGAGTTTCTCTACAAATTGCAGTTGATTCGCGGCGACATGCTGCTTGCCGGGCCGACGCCGCAGGAACAGGCGGTGGTGGCCGAACACTTCGC
>JBAVYO010000050.1:0-22357 GCA_049698855.1 Terriglobales bacterium
TCGTATACTTCGATCCTGCAGGCGAAAGCTGGCTCTGATAGAGAATAAACTTGTCGGCGGTCATTGTGCCGAAGTTAGGCCCAGAATCACGCTCGCCCATCGTCGCCAACCGTTTTTGGAGCGTCGCGAATAGAGAATTAGGCCCATCGCCCTTACGCACTTGGGATCGCCCGAGCTTGTTTTTCCTGCCGAGCCTGCCCGAGCTAATGTGAGATGAGGACTAAACGCCCGCTCTTCGCGCGGAATACCAAGTTCGGCAACGGAGGCGTCAATGTTGCCAGCGAGTTGAGCCAATTGCGGCCCAGCGTGAATTCCAATCCAGAATACGCGCGGCGCCTTGGCCGTCGGAAAGAATCCAAATCTCGACACGTTGATTTCAGTCGCCGGGCTTGCAATCTGACGCAATCGTTGAGTGATGGCGGCAACCTGCTCGGGGTTTTGCTCGCCAATAAATTTCAGAGTGACGTGCAGCGATTCGGGACGCACCCACCTCGCCTCCGGCGCAAAACCGCTGACGCCCTCAATAAACCGCGCGATCTTAGCGCGAATTTCGTCGTCGAGATCGATGCCAATAAAAATGCGCATTTGAGTTCAATGCCGGTCTTCGCGACCTCAGCGGCTTTCCTTTATATTTCAGGTCGCATGGTCTTTCTCTGCGTTCTTCGCGGATGTTCTCTGCGAGCTTTGCGGTTAAATGCTCTGTTTTCCTGCACCATCGCACGCCATAGATAACGGTCGCTATTTTCGGCGCACAACACTAGATCCTGGATCACCACTACAACAGCGCCCTCCGAATCATCTCCAACGCCTGCAGCGTGGCAAACTGCCGAATGCGTGCCCGGTCGCTTGGAAAGTTGCGCTCCACCACCTGCGTTCCCTCGTCGCTCGCGAGTGCGATATAGACAAGCCCTACCGGCTTCTGCTCAGTGCCTCCAGTCGGCCCGGCCACGCCCGTGATGCCAACTCCATAGCTCGACAGGCAGCGCTTGCGAATGCCTTCGGCCAGCGCCGCAGCCACCTCACGGCTCACGGCTCCATACTTGTCGATCAGATCCTTCGGGACATTAGCGAATTGCGTCTTCAACTCGTTCGAGTAGACAACTGCGCCTCCCAGGAAATGTCGCGAACTGCCGCTCACTGAAGTGATGCGCTCGGCAAGCAGCCCACCCGTGCACGATTCCGCGGTAGCCAGTGTCATCCCGCGCATCTGCAACAGGTAGCTGACAATTTGTTCGATGGTCTCGCCTTTGCGCGAGAAGATCGCATCGCCCATTTCGTCTTCGATTTTCGCCGCCAGCTCCTCCACGCGCGCTTCGGCTTCGGCCTGTGAGTCTTTTCTGCAGCGCAGATGAAGCTGAATTTCTCCGCCGCCAGCGAGGATGGTGGTCTCGACATCGGTATAGGCCTTGTAGATTGGCGAAACGCGCGCATCCACCTGCGACTCAGGCAGCATCGCCATTTTGAGTGTGCGCACGGCAATGTGCTGCTCGGGAATCTTGGCGCGCAAACGAGGAATGCACTCGCCCTCGAAGAGCGCCTTAAGTTCGTATGGCGGCCCGGGCAGCAGCAGCAGAATGCGGTCGCGGCCATCGTACTTGCCGCCAATCCACTGGCCGGGCGCCGTTCCCATGGTATTGGGGAGCGCGACGGCGTTTGCGATCACATCCGCCTGCTTCGCATTGTTCGGCGAGAACTTGTAGCCGCGTTTCGCAAAACGCGATTCCAGCCGGGCGAGGATTTCGGGATCGCGATGTAACGTCAGCCCAAGAGCTTCGGCAACAGCTTCGCGCGTCAGGTCGTCTTCAGTAGGGCCAAGGCCGCCGGAAAAAATAATAATTTCAGAGCGGCGCATCGCGAGTTTCGCGGCGGCAATCAGTCCCTCAAGGTCGTCTCCGACAATGGACTTGAAGCGCACCTCGACACCCATGTCGTTCAGCTTCTCGGTGAGGTAGAGCGAGTTCGTGTCCTGCCGGTGGGGTGTGAGCATCTCGGAGCCCACGGCGATGATTTCGGCGTTCACGGGTAGAGTGTAAATGAAGTTGCGGGCGATAGCAGACAGCATTCCGCTGGGACAACAACAATCATCCTAGCGCTGTGAAGGCTCCTCCGCAGCGGGGTGCGCTGGAGGGTCGAGATTCCGGTCTACTGGTTTGTAGCAACGCTAAACCAAAAGAGTATCGCCATCAGGATCAGCATCGCACCGGAAGCATAGATGATCTGACGCGCCGGAGAATGCAGTGTCCTGCCGATCATCATGGCCAATACGCTTGAAGTGAACGAGAAGAGGCCTAGCAGGGATTCCGTCGAGTCGTTGCCATTGCTCGCGCGGTCGGCGAGCAGATTGGCTCCCGTAGCGTGCATGACCGACCCGATCAGGCAAAGGAAAGCGATAGTGAGCAAGGCTGCCGCGGCGGCTTTCTGCACCGTTCGCCGGTGATGCGTGGACGAACTCGTGGAAGACAACATATACGTCACGCTCGTGATCCGATTCTTAGCGTTCCTTCGCGGCCTGCATTATGCTCTAACGCAGCGCCGTCAAAGAGAGGCGTCGGGCAGTAATCATGCACTTCCCGCCGCCCCGCCATTGTATGCGCGTTTACGGGAAAGTAAAGGGCATTTCTGCAACGTCAAACTGCGCGGACCAGTTCCATCGCCGGTTCCTGTTGGGTCATGCAGTGCAGCGCGCCGAAACCCCAGATTAAATCGCCCGAATAAATGGGCACGATCTCCCGGGCAGGGAAAACTTGGGCTAGCGTGTTGAGCGCGATCCGGTCGTTGGGATCGTTGAATACCGGGACCAGCACCACTCCATTGGCGATATAGAAGTTCGCGTAACTGGCTGGCAATCGACGACCATCGAAGAGGACTGGGCGAGGCATGGGAATTTCTACTACGTTAAGCCGCTGACCATCCTGGTCGCGGGCGGCTCGCAAGCGTCCAAGATTGTGGTAGAGCGCGGAATAATTTTCATCCCGCTCATTCGGCTCGACCATCGTGACTACAGTGTCCGGCGCGACGAACCGCGCGAGATCGTCGACGTGGCCGTGCGTGTCATCCCCCTCGATGCCGTCGCCGAGCCAGACAACCGTTTGGACGCCAAAGTAGTCCGCAAATATCTGCTCATAGGCAGTTCGATCCATGTGCGGATTGCGCTGTTGCGTGGTCGAGAGCAGGCATTCTTCAGTCGTGATCAGTGTTCCACGGCCATTCACATCGATGGACCCGCCTTCGAGAACGACGCGCTCGCCTGCTAAACGATCGGCGGAAGATCGATTGTCAGATGACTCTTTCGCAAAGATTGGATGCACCACGCGAACGCCTGCGCTCTTGGCCATGCGCGCTCCAAGTTTGGCGTCGAGCTTGTAG
Organism: Terriglobales bacterium; assembly: GCA_049698855.1. Classification (GTDB taxonomy): domain Bacteria; phylum Acidobacteriota; class Terriglobia; order Terriglobales; family Acidobacteriaceae; genus Acidiflorens. The sequence continues at coordinate 3,367 of JBAVYO010000050.1, forward strand.
TTGTCGTACTTAGCCCACGCGTTGAATCGGAAATGAAGCGCAAGGAGAGAAGAGTTGACTCTATTTTCTTTCGGATCTGCTTCCCGATCGGCGTTTGAACTGGAATCTTTATCCGGCGTTTCGGTGCCCCAGGTTCGCGCCCGCTCTTTGGGCGCTAACCTGGGATCAGTCAGAAAAATGCAGCCGGAATCGCGCGTCCAGACGCGGTCGGTGCGCCAGCGATGAAAGACGACATGGTCACAGAGCGCATCGGCTTTTTCGAGCACGGCGCGAGCATCTTTTTCCACGCGCTCACTGTTGACAATCAGATCGACGCGCTCATGCTTTGCAAGGTTGCGGATGATCTCCGCATAGACCCAGGCAATGGGCTCGAACTTTCCCGGCCAATCGCCGCGAAAATGAGGCCAGGCAAGCCACGTGGAAACATGCGTTTCCCATTCGGCTGGCATGCGATAGCCGAGAGCGGCGGGGAGTTTAGTTTGTCGTGTCGAACTCATTTTCCATCCAGCATGCGGCTCGTAATCGGCGCGTAGCTGTCGATCCTACGGTCGCGCAGAAATGGCCAATTGCGGCGCGTGTCTTCAATCAGCTTCAAATCCACCTCGCCGAAGAGGATTTCTTCTTTGTCATGCGACGCTTCGGCGAGCACGCGGCCAAAGGGATCGGCTAAAAACGAGCCGCCCCAGAATTCCAGCCCCTTGCCGGGAGCGGAGTTGCCGCGGATGTTTCCGGTCTCAAAGCCGACACGATTCACCACGCCGACGAACACGCCATTTGCGATGGCATGCGAACGCTGAATCGTTCGCCAGGCATCATGCTGCGCCTCGCCGAATTCGGCCTTCTCGTCGGGATGCCATCCGATTGCAGTGGGATAAAACAGAATGCTTGCGCCCTGCAGCGCCGTGAGCCGCGCGCCCTCGGGATACCACTGGTCCCAGCAAATCAGCGTACCAATTTTTCCGGCAGTCGTGTCGAGAGCCTTGTACCCGAGATCACCGGGGGTGAAGTAATACTTTTCGTAGTAGAGCGGATCGTCGGGAATGTGCATCTTGCGGTAAATGCCGCGCAGCGTCCCATCCGAATCGAAAATGGCAGCCGTGTTGTGATAGACGCCGGGGGCGCGCTTTTCAAATAGCGAAGCGACGAGCACTACTTTATTTTGGCGCGCGGCGGCGGCAAGCTTTTCGGTAGCAGGCCCGGGAATAGATTCGGCCAGATCAAACAGGTTCGCATCCTCGCGCTGGCAGAAATATTGCGTCTGAAAAAGTTCGGGCAGGCAGACAACGTGTGCGCCACGCTTGGCGGCATCAGCGACGCGGTCGAGCGCCTTGGCCATGTTGTCGCGCGGCTCGGGACCGCAGGACATTTGAACGAGTGCGACGGTGAATTTATCGGACATTCTTTGGATTCCGACCGTCATTCTAGCAGCAGCGGTCGGCGAGCGTGATCGCGCCTGAGCAAGTTAGAATCAGTCTCATGACAGACAAGCGCTCGGTCGCACTGCATAGTATTGTTATGCTTTTGCTCCTCGCTTTAGCGAGCGCGCAAGAATTCCACGGGCAATTGTCTACCGCCGAGAAGCAGCATATCCTCGACGGCCCGTTTACAGTGCGATCTAAGACGGAAGATATGCCAGCTTCGGTGAGGCAGGCATTTGCAAAGATCACCAGCGAATCATCATTTTCGTTAGCGAATCCCGGACAGAAGTTTCAGCTCACGGACGTCAATCCTGACCGAAAGTTGCCACTCCGGCGTCTCGTTCTCGCCGCGAGTCAGGGAGGCGAGTGGGTGATCCACTATGAACGCGGTGGGTTAGCTCACAGCTACTGCGTGCTGATATTCAGTGTTGATTCGAGGAACAGCCTAAAGTTCATCTGGGGAGGCGCTGGCTTCCATCCAGCAGAGAGTTTGGAAGAGCTTCGCAAAATGATTGCTAGTGGCCAACTTGCCGACGACATCAAGCCTTACTGGTGACTGGGGGTTGAACGATTCAATTGTCGTTGCCGTCAGGCTACCCAATTTCCTCACCTCCGTTTCTAGTACATTTGTTAATTCATACGAAGGCATTCATTTCTTGGAGGATTCATCCTTGGCTCAGAAAAAAGCTGTGAAGCAAGCTGCGAAGGGAAGTGGTCGCCACGAGGGCGCGGGCATCGACCGCAAGTTGCACGATCCGGTTGCGGATCGCTTAATTCCGCTGGCGCCGCTGGATTTGGGAAAGATCAACTCGGTCGACGATCTGGTGCGGGCGATGTCGAAAACCGCATTCACTGGCCGGCAGTTAGGCGAGGCTGCTGACGTGCTCGAAGCGATGGCGCGCGACAAAGACGCCTTCATCGTGATGACACTTGCGGGGGCGATGACCGTGGCTAAGCAAGGCCTGATCATCGCTGAGTTGATCGAACGCGGCATAGTGAATGCGATCGTTTCGACCGGAGCGCTCATGGCACACGGACTGGTTGAGGCCACTGGCCGCGCGCACTTCCGCCATAATCCCGATCTCAGCGACGAAGAGCTTTACGAAGCTGGCTACAACCGCGTCTACGACACGCTCGAGCCGGAGCAGAATCTCGATGACGTTGAGCGCGTGATGCACTCGGTCTTCTCTGCATGGGATGCGGACGAAGTGATGTGCTCGTACAAGCTGAATCGCGCGATTGGCGCGTTTCTTTCGAAGACAGCCAAAGGGCAGCGCGGGATTCTCAAATCGGCGTTCGAGAATAATGTTCCGGTGTTCGTGCCGGCGTTTTCGGATTCCGAGCTCGGCCTTGACTACGCGCTGACGAATCGCGAGCGCGACAAGGCAGGTAAGCCGCGTTTTCGCTTCGATCCTTTTCTTGACCTCGAACATTTTGCGGCGACGTTGCTGGCGCAAAAGCGGCTCGGCATTTTCACGATTGGCGGAGGCGTACCGCGCAACTGGTCGCAGCAGTTTGGTCCGTTCATAGAGTTGCGGCATCGCCGGGGCGGGGAAGACCTGCCGCTGAAACGCTATCACTATGGTCTGCGCATTTGCCCGGAACCGGTGTATTGGGGCGGGATATCGGGCAGTCCGTATAGCGAAGCGGTTTCGTGGGGAAAATTTGTCCCTCCAGCGGAAGGCGGCAAATTTGGCGAAGTGTTCGTGGATGCGACGGTAGGCTTGCCGCTGATTGTGGCGGCGGTGCTGGAGCGGCTAAAGAAGAAGCCAGCAGCGAAGAAGTCGCTGGCGAAAGCCGCCGCCTGACTGGACGGTGGCCCATTCAAGCCTGCTTTTGGCTTGATTGGGGAAATTCCGCCGAGTCCACGAAAAGTGAACCGCGCTCCCATATATCATAAAACCGACCTAAAACCGACAAACTTTCTAAGCCTTTTGTCTACTTTCGTACCCCTGTAAATGTCTACTTTAGTACCCCTGCTAAAGTAGACATTTTGTCGGCAAAAACTGCCCTTCCGTGCCCAAATTCGCCCGGTTTTTTTGCGCTAACCTGCGAAACATAAGGCAGCGCAATTGAATGCATAAAAAGGGGGCAGGTCGCCGTTTTTACCCGTGCTATAATCTTTGTTCGCCTGAAGCTTTACCGTCGAGGCTTTCGTTTATCCAATGATTTCCTCCGTGGGCGAATCCGTAGTCGCTTTCTTCGTGCGCGGAAAAGCGCACAGAATCAGCGCAATTTAAGATATTTCGATACGAGGTATACCCATGTCCGGCCATTCAAAATGGGCGACAATCAAGCACAAAAAAGGCGCGCTCGACGCCAAGCGCGGCAAGATATTCACCCGTCTAATTAAAGAAATTTCGATGGCCGCGAAGAGCGGCGGCGATCCCGACATGAACCCGCGCTTGCGCACGGCGATCCTGGCGGCGAAGGCCGAGAACATGCCCGCCGATAACATTAAACGCGCAATCCAGCGCGGAACGGGCGAGCTGCCCGGCTTGACATATGAAGAGTTCACCCTGGAAGGCTACGGCCCCGGCGGCGTTGCTTTGCTTGCGGAAATCTCTACCGATAACCGCAACCGCACGGTGAGTGAAATCCGCCACGTTTTCGGCAAGAATAATGGCAACATGGCCTCGGCAGGGGCCGTCGCGTACATGTTCCACAAGAAGGGCGACATCATCATCCCCAAGTCGGCGGCCAAGGTGGACGATCTGATGAACATCATCATCGACGCCGGCGGCGAGGATGAGCCGATTGACGATGGCGAGAATTGGGAAATTCTCACGGCGACCTCGGCCTATGAAAGCATGCTTGAGGCCTTAAAGAAGGCAGGCATCACTCCCGCTTCGTCGAGTGTGACCATGATTCCGGACACGTACATCAAGTTGGAGGGGCAGCAGGCGGCGCAGATGATCCGATTGATGGAGGCGCTCGAAGATAATGAGGACGTGCAGAATGTGCACGCGAACTTCGACATCGATCAGAAGGTGCTGGAGGAAGTGGCTGGATAAGATCGGTGCCACTGGATTTTGATTTCAACTGAGCCGCCCCGATGGGCGGCTTTTGCTATCCGGAAACATTCTTGGCCGCATGGTTTGCGGCAACGTTGCCCACGTTTTCAACATCACTGAGGAAAAGTCTGTGGAAAAGGCTGCTCTTACTCTTGTAACCTTTTGCTGAGGAACCGCTTTTACACATTGCACCTCATCGGGTGCGAAAATATTTGCGTCAACGCAACCGAGGTGCAACGTCACAATTGCATTTGAACGTTGAGTCTTGACGTTGGTTCCGAGGGAAGTTGAAAACACGTCTGGACAAATTGCTTGTGGAGCGCGGCCTTACGCCGTCGCGCGAGCGCGCGCAGGCTCTGATTCTGGCTGGGAAGGTTCTTGTTAACGAGCAGAAGGTGGAGAAGGCGGGCGCGGCGATTGGTCCTGAAGCCACTATCCGTCTGCTGGGTGCGGACCTTCGTTACGTGAGCCGAGGAGGCCTCAAGCTCGAAAAGGCGCTCGACCATTGGCAGATCGATCTTAAGGACAAGGTCTGTCTTGATGTGGGCGCATCGACCGGCGGCTTCACCGATTGCATGCTGCAGCACGGCGCCGCCAAGGTGATTGCGGTCGATACCGGCTACGGGCAGATGGATTTCCGCCTGCGCAACGATCTCCGTGTGCGCCTTTTGGAAAAGACGAATGCTCGCTACCTAACCCGTGAGGTCATCGGCGAAACCGAGATCAAAGGAAACGTTGAAAAAATCTCTTTCGTCGCGATGGATGTTTCGTTTATCTCCGCGACGCTGGTACTGCCCGCGGTGATTCAGTCTGTTTACCCGGCCTCCGGGTTCGGCCGTGGGCAAGTTGTGGTCCTGGTGAAGCCGCAGTTTGAAGTAGGCCGCGAACTGGTGGGCAAAGGCGGGATCGTTCGCGACGAAGTTGCGCAGTTGGATGCGGTGAGGAAAGTAGAGAGTGCACTGCATTCGCTGGGAGCCATGCGCACGGAGTGGATAGAGTCACCGATTCTGGGAGCGGAAGGGAATCGCGAGTTTTTATTGTATGCGCAGTTTTCGGGCTGAGGAGTTTCTTCATGGGCAGTGAAAGTTTGAGGAAAAGGGCAGAAGTCAGAAGTCAGATTGAAGAAGTAAGACGCGGGGATTTGCGGGCAGAGCATCACTGAATGTTAGGTCCCGCTGTACAATCTTGAGTTCATGCCTGACGATTTGCAGCAGCCTTCGGCGCCCTCGAAAATCAAGACGGTCGCCATTGTCTCCAAGCCCGGGCGGCCCGACTTGGCGCAAGTCCTTCCACCGCTTTGTCAGCGGCTGAAAGATCACGGTTACAACATTGTCATGGACCACGAGAGCGCAGCCTATTATCCAGGGCAGGCGGCGATTTCGCGCGAGGAGTTCGCGACGATTTCCCCCGGCCTGGCGCTGGTGCTCGGTGGGGACGGCACGCTGCTCTCTGCTTCTCGTGCGGTAGCCAGCGCCGGGACGCTGATCCTGGGGGTCAACCTAGGTACGCTGGGCTTTCTGACCGAAGTGCAGCTTCCCGGGCTTTATCCGGCTCTCGATGCAATCGAGAAGGGCGAGTATGTTGTGGACAGCCGGTCCATGCTCAGTTGTTCGCTCATCCGCGACGGTTCGACTCTTGCGGCCCACGTCGCACTCAATGATGTCGTAGTCAGCAAGAGCGCGATCGCGCGGTTGAATTCTTTTCAGCTCTTTGTCGACGCTGAGTTCGTTTCCAATTACAAAGCCGACGGGCTGATTCTCGCTTCACCCACGGGCTCAACCGCATATTCGCTGGGCGCGGGCGGACCTATCCTGAAGCCCGACGTGCAAGCATTCGTTATTACCCCAGTTTCTGCCCATGGTTTGACACACCGGCCCCTTGTCGTGCGGGACACGGTGGTAATTGAGATTCGTGTCAATACCGCTGACGAGCAGGCTTACCTCAGCCTGGACGGCCAGGTCGGCATGCCAGTGCAGAATGGGGATCGTGTCATTTGCGTGAAAGCCGAACATCCCGCCAAATTGCTGCGCTTCGAGAAAACATTTTTCGAAGTGCTCTCGACGAAGCTGAAGTGGGGCGAGCGGTAAACTTATTCGCCGCTTGGCTAGCGGCTCCCTGGTTAAGAGCGCAAATTAAGACGCCGCAGAAGGCGCACCTATCCTGGAGAGAAGATAAAATTCGAGAATGGGTTCTGAACGCGTGGCCGATATCCATCCCGGAATTACCGAGCACACATTCGATGCCGGCGAAGTCACGCTGAATTATGCCGAAGGGCCGGCGAACGGTGCGCCGCTCGTGCTGCTCCACGGATTGGGCCGGCGCTGGCAGGTCTTTCTCCCGGTCATTCCCGCGCTCAGCCTGCGCTGGCACATCTTTGCGGTCGACCTTCGGGGGCATGGGAAATCTGGGCGCGTGGTCCGCGGATATCACGGTACACAGTATGCCGAAGATGTGGCCCGCTTGATTCGTGAATGCGTGCCCGGACCGGCCGTAATTTTCGGACACTCGCTGGGCGGCATGCTGGCCATGTGGGTTGCGAGCCATCATCCCGATCTTGTGCGGGCGTTGGTGCTTGGCGACAACATGATCATCGCTCGCCGGCTGGGCAATCCTATGTACACCGCGTTGTTCGGCGGGCTGCGCGATCTGGCGCGAAAAGGCGGATCGGTCGAGCAAATTGCCGCGGGGATTGGCAAGATTGTTTTGCCAGTGCCGGGCACGGAGGAGTCTGTCTCCATACGCGAATTACCGGGCAACGACGAGGCGTATTTACTCTCCTGGGCGCGTAGTGTGCAGCAGGCCGACGCGGACGTGTACGACATGACGCTGGATGGATCGGCGCTCGAAAGTTGGGATGGAGAAACTGTGTTGCGGGGAATCGCCTGTCCCACGTTGCTGCTGCAAGCAACGCCGGAGCTGGGAGGTTTGATGTCCGATGCCGATGTCGCGCTGGCTACGCGCCTGCTTGCTCACCATGCGCATGTGCGGTTTCGCAATCTGGGCCATGCGTTGTTTATTCAGCAACCGGAGCCGGTGTTGCGGGCGGTTACGAATTTTCTGGAATCGCTGTAGAAATAGCTGCGAGCTTCGAGCGTTCTCGGCGGAACTGATGATCGTTTCTCGCTGCGACCTGTCATCGGCTGCGTTACCACTTGGACTCCATACGCAGTTGATCACGCGTTTTTTCTCGTTTCCGGATCAGGCGCGCCTTTGTTCCATCAACCAAAAGTTCAGCAGGACGGCCGCGGGTGTTGTAGTTCGACGCCAGCACGGAGCCATACGCCCCTGTATCGAGGAGTGCCAGCAAATCGCCTTCTTGCATGATGGGGAGTTCGCGGTCGCGCGCGAAAAAGTCTCCGGTTTCGCAGATGGGGCCGACCACGTCGCTGAGCTCCGGTTTGGGCACAGCGTTGTCCACCGCGGCTAAAGCCGCTGTTGAGGACGGTCCGCTAATCGCAGCGCTGAAGCGCTCCGACGCTGTGGGTCGCTGCCCGGTCTCAAATCGTCTCACCGGGACAATCTCGTGATGTGCGCTGTAGAGCGATGGTCGCAAGAGGTCGTTCATCGCGGCATCGACGATCAAAAAGCGCTTGCCGTTGTTTGTCTTGCGATAGATGACCCGCGTGACCAGCACACCCGCGGGGCCGACGATGGCGCGGCCGGGTTCAAGCAGAAGGTGAACGTCCAGCTTGCGGAGAGGAGCGATCACGGCTTTGGCGTAGGCGGCTACTTGGTCGGCGAAGTCGTCTTGCGATTCGTGATAGGAAATACCGAGGCCGCCGCCGGCATCAACGTAATCGATCTTGTGGCCGGCGTGGCGCAGATCGGTCACGAGCGCAACGACTCGCGTGAGTGCGTCGGTGAATGAACTCATGTCCGTGATCTGCGAGCCGATGTGCACACTGACTCCGGCAACGCGTAGGCTGGGGTGCTTCGCCGCTTCGGCATAGAGCTTGAGAGCCTCAGGAATGGGCACGCCGAACTTGTGCTCGTGCAGGCCGGTGGAAATATAGGGATGAGTTTTCGCCGAGACGTCGGGATTCACGCGCATAGCCACTCGCGCTTTTTTCCTGAGCCTTGTAGCGGTGGCGGCAAGCGCATGCAGTTCCGAGGCGCTCTCAACGTTGAAGAGAAGGATCCCCGACTTGAGCGCGAGCTCCATTTCAGCGACGGTTTTGCCTACTCCAGAAAAGACGACGTTGGAGGCGCGTTTGCGATTCACGAGCAGGACTCGTTCGAGTTCGCCGCCCGAGACGACGTCGAAACCAGCGCCCTGTCGCGCAACCAGGCTCAGAACGGCGAGAGTGGAATTGGCTTTTACGGAATAGCAGATCGTGTGCGGAATGGAACAGAATGCTTTGTCGAAAGCATCGAGCCGCGTGCGGATGGTTTCCGAGGAGTAGACGTAGAGAGGGGTGCCGTGGCGATCGGCGAGACGCGCGAGGTCGGATTTTTCGCAAAACAGCGACCATGAGCCGACAGCGGATGAACGACGATAGACGAAAGCAGGTGGACGCAGCATGACTGGGCGTGTTTTGGAGATGGCCTTTCGCATCGCTGAAGGAATTCACCTCGGCGGCCTGAAGCCGTTATAGTTATGAACGTCTTGTCGCAGCGATGAGGCTTCGCAATCGCGAAGCTCAATCCTCACTTGCGCCTGCCTGGGCCGGCTTTGACTTTGATTGCCACTACTGTCTGATCGTCGAAGGCTTCAACGCCCGCGGCATGCTCGGTCACAGCGTTGAAGATGTTGGAGACGACGCAATCGACAGACTGCTCAGTGCAGCCCGCGACGATGGCTTCGACGCGCTCGGCGCCGAAAGATTGGCCGTGGCGGTTGCGCGCGTCGAGAATGCCGTCGCTAAAGAACACGAACATGTCGCCGGGCTTGGCTTTGAAAGAAAATTCGTCGTAGTCGGCGTCGTCGAACAAACCTAGCGGCAGGCCGGTGGCTTCAATCTGCTCAATTTTGCCATCGTGGCAATAGAGCGGGAGCGGCAACCCCGAATTCGCCACCAGAAGCGTGCGAGCCGCGTCATCCCACACCGCGTAAATGATCGAAACAAATTGGGCGGCAATGCGGCGTTCGGCTAACGACAAGTTCACGGCGGAAAGCATCTCAGAGGGGCCGGGCTCGATGGGAGCATGCGAACGGAGAATTCCGCTGACCAGAGCCGCATAAATAGCCGCTGGCGCGCCCTTACCGCTCACGTCGCCGACTGCAATTCCCAGACGCGAGAGCGAGTACGGAACGAAATCATAGAGATCGCCACCGATAGCTCGCGCGGGAACGAACTTCGCCTGAACATCCAGATGAGGCAACTTGGGAAGCGAATGAGGAAGAAGACGGAATTGCAGTTCGCGAGCCAGGGCCAGGTCGCGCTCAAGCCGGCTTTCCTGGCGGGCAATCTCCTCATACAGGCGGGCGTTTTCGATGGCGATTGCCAACTGTGCGGCGAGCGTGGTCAGCGTGCGCTTGTGATCTTCGGTGAAGTAGTTGCGCCGCGTGTGCTCAAGATCGAGCACGCCAATCACTTTTTCCTGATAGATAAGCGGCACGGCCAGCTCGGAGCGCGTCTCCGGATTGACGGGGATGTAAAGCGAACTCTTGGTGACATCGGGCACCAGCATCGCCTCTTTAGCCTGCGCGGCATGCCCGACAACGCCGCGGCCCAGAGGGATGTCGTGCTTTAGGTGCATTCGCTGTTCGAAGCGCTGCGAGAAGCGGTGCTGAAGTTTTTCGCCGGCGGAGTCAAGCAGAAGGATACTAAACATTTGGTAGTCGATCAGGCGTTGCAACATTTCGGCAATGCGTTTGAGCAACTGATCGAGATTGAGGATCGAAGTCAGCTCGCGTGCAATTTCGTTGAGCAGAGCCAGGGTACGAGCCTGGCGAGTGATGCGCGTGTGCAAGCGCGCGTTTTCAATGCCGACGGCCATGCGTGAGGCAATGAGCGTGAGCACGCGCTTGTGCTCGTCGGTGAAGTAACCTTTCTCCCGAGCTTCCAGGTCGATGACGCCGATCACGCGATTCTTGACGATCAGAGGAATTGCGAGCTCCGATTTTACGTTAGGCAGCGCGTCAATATAGAAATCAGGAAGGGTTACGTCGGCTACGAGCACGGGTTGGCGAGTTTCGGCCGCGCGGCCGGTTACGCCCTGGCCAACTTTGACGCGAATGCGTTCAACAACCTCGGGCGGATAGCCGACCTGAAAACGGACGTAGAGTTCCTGGCGCTGCTCGTTGAGCAGAAGGATCGCAAATATTTCGTAGTCGATGACTTTGCGGACCAGTTCGGCGACGCGGCGAAGCGTCGTTTCCAAATCGAGCGTGGTATTGACCACGTCAGCCACTTCGAGCAGAAGCGGTTCCACCTCGGAGGATCGAACGTTTGTTGAGGCAGAGGATTTCACAGCGTTCTATCATAGCAGCCGGGGCAATTGGTAATTTGCAATTTCCAATTTGTAGTTTACTGGCGCTCTTCAATTGCAAATTGCAAATTCATGGGTTCTCGAGCACGCAAATATCCGGCAGATTGCGATAGCGCTCGGCATAATCCAGGCCATAGCCGACAACATAGGCGTCGGGAATACTGAATCCTATGTAACGCGCCTGCACAGGCTGTTTGCGCCGCGATGGTTTATCGAGCAGTGCGGCAATGCTCAGTGAACGCGGCTGGTGGGCCGAAACGAGTTTGGAAATGTAATTCAGGGTGAGGCCAGTGTCGAGAATGTCTTCGACGAGGATCACGTTGCGATCGGAAAGGGACTGGTCCATATCCTTGGTGACGCGAACTTCGCCGAGCGAATCCCAGGCGGCGTGACCGGCGGGATCTTCCTTGGGCAACGGGCGGCTGCCGTAGCTGGAGACGCCGATGAAGTCAAAGGTCGCATCGAGTGGAACATGACGAGCCAGATCGCTGAGAAAGATAGCGGCGCCCTTTAAAACGCCGACAAAGATGATCGACTGGCCGCGGAAGTCATGGGCGATTTCGGCTCCGATTTCGGCGACGCGCTTGGCAATCTGATCGCGGGACAGCAGAACTTTGAGGTCAGGCATCGGAAGCAATTTTATACACGAGTTAAGGCAAAAATGCAGATTCCTCGACCCCTCGCTCCCACTCGGGCTCGGAGCGACAATTCATCACGGATCACTATGTATTAGGAATCGCGCGTTTGCTGTGTCGTGTGGGGCCGATCCCTTCGTTGCGTAGTTTCAGCTTGAGTCACTAGAATACTGCTTCGCGATCATTCTTGAAAATGCGGCCTCAAGCATGCTCCGCAACAGCGACGTTTAAACAGGGCCGGTTCGAGAGCGAAGCTCGCAGGATATAGATTGCTGGAGGCATCATGGATCTCAAAGGGATCAAACTGACATGGCTGGGCCACGCGACGTTTCGCATCGAGACTCCGGAGGGAAAGACGATCTACTTGGACCCGTGGATTGGCGGGAACCCGATGTGTCCGGAGGGCGAGAAGAACGTCAGAAAGGCTGACCTTCTGGTTTGCACACACGGGCATTTCGATCACATTGCGGATGCCGTGGAGCTTGGAAAACGGGACGGGACGACCGTGGTCGGCATCTTCGAGTTATGCTCCTGGCTGCAGAAAAAAGGAGCGAAGCAGATCGCGACCATGAATAAAGGGGGGACGCAGGTGGTCGCGGGCGTAAAAATCACCATGGTGCACGCTGTGCATTCCTGCGGGATTCAGGATGGCGATCAAATCGTATACGGCGGAGAAGCGTGTGGCTACGTATTGGAGTTCTCCAATGGCGTAAAGATGTATCACGCGGGCGATACGAACGTGTTCAGCGATATGGCGATTATTCACGATCTCTACGCGCCTAAGATTGCGATGCTGCCGATTGGCGACCATTTCACGATGTCGCCGCGCGAGGCTGCCTATGCCTGCAAACTGCTGAAGGCGGAGACGGTCATTCCCATGCATTTCGGGACGTTCCCTTTGCTCACCGGGCGGCCCAGCGAGTTGCAGAAACTGGCCCCTGAAGTCGAGGTGGTTGAGTTGAAGCCGGGGCTGACGGTTTCGTAGGTGGTCGAGGTCAGACCCAAGGGCTCAACTTCAGTGGCTGAAGCCGACTATAGAGCACGACACTTACCGCAACGCTGAAGCGCTGCGCCATTCAAAACCAAAATCCAGTTGTGAAGCCGTGCAGGGGAAAACCGACGAAAGGCAGTGAGGAAATGGCAGATCAAAGCACGAAGCCGGACTGGCGCATGGGGGGAATCACGGTCCCTGAAGTCGAGGACTACCTCTACGACATGTTGCCGCCACGGGATGAAGTGTTGACGGAGATGGAGGCGGATGCCACCAAGAACGACTATGCGATCGTTGGGCCGGCCGTGGCGCGTGTCTTGTACCAGTACGCGGTGATCAGCGGGGCGAAGAGGGTCTTCGAGATGGGCTCGGCGATTGGGTACTCCACCATCTGGTGGGCGCGGGGCGTGGGCGAAGGGGGAAAAGTTATCTACACCGATGGCGACCACAAGCGAGCCGAGAAGGCGCGCCGGTATTTTGAACGAGCTGGGGTGAGCAAGCGCATCGACGTGCGCGTCGGCGATGCGTTGGAAATTCTTTCCGAAGAAAAAGAACCGTACGACATCATTTTTAACGACGTCGATAAGACCGACTACCCGCGTGTTTTCCGGCTCGCGTTGCCAAAACTGAAAAGCGGGGGGCTGTTCATTACCGATAACGTGCTGTGGAGCGGGACGCTGCGCAAGCCCAATCCCGACCCGCAAGTCCGTGCGATTCTCGAATTCAACCGGCTGATCTCGGAGTCGAAAGAACTGTTCACGACTATTCTGCCGATCCGGGACGGCGTGGCCGTTTGCATCAAGAAGTGAGGCCCCGATGTGCGGCTCTTCGCCCTGAAACGATGCGGGACTTTATTCCGCCGGACAGACGGGGGCAGCTGTCCCATCGAACTGGGACAGCGTGGTAGTGTCCTAAACTTGCGTTGAAGATGCCACCTTATCCTCTTAGGCGGCCTTTCGCGTCATGGCTTTCGCTAATACTTTGCGGTTACTTGTCAGCCAAGCGCGGGCATTCGACTGGCGTGTCTGTAACTGAAACTCCATTTGCTGTGCAGGCCTGTCGCGGTAATAGTCGCGTACGCACTGTTCACAGCCGACCCAACCCCGAAAGGCATACATCTCCGGCTCGGTCAATTCCTTGGAGCAGTAAGCACATTGGAGGATCAGCGGCTTGGATTGCGGAGCGCTGACGCTATATGAAAGCACTTTAATCAAACGGTGCAGTAGATTGTAAACGCGCTCGATTAGGAGGATTAACGCGATAAAGATCAACGTAAAGACCAGCGCAATGGACAGTTCCCAAGCGTACAAATGCATCGCTTGCCTCTACGTTTTTTCTGACCGCGGCATGATACTCCGTTAGGCCGATTGTAGCAATTCCCGCAATGTCCGGGCTTCGACGCGAGTTTAGGACACTACGCCTTCTTGTGTGAATATCCCTGCGTGAGAATGCTAAAATAAACGGTTTCTGCCCCCTGTGATGAAGCTCCTTACAGCCGTGCCGCTAGAACAAACCCGCGAGTCTCACGTGCCCGAAACGCTGACTCGTGCGCAGGCCCATTCGCGGCCGGAGTCGTTCCCCGACGTAGTGATCGTGGGCGCCGGCCCGACCGGCTTGGCCTGCGCGATTGAGGCGGAAAAGGCAGGGTTCAAGCCGCTGGTCCTGGACAAGGGATGCCTGGTCAATTCCATTTATCACTATCCCACCAACATGGTGTTCTTCACGACTCCGGAATTGCTGGAAATCGGCGACATCCCATTTACAACGGCGCTCACCAAGCCGACGCGCCTGGAGGCGCTCGAATATTACCGCCGGGTTGCCGAGCACTATCATCTGCACATCAAGCAATACGAGTGGGTGAAGACGATCACCGGGGAAGATGGCAGATTCTGCGTGACAACGACCGATCGAAACGGCGCGATTCACGATTATCACGCTCGAAAGATCGTCGTCGCGACCGGATACTATGATCTGGCCAACCAGATCGCCGTTCCTGGCGAAGATCTGGATAAGGTCTTCCACTATTACAAAGAGCCTCATCCTTACTACGACACCGACGTCATCGTGGTTGGAGGCAAGAACTCGGCGGCCGAGGCGGCGCTGGATTTGTGGCGGCACGGGGCGCGCGTCACGCTGGTTCACCGCGGCGCGCAAATGCATCATCACGTGAAGTACTGGGTGCGGCCCGACATTGAAAACCGCATCAAGGCGGAGGAGATTCGCGCGTACTTCAACACCACAGTACAGGAGATTGGCCCCGACTTCGTTGTCTTGCGAACGCCGGACGGCACTCTACGGCTGAAAAATGACTTCGTGTTTGCGCTCACCGGCTATCATCCGGATTACGATTTTCTGCGAAGCATTGGACTGGAGCTGGCGACGGAACAGCAGCGGCCGGTATGCGATCCGGAGACGCTGGAATCGAATGTGGCCGGCATCTACGTTGCCGGCGTGATCGTGGCGGGATCGCGCACGAATGAGGTTTTTATTGAGAATGGACGGTTTCATGGGAAGCTCATCGCCAACCATTTGAGCGAGAAGCTGGGACGAGGGAATCCGAATATTCCGCTGGATGCGACGTAAATAGAGAGGAAGTCGATTCCTTCGTTTAGGATGAATTCTTGACCACAGAAGACCGTTCAAAGCATTGCTTCGCGGAGGGTATTTCAGCAATCTTCTGGGGATTTCTCTCCGCAGTTGCCGCTTTTTTCTTGATTGTTCTCGCGTCAGTACCTATCGGACTGGCATTAAGCCACATGGGATTACTGACAAACGAGGGTGGAGCGTGGGTTGGCATCAGCGTTGGGATTCCGTGCGGTATCGTAGGTGCTGTTCTTGCCTTTCTCTACACCTTGCGTCATAAGCTGAAACAATCCGGCCCTAAATAGCGTGAGGCATATTTCCACTTGACACGGGGAATACGTAACCGTATAGTTACGCGTTATGCGGAACCGTTCGGTTACATATTCGGCAGCTGCGGGAAAAGCGACGGAAGCGGCCTTTTACGCCTTGGCCGATCCTACGCGCCGCGCCCTGCTCGATGTTCTCCGCACAGGCCCGCAGGCGGCCGGACAGATCGCGGAAGCGTTTCCGATTTCGCGGCCAGCCATCTCCAAACACTTGCGGCAGCTTCGGAAGGCGCACCTCGTAAAAGAGAACCGCCGCGGACGCCACCGTTTTTATCAGCTCAACCCCGCACCTCTGAAGGCCGTGGATTCCTGGCTGGCAAACTACCGGCAGTTCTGGCAATTAAATCTCGCCAATTTGAAGACATTTGTTGAAGACGAATACGCTCGCGAGACGGGCAAGTCCCCAGGTAGAAAGAAATAACTTCAGGAGGATGGAATGAACCAACTACGCATGTTCACCGTTTGCGTTACAGTTCTGGCGGTCGTGTTTGCTGCCCCGGCGGTGCTGGCCGAGTCCGATGCCCACAAGTCATTTCAGCAACTCGCGGCTCTGGAAGGGAACTGGGCTGGCAAGAACTCTCAGGGGCAGGCAATCGAAGTGAGTTTCCGCATGACGGCGGGTGGGTCGGCGCTGATGAGCGAGATTCATGGCCACGGCCCGGAAAATATGATCACGATGTTTCACATGGATGGCGACCGGCTACTGATGACGCATTACTGCGGCGCGGGCAACCAGCCGCGCATGAAGGTCGTGGCGGCCGCTGCCAAGTCCGTCAGCTTTGAATTTGTGGACGGTACCAATATCAAGCCCGGCGACGGCCACATGCAGCGGGTCTCCTTCACGCAGCCCGATACGACTCACCACACGGAAGAATGGATCTTCCTTGATCACGGGAAAGAAACGAAGGAAGTGTTCACTCTGGAGCGCGCGAAATAAGAGTCCTCTTGCAAGTTCAACCGGAGCAGCCTATGCCAAAAACCATGGTGACGACCGACCAGGATGCGGTGGTCTGTGAACTGGAGATCGCCGCCCCTCCCGAACGTGTCTTTCAAGCACTAACGTCGCAGGATCAACTGTTTCGCTGGTGGAATGGCGAGGGAGGACCGTGCCGCGTGAAGCTCTGGGAGATGGAGGCTCGTCTTGGCGGCAAATGGCGTTGTCTGGCGTTTGACCCAAGCGGCCAAATGGTAGTGAACGGCTGCTCCGAGTTTGAGACCTTTGGGGAGATCGTGGAGTTCGATCCGCCGCGCGCACTGGCTTACACCTGGCTCGCAAACTTTCACTCCATCCCGTCTCATCGTGCTATGGTGCGTTGGGAGCTGATACCGCAATCGCAAGGTACTTTCGTCCGGATGACGCATAGCGGTTTGAAGCCGCTGCAGATTGCAACCGATTATGCCAATGGGTGGCCAGGGGTGATCGGCTCCCTCAAAAAGTTTGCGGAGGCACAGTAAAGTCATGTCATCAGCCACAACGATTGTCACTTCCGACCTGGACGCCGTCGTCTCCGAGATCGATATCGCCGCTCCTCGCTCGCGCGTTTTCGATGCGCTGACCAACGAAGACCAACTCTTAAGCTGGTTCACCGATGCTAGCTGCCCTGTCACGTTCTGGCAGATGGAGGCGCGCAAGGGCGGCTCCTATAGCTATGCCACGGAGAAGAGCAAGGTTGAGGTTAATGGCGTCAGCGAATTTGAATGTCACGGAGAGATCCTGGAGTTCGATCCGCCGCGGCTGCTGGTTTATTCATGGATCGGAAACTGGCATCTCGACAAGGAAAGAAAGACGATCGTGCGATGGGAGCTGACGCCGACTGCAACCGGGACGCACGTGAAAGTCACGCACAGCGGTCTGGCGCAGGAGCCTGCGGCGCGTAAGGACTACAGCGGTGGCTGGCTGGGCGTGGTGGAAAAACTAAAGGAATTCGCGGAGAGAGCTTGACACAGGATCGGCGCGTGGAAGAGTACTACGGGGGCTGAAACCCGCAGGTATACCGCACTCCGACAGCCATGCTCACGGCTGCGGGACGCTTCGGCTTGTCAGGTGCTTTATACTGAATCAATGTCGGGGGATGGCGAAAAGACGTTCTACCTTGAAACCTTTGGCTGTCAGATGAATGTGCACGACTCCGAAAAGGTGATCGGCACGCTGGTGCAGCAGGGGTATCGGCAGGTGGAGACCGTGGAGGAAGCGGGGTTGATCCTCTACAACACCTGCTCCATTCGCGACAAGGCTGAGCAAAAGGTGTTCAACCGGCTGAACGACTACAAGAAGTTGCGGAAGCAAGGCAAGAAGTTTGGCGTGCTCGGCTGCGTCGCCCAGCAGGAAGGCGAGCGGATCTTCGAGAAAGCGCCACATGTCGACTTGGTATGCGGATCCGCATCCTATCGCAATCTGCCTCAGATGCTGGTGCAACTGGAGAGCGCCCCGGCCGGAGAAGGGAAGTGGCTCACCGGCCTCGACGACCGTCAAACCGACCACTGCTTCGAAACCGAGTACACCGCCCGCACCAACCCCCATCGCGGCTATATCACCATCATTGAAGGATGCGACAAGTTCTGCGCCTATTGCGTTGTTCCCTACACGCGCGGCAAAGAGCGCAGCCGCACGTCGAGTTCGGTGCTGTCGGAGGCGCGGCAGTTGGTCGATCTCGGATATACGGAAATCCAACTGCTCGGGCAAAACGTAAACTCCTACCGCGATGCCGAAGGAAAGAAGAGTTTCGCTGAATTGCTTAAAGCTATAGGCGAGGTTACTGGAATTCGCCGGGTTCGCTTTACAACCTCGCATCCGCGCGACTTTGGGCGCGATATCGTCGACGCCATCGATGCGATGCCCGCACTCTGCGACCACGTGCATTTGCCCGTGCAGAGTGGCTCGACGCGGGTTCTGGATGCTATGCAGCGGCTGTACACGCGCGAGGATTACCAGGAGCGCATCAGCTGGATTCACAGCGCAAAGCGCGATATCTCGATTACAACCGACCTGATCGTCGGCTTCCCAGGCGAGACGGAGCACGAATTCGAACAGACGCTTTCTCTGCTTGACGAGGTGGGGTATGACAGCGCCTTCACGTTCAAATATTCGCCGCGGCCGAACACGCCAGCGCTCAAGCTTGAGGATGCGATTCCAGATGCTGAAAAGGTGCGCCGTCTGGCCGTAGTAAATGAAAAGCAGCGTCAGATCTCATCGGTGCGCAACCGGCGGCATCTGGGGCAAACTGTCGACGTGATGGTGGAAGGGAAGAACGAAGCCCGTGGCCAGTGGATTGGTCGCACCTCGCAAATCAAGGTGTTGAATTTTACCGCGCCGGAAGGCGTGGAATTGAAGATTGGCAGCTACGTCAACGTGCGAGTCACCAACGTCTTTCCGAATAGCCTGGTGGGAGAGTTGCAGTGAATCGTTGGTAGTCTTAGTAGTTGGTGTTCACGGAGGGCGCTGTGTAGTGTGTTATGACTGGCGTACTCGCGAGGCGTATGACTCAGGTGCTTAGGCCGGGGCTCGCGGGAGACTACACTAGACAGCAGTCGTTGGTTTTCGAGGATCTTGCAAATGGAAGTTGAAATGAAAATTCGCGGGCTGATGATGGAC
>JBAVYO010000051.1:0-19865 GCA_049698855.1 Terriglobales bacterium
ATGGAATCTACTCCAGCGGCTGGCAAGGATTGCCAACCGGAGCAAACGGCGATTACATGGTAAGGATTGTCATCTTCAATGCCGGAAGCAACGCCGCCCACGTCGGACTGCGCCAGTTGCATCTCCAGTTCAAGTAGGCGCCAGACGACCGGCTACATCCTGGCGATGTAGCCGGTCGTCCGCTCGCGTTCTATTGTATCTGGATCCCGCCCTCGGAGCTGCTCGACTTGATTTGTTCCACTCGATCGACAACTTTGTGCGCAAACTCGAATAGCGACTTTGCATGCGGCGAGTCCTCGCCCTTGAGCACCGTGGGCGACCCGCTGTCTCCGGATTGGCGAATCTCAGGATCGAGTTCAACGCTACCAAGGAACGCTACGTCGAACTGCTTCGCCGTCTTTTCAGCTCCCCCGCGCGAAAAGATGTCGATCTCATGCTTGCAATGCGGACAGACGAAGTAACTCATGTTCTCAACCATGCCGACGATATCGACCTTCATCTGGCGAAACATCTCGATGGCCTTGCGCGCGTCCTGCAACGCGACATCCGAAGGTGTGGAAACAATGATCGAACCGGTGAGCGGCACGGTCTGGATCAGCGAAAGCGCAACGTCGCCGGTCCCGGGCGGGAGATCGACGATCAGATAATCGAGTTGACCCCATTCCACCGACCCGAGAAATTGCCGAATGATCGAGTGCAGCATCGGGCCGCGCCAGATCAGCGGTTTGTCGCCAGGATTGAGAAAGCCGACTGAAATCACCTTGAGGCCATGGGCATTGATCGGAACAATGTGATTGTCGCCCAGCGCCTTCGGTTGCTCATTCGTGCCGAGCATGAGTGGAACGTTGGGTCCGTAAACGTCGGCGTCAAGCAGGCCAACCTTGTGTCCCATCTTCGAGAGAGCGATCGCCAGGTTGACCGACAGGGTGGTCTTGCCGACTCCACCTTTGCCGGAACCGACGGCGATGATGGCATTCACGCCGGGCAATGGTTGGGGCGCAGGTGGTTGCTGGCCAGGAGAATGGGAATGAGAACTCACAAAATCACCTTTCAGAAGAGGCCGGAAAAAAGGCCAGAGGATTGATTATACGGCTTTGAGATGATGGCTGATGACGGACATCTATCCGTGCCCTTCCCCTAGTTGCACCTTGCCGCGGAACATCCGGTAGAGAAACACAAAATAGGCCACGGCCAGCGCTGCGGCCAGCGTCCACCAAACCAAGCCCACTGTCAGGCCGTGGATTCCAGCACTCGTGTTCGAGACCGTGAGATCAAACTGGTGGTCGCGTGCCGGAAGGACGACCGGGTAAAGAGCGAAGGCGGCTCCGACCAACATGCCCACAATGTACAGGCTTGATGCTAGAAAGGCGACCGTCTCCTTTTCCTTGGGAGTAGCCCAGAGCATCACCCCCAGACTGGCGAAGACAATGATCGGCACAAGGATTCCGATCGCATGTGTCTGGTAATTCACCATGACCTCGGGGCGAATAAAATATGTGACTACCAGCGTGATGCAGGTCAGAAAAAACTGTACCGGCCACAGCAGCAGCGCAAGTCCGCGGGCACGCCGGCCTAGATCCTGATCCGTCTTCAGAGCAACATAGTGTGAGCCGTGCGCCGTGAGCGTCACCAATGCCATGACGCCGATCAGTACCGTATACCAATCGAGAATTCCCGTCTGCGCACCAAGCTTAAAATTCGTCCAAAGCGGCTCAAAAAAATAGCCGGTCCCGTCAAGCGGAACACCCCGCACCACGTTCCCCAGCGCCGCACCCAGAAACACACAGAGCAGAATGCTTGAAACGGAAAAGACGACGTCAAAGAAGTCCTGCCAGACCGGATTGTCGATATGCACGCGAAATTCAATTCCGACCGCGCGCAGCATCAGTAACCACAAAACCATCATGAGCGGCAAATAGAAGCCGCTGAAACTCGATGCATAAAGAAGTGGGAAAGCGAAGTAGAGCGTTCCACCTGCCGCCAGCAGCCACACCTCATTGCCATCCCAGACCGGTCCAATGGCGCGTAGCACGCGGCGCCGTTCGTCGTTCGTCTTGGCCGCGAATAGATAGATCACTCCCGCACCAAGATCGAAGCCATCGAGCACGACATACATCGTGACCATGACTGCGACAATCCAGAACCATAAGCTAGCCATAGTTATCTCGTCTCCGCTGCGGGAACGAATTCGTGAGCAGTTTCCCGCTCCCCGGGCCCATGCTCAATTTCCCTGCGCACCAGAAACAAAAACAGGATTCCCAGCACAGTGTACATGCCCATAAAACCCAGCAGAGTGAACATGCCGTTACCAGCCGAAACCACTTTGGAGTAACCGTCTTCGGTGCGCATGAGTCCGTACACCAGCCACGGTTGGCGCCCCAATTCGGCGGTCATCCATCCGGCGGTGTTTGCGATGTAAGGAAATGGCGCCGACAACATGAGAATCCACAACATCCAGCGCGCGTTGAATATCTTACCTTGCCAAAGCAAAAACAGCGCGATCGCCATGACTGCGATAAAGAACGTCCCCAGGCCCACCATGATGTGATAGCTGTAGTAAAGGAGTGGAATGTTGCCCGGCCAATCTTGCCTGGGGAAAGCGTCCAGCCCGCGCACATGGGCATCCCACCGCTGGTAAGTGAGCATGCTCAACATACCTGGCACCTCGAGAGGATTCTCAACCTTGCCCTCGACTTCGTTGGGCTGGCCAAGAAGCAGCAGTGGCGCTGCCGTCTGCCCGTGGAACAATCCTTCCATCGCTGCCAGCGTCGCCGGTTGATGCTCGGCGACCATCTTCCCTTGCCGGTCGCCCGTGGGGAAAAGCTGCAGGATGCTGAACACGCAACCGGTCACGATCCCCACTTTTACGAAGATCCGTCCATGATCAGTCCACTCGCCCGAAAGTAGATAAAAAGCGCCGACCGCCGTCATCACGAAGGCGCCCGTGATTGCCGCACCGCTCATATTGTGCGCATACTGCCAGAGCGCCCAGCGGTTCAAAACAAACTGCCAAAAACTGGAGAGCTGCAGCACCTGCACATCCTTGCCGGCGTTCTGCACAAAGTATCCGACCGGATGCTGCATGAAAGCGTCGGTCGCAATAATGAAGTAACCCGAGAGCCACGAACCGAAGAACACCGCAACTGACGACAGCCAGTGCGCACGGGGGCTTAACCGTTTCTCTCCATATAGGAACAAGCCCAGGAACGCGGATTCGAGGAAAAACGCGAACATGCCTTCCATGGCCAGCGTCTGGCCAATGACGCCGCCGGCGAATCTGGAAAATACCGCCCAGTTCGTGCCGAATTCGAATTCCATGGGAATGCCGGTCACGACACCGAGCACAAATGCGATTCCGAGAATCTTGCCCCAGAACCGGGCGGCCTCGTCGTATACGCGGTCGTTCCGCCGCAGCGCGATCGTTTTCAGGATCACGATCAGCAGCGCCAAGCCCATCGTGAGCTGCGGAAACAGATAGTGAAACGTTGCGGTGAAGGCAAAATGTAGGCGATGAATTAGAAGTGCGCTTTCCATAAGTAGTTCCGCCTCACTAGAAACGTCTTACGTGAGCCATGGAGTTCGCTAAGTTGCAGAATAAGTGTTCCACCCGCCGAAAGCAATGCGCTAGCTTCGATCCCGGCGTCCGCGCACCGATTCTGCACTTCGGATCTCGCGCCGCCGCGCAGCGCCCTCGTAGCGTCTCTTCTCGTCGGCCGTTTCCGGGATCACTGGTGGTACGGGCACACGAATCCCCCCGGCATCAATGGCCACAAACGTCAGATAAGCGGAGCTGACGTGCCGCTTTTCCTCGGCGCGATAGTTCTCAACCCATACTTTGACGCCAACTTCCATTGAAGTGTGAAACGCGCGGTTCACCGACGAACGCAAAATGACGAGGTCGCCAACGCGTACCGGCACCAGAAAATCCAGATGGTCGATTGATGCCGTCACTACCCAGTGCCTTGAATGCCGATGAGCTGCCATCGCGCCCGCCAGGTCGATCCAGTGCATCAGTCGTCCGCCGAGCAGCGCATTCAATGGATTGGCGTCGTTGGGTAAAACGATCTCGGCCATTTCTGAGATCGATTCGCGAACTGGCCGCGGCGTTAAGTTTGCTGTGATCAAATCGTTCATAGCTCCATCAAATCGTTCTTAGCTCTTTAGCCGAGCGCGCAGCACTGCCGGAGGCGGTACGCATGAAGATAACTGGCCGCCAACCGGTTGATTCGGGCATCTGGATGTGCACTCCGCCAACTCTCGGCCGGCAACTCGTAAATCAGTGTGCCGTGCGTTACCGGAGCATGGTCCAATTCGCACGTAAAGCGGAGTGTTATCTCCTTCTCGCCCGCGACCGCAACCGAAAATCGGACCGCATCCCAATCGCGTTGTCGAGGAAGATGCGGACATGTGAACGCATAGCCAAGATTGCAATGCTCGCGAATGAGAGATTCGCTGGGCGTCATCGCCGCGTCCCCGGCGCAGCAGGAACCGCTCCAGCCTGCGCCCAGCGGTAAACGCGACGGATGCAGCCACGAGCCGTCATTCAGAATTTCGCGCGGCACAAAAAATGGACATGCCAAAATCATTTCCCTCGGGAAAAGGCCATTGTATCGCGTGCGAGTGTGCATGTCGGTGTGTCCCAATGGCTGCGGCGATGTTGCACACCGAAGCTCTGGTGTATCCTCACTAAATCCGCACCTTGCATCTAAGCTGTTCTACTGAGAACTGAGAACTGAGAACTGAGAACTGAGAACTGAGAACTGAGAACTGAGAACTGAGAACCGAGAACTGATCTATGGACCGCGTTGCCATCCTGACCGAAATTCTCGCCGCCAATCCCGACGACGCGTTCGCGCGTTACGGCCTCGCCATGGAGTACTCGAAGGCCGGCGACATCGAGCGGGCTCTCGCCGAATTCAAGACGCTGCTCGATAAGAATCCCGATTACACTCCCGGCTACTTCATGGCTGCGCAAACGCTGGCGAGCGCTCAGCGAGTCGACGAAGCCAAGCGTATGCTCGTCGACGGCATCTCGTCCGCGCGCCGCACCGGGAACACGCACGCGCAATCCGAAATGACCGCGATGCTGGAAGAGCTGAAGTGAGGTTTGAGGGCAGAGGGCAGAGATGAAAACCCGAGATGATCAAACGGCAGTGTGCACCTTAAGCTCTGACCTTTGACCTCAGCCCTCTAACCTCATACCTCTGCCCTAGCTGTGCAATCATTGACAGCAATGCTATCATTGCTGTATGGCTAGCATTACCATTCGCCAGCTCGAAGAAACCACAAAGCGCAAACTGCGCATCCGTGCCGCCCGCCACGGCCGTTCGATGGAACAGGAGGCGCGAGAGATTCTTAAGTCTGCCCTGAGCCAGCCCGCCGAGCCGCCGAAGGATCTGGGAAAGGCCATTCGAGAAATTTTCGCACCGCTTGGAGGCGTGGACCTTCAGATTCCGCCGCGCGGGCCTATTCGCGATCCTGGGATTAAATGACGTATCCGGCTGCCCGTTCATGATCGTTCTTGACACCAACGTTGTCTCCGAGCTCATGCGCACGGAATCCTCGCCTGTGGTGCTCAAATGGTTTTCAAGGCAGCCGGCGCAAGAGCTCTACAGCAGCACCGTCACCCTGGCGGAGATCTTTTACGGCATCGAACTGCTCACTGCGGGGAAACGGCGCAACGACCTTCTTGCAGGTGCAGAAAGGATGTTCGCAAAGGTGCTCGCCGGGCGCGTGTTTGCATTTGAGGATGAAGCGGCACACGCATTTTCTAGAATCGCATCCTCCCGGCGGAAAGCGGGAAGGCCAATCGCTGAGTTGGACGCTCAGATCGCTGCCATCGCCCACGTCCATGGCGCTACCCTGGCAACCCGAAATACTCCCGACTTCGAGGGTTGCGGCGTGCGTTTGGTCAATCCCTGGGAGTAGACTACTCAGTCTTCGTCCGGAGGTTGTGCATGCGCCGTTTGATCGTCCTGTCGGTTGTTCTCGTTACTCTCTTCTGTTTGGTGCTTCCCGCATTTTCGCAAGCCAGGCATCCCTTCACCTTTGAAGACATGATGAAGCTGAAGCGTGTCGGCGAGCCGGTGCCTTCTCCCGATGGCAAGTGGGTGCTCTTCAGCGTGGTGGATGTCGATCTCGCCGCGAACAAGAAGACGCCGCATGTTTGGATCGTGCCGCTGAAAACGGATTCCTCCACTTCGCAAAAGGATTCTCCGAATCCTTCTGCTTCGGTCGGAACGACAACCGGAGAGAGGATTCTCATCGCCGATCAGGATGGCGACCGTCCACGCTGGGCACCGGATGGAAAGCGGTTTGCTTTTATCTCCAATAAAGAAGGTGGCTCGCAGGTTTGGATTGCGGATTACGATGGCGCGGCAGGCACTGTTGGTGGTGTTCACAAGCTGTCTTCGATTGCTACTGAAGCGGGCGGCGAACTCTGGTCGCCCGATGGAAAGAACATTCTCTTCACTTCGGACGTTTATCCCGAATGCGACGGCGCGCCTGAAGCAGAGACGGCCTGCAACGCAAAGAGGACCAAAGACGCTGAGGACTCGAAGGTCAAGGCGCTTATCTTTGATCGGCTTCTCTATCGTCATTGGAACGCCTTCAAAGCGGGCAAGCGCACGCACATTTTTGTGACCTCTATTGAGGGCGGTGCTGCACGCGATCTTACGCCCGGCGATTACGATGCCCCTGTGTTCTCGCTCGGAGGGCAGGACGACTATGCTTTCTCGCCTGACGGGCAGGAGATTTGCTACACCTCGAATCACGACAAGGTCGAAGCCACTTCGACGAACAACGATCTGTGGACTGTTCCGGTGAATTGGCCCGCGAACGCGACGCCTGCCCAAGATTGGGTAAAGACGGTGCTGGCCAAGACGAAGAACATCACCGCTGACAATCCCGCCAGCGACTCGACTCCGCTCTATTCGCCCGATGGCAAGTACATCGCCTATCGCGCCCAGCAGCGTCCGGGATACGAGAGCGACCGCTTTCGGCTGATGCTATATGACAGAAAGACGGGGGAGAAGAGGAATCTGACCGAGCCATTTGATTTTTGGGTGGGCACTTTTGCATGGGCACCCGATTCTGCACAAATCTACTTTTCCTATGAGGATCGTGGAACGGCACCAATCGCCGTTCTGAAGTTCAGAAGCCCGGGAGAATTCAAAGGAAACATATTCGATCTCGTTCCAGGGTTCAATGATGACCTCTCCCCAACACGCGACGGTAGCGCTCTTTTCTTTACTCGAATGGCGCTTGACCATCCTATTGAAATCCGGAGCATTCCGCTTTCACAAGAAGTCATTCGCAAAGCTCGGGATGACACAAAGCGCTTCGATGAACGCGATCAGAGTGCGATAGTCACACACCTCAATGATGCCGTTCTCTCCGAAGTCGCCATGTCCCCCCTCGAACCCTTCTGGTTCGAAGGAGCAAAAGGCGACAAAGTCCAGGGCTTCCTCGTCAAGCCTCCGAACTTTGATCCCACCAAGAAATATCCCGTGAAGTTCCTCATCCACGGTGGGCCGGAAGGTGCGTGGGGAGACGACTGGTCGTATCGCTGGAATCCCGAACTCTTTGCCGCCAATGGATACGTCGTCATCATGATCAACTTCCACGGCTCGACTGGATACGGGCAGAAGTTTGTTGATGCGATCAACGGCGATTGGGGCGGCGCTCCGTTTGAAGATTTGATGAAGGGGCTCGACTACGCGGAGAAGACTTATCCGTTCATCGACAAAGACCGCGAGTGCGCGCTGGGCGCGAGCTACGGCGGATACGCCATCAACTGGCTCATGGGCCACACCGACCGCTTCAAGTGCCTGGTGTCGCACGATGGCATGTTCAACGCAGAATCGGCGTGGGGCACGACCGAAGAACTCTGGTTCAATAACTGGGAGTTCAAAGGCACTCCCATCGACAATCGCGCCAGTTACCAGAAGTGGTCTCCGCACCAGTACGCGAAGAATTTCAAAACGCCTACGCTCGTCATTCACGGACAGCTCGATTACCGGCTCGATGTGAGCGAAGGCTTCCAGCTTTTCACCACGCTACAGACGATGGGCGTGCCCTCAAAGATGCTCTACTTCCCCGACGAAGGCCACTGGGTGCTGAAGCCGCAGAATTCTCAGCTCTGGTGGAAGACAGTCAACGACTGGGTCGACCAGTGGATTGGAAAACGGTAACCAGTAGCCGGTATCCAGTATCCAGTATCCGGTACTCAGCTGACCTGTCGCGGGGGGGCGAGACGCCCCGCGACAACCAGCGAGTCGCCGGCACTATATATAGGAACCGAGGCTACCGCGCGATTGCCATCAATCGCCGGTTTTTGCGGGCGCGGGAGCCCCGCCCCACTTAATCAGAGCTTCCCCGAAAGTGAATCGCAATCTACTAGAACTTGATCACATCGATCTCTGCGCTATAAGGAGGAACGCTGCCCCATCCCGGATAAGGCGTCCCGTAGTTGATGGCTGTGGTTACGTCAAACGAAAACGGGTTGTCCACGCTGCCGTTGCGATAGCCCGCTCCAACCATGCCGACGGGTGGAGCAAAAGTACCGTTGGTCCCCGGTGCTCCGCTGGGCGTGACGTCGAGAATCTGGAGCGGCAGGTTATCGCCCCACACCTCAAATTGAGCGGGACCGCCGTTCCCGGGTACGCGCGCCATGTTTCCCGCAAACAAATACATGCCAGGAGTGGTGCTTGTGAGGACATTGATTTTATTGGGCCAAGAGACATCAGTGTAATTGAGGAGATTCAATTCGTAGTCCGTAAGCGGACCCGAACCGGCTGAAGGCGTGCCAAAGTGAACGGCATCGACATAGACGGGCTCGTCGAGACCTCCGCCTAACAGTGTGATCCCTGAGCCCCCGAGGACGTGGATAGGAAACAGGCCACCGACAGCCGCTGAGATGGTTATGGTTTGCGGCCCGATAAAGTCCGTCCAACCGAGCGTCCACACTCCACCTTCTCCGAGCGAGATCGCAACCAGGTAGTCGCCCGTGGCGGCAGGGGTAAGAAGGACGCCGTCAAAACCATTGATCAGCTGGCGGTGGATAGATTCGGTAATTCCGCCTTGAGCCTGAGCACCCGTCGGCCAGAAACCGAAGCCGGTGACGAACAGCTCGTAGGTTCCCGGATACGCGCCATCGGTCTCCATGGTGGGAGCCGTGCCGCCCAGGTTGCGAATCGGATAGCACTCGCTAATCGGGCCCGATCGCGCGGCGAAGGCAAAACTCTGCCGCACACTATTCTCATCTGTCCACCGGAGTATCGCCGAGAGCTCATTCTCAGAACCGGGTTGATCCAGGTACACGCAGACGAGATAACTGCCGGTCGCTCCTGGGGCGGAGATGAATGGTGTGGGTGCGATGAGAGAGGTCTGGTTGAGAAAGTCTTTTCGGATTTCGCTGACGGCAGCGTGCGCGGCGGTTGCGGATAACGCGAACAGTGCGAGTGCAGTAAAAACAATCTTCATGGAAGTGCCTCCCAAAACAGAAGTTATGAAGTCGCGATCTCGGTTTACGAACACGTGTTAGCAATTGCTCAGTTGTTTCTATTGGTTTCAGACGATTTGAGGGCTTCTTTCGTCGCCAGACGAAACGCCCGGTGCGGATCGCGCCGCAGGTGGGCTTGCGGAATTCGCTTCCGGAGGGGAGGAGCGACCGGCGGGCCGCGTTTCCGGCAGTAAGTTGGCCGGCGGAGGTAGGGGTTTTATGTCAGGCAAAGCGGGGCCGGGCCGGACGGCAGGAAGCTCTGGGATCGCCGTTACTATGTTGACCGAAGCAGCGTCGGGCGCGCCGACGGCGGGATAGGAGTTTGTGACGCATGCAGCATCTTGAGGCGATTCCGGACAAGCGCTCGGGGGAGGATCAGGCGCTGACTCGTCTTGCGGTGGTGCTTGTGTCATTTGCTGCGCCACCGCGAACAACACACTCGGCGCATCTGGCTGCGGGGGAGAAACCGAGTTGAAGTACACCGCGCTTCGGGACGGCTGCGGCGCGGTATTTTTCTGAGGCGGCTGCTGTTGTTCCACGGTCAGTGGATCTAGGTTTTCTAATTCAAACTGCGCAACAGATTTGCCAGCCGTTATCACAATGAATGCGTCGCACGGGCCTAGGTTCCCTACCGTTGGTGTAATCGAAGCGAGTCCATCTTGCCCGGTCCCTGCTTGGGTTTGCGAGGTTCCGAGAATGATGGGCGCTCCATCGCTCGGTGGTAGCCCTCCCGGACCCTGTGGGTTCCGTCCGAGCGTAGTCACAAATGTAACGGTCACGCCGGTGACTGGATTGTCGGCGGACGAGCCGTCGGTCACGCGCATCATTAGCGGTTGGAAGGGCTGGCCGTTGGGCACTACCTGGACAGTTCCGCCGACAGGTTCCAGAGTCCATGAAGAAGCCGCAACGACGAGCAAGGAAAAGATCTGGCAGGGATTGTTGGCGGGAGAAACGCACGCGCTCACCTGAACAATGCCGGTAAGGTTCGTGACCTGCGCGGTGATGCTAGCTAGTCCTGAGTTGTTGGTGGTCGCGGCGGCCGAAGAAAGAGAAGCGGCACCCTGAGTGAGCGTGTAATAAACCAGGACATTCGCCAGAGGCGCATTTTGTTGGTTGAGCGCTTCGACCGTCAGCGGCACGGCGAGTGTTGCCCCTTGCGCGATCCATTGTGTCGGCGAGACGGCAGCGAGGCTGAGTGACGATGACGTTCCAACCAGCGAGGTCTGCTGTGTCTGCGCGGGTGAATACGAGGCGGGTGCCAGCTGTGCGGTGATTGTGCCGGAGCCCGTCGCGGTTGGAGTTACAGCGGTTGAAGCTTCGCCCGCGGCATCAGTGAGAACTGCGCAGGAGGACGCTTGGCTGCAGACCGAGAATTCGATGCCGTTCGTTGAGTTCCAGACAAGGGTCGCGCCATTAACCGGCGTGAGACCGTCGGAGGCCGTTGCACGCACTCGAATCAAGTTCGCAGCCGGCGCTCCCACAGGAGTCGAGGACTCGGCGCCCTGCAGAAGAAAGAGCAGATCGGTGGCGGCTGCACCATAAGTAAGTGCGCCGATCATCTGCGAAAACGAACCGGTCACGGGATCGGTCACTTGGATCGTGGCGATGCCATCTTGCGCCGCCGATGGCAACGCCACCTGCATCTGGTTTGCGGATTGGGCGAGCACGGTACCACCGTTGCTGCCGGCACTCACCTGCAGCCCTTGCTGGAATCCGATTCCCTGGAGCGTGGTCACTCCGCCAGTCAAGCTAAGGCGTGCCGGGGTGACGGTATCCGAATAGAGAACGCTGGCCTGGTAGAAATAGTCGGGGCGCCCGTCGCCGCGATAATCGGCCACACCGACGCGGTAGGCTTCGGAACCGTTGAACAGCGCGTCGAGGCGAGTCATGCCAAAGGTCATCGAGTTGAATGCCGATGGGGTTGCGGCAGGCGCGGGATTGCCGCTCTGGTCGCTTAATTGCCAAATACCGATGACCGGAAGCAGCTTCGATTCGGTCGGGTTGCCAGATTCATCGAAAGCCGTCACAGCGATCGACGCAGTGCGATTGGCCTGGGCAGTGAACTCGAAGAAATCGGCAGAGCCATAGCCTGAGATCCACGAACCCCAGCCGCCAGCTTGGGGCAAGGGCGCGGGATTCTGATAGGTTGAGCCGCTGCCGGGATGGGTTTGGGCGATTGCGGTGCCGAGCATCGGGATGTCGCGCTCTGCAGTGACGCCGCTGGCGACGGTGACAACAACTGGGGCAAACGATCCCGATGGTTCGACTTGCGTTGGCGCATACGACCCTACGCCCGTCGACCAGTTGGGATCGAGCGCCTCCACACTGAGCTGGTACTGGGCAGTCGTCTGCCCGGCGGGGATCGTTAGCTCACCAAGGTTGTAAGTTCCTTCGACGGTTGGGTCGCTCGATCCCCAGCGGTTGAAGGGAAGGCCGTTCGCGTCGACGTATCCGGTGATGATGTTGCCGGCGTTGCCAGCAAACGAGTATCCAGAGACGGACGTCACTACGTATTGGCGGGAGGGCTGGGTGCCGACCATCAGACGAGCCACAACGTTTACTCCTTGCATCATCTGTGCAGCATTTCCAGAGCCGTCGGTGAAATACACATTGCCCCAGATTCCTCCCGTGGGCTGCGGATTGCCTCCGGACGCTGGATAGAGCGCCGCGAGCGCTGTAGCGTCGTCGAGCTTGGGCATGGCGGCGTTGATTCCGTCGGCACCTCCATAACAGATGGTGATGGGCACGCAGCTGATCGGGTCGGCAAAGTGCATGACCGGGAAGCCCTGAAAATCGGCCTGTGAGGGAGGTGGAGTGTTGGTCAGGACATTGATATTCGCCTGCGACCACCCCAATCCGAAGATGCGCGCCAGCACACGCACCAGTCGGTATTGCACGTCGGGCAACTGAGCGCTGCTGGAAGCGCAGACTCCGTTAACTACGGCGAGGGCATGGACGATGTTGCCGCTGGCGGAGAAATTGTCGGGTCCGCCGAAGACGGCATTGGTGAAACAATCTTCGATACTGCCCGCGCCTTCGCCGAGCAGCGCATCGGTGACGGTGCCGTCGTAGTCGTAGACGATTCCGAGCGGCGTGTCGGCCGCGGAAGGTGTGATGTCGGCGGGTGCGGTAATCACGCCGTCGGCCACCTCGATATTGCTGCCGGTTACGTCCTCTGCAAGATGGCCGGCCTGCGATACGGTGAGGCCGACGCCGGCTGCGGTGGTCCAGGGAGTAATTGCTGCGGCGACGAAAGCATCCGCTTGCGCATTGGTGAGGATCGGACTGAGATCACCCTGATCGGTGTAATACTGCACCGTCGCGCTCGACCATAACAAGGGCTGGCCTTCGACTCCGGGGTCATAGCCGGAACCGGCGATGAAAGCTGGACCTCCAGCGTGGAGAGTGGCGGATGTAAGAATGACGATCAACGCGACGATAAGAATGCGGGTTCGCATGGCTTACTCCCCTCGCGCGGAGCGGATCGCGCGCTCCAGTTCGTCTACAGTCACGTGCCCTCGTGACGTGCGGCCGGCCGCATCCAGCTGGACCTGGCCTTGCAACCCGCCGATTGGGCTGGTCAAACCCAGACGACTGGGCGGATATAAGAAGAGGAGGACGCGATCGCCTCGGCGCATCGGCGGATAAAACGACTGTGCGCCTATCCATTCGTGGATGGTGAGAATCTGGCCGGGCTCAACTCCGGCAATCGCACGGTCTACGCGAAAGCGCAGGGCGATGGAGGGGACAGCATGATCGATTCGCACGCTCCATGCGGGAACGGTCTGCGCAGCGATGGTCCGTCTCGGTGTGTTCTGCGCCGGGCAGCTCAGAACGGTGGCGGCAAACACCATCCCCGCCCGCTGCGAGAGCTGCCTCCATTGCGGGCCCAAGGCGCGCTCTGCCTCCGACTGGTCCGATTCACAAAAAGCCGCCGTGCTCAACACGCCAATTACGGCAAGAATGAAGGCAACAAGAAACACAAGTCGCCTGATGCGCATCGCAAATCTCTTTCCGGAGGGGACGGAACCGTGACGGGGTTCCTGGGAGTGAGCCGAGAATAGCGCTTCCGAAATTACGCCGCTATGCGCTTGGTCACGTAAGAATTGTGATGAATCGGCATGGCATTTCGGGAAGTTCGCACGGAGATCAAGAAGTCAGCGAATGGCGAGCTCTAGATTTCATCTGGTTGTCGCAAAAAGCGACGCGCCATCAGTTATTCTTCATCTGGCAGTCTTGTTGGTAAGAAGTTTCCACTCTCCACCAACTCAAGTAAGTTTTTCGGCAACATCACGAGGCACTTTTTTAGAATGGCAACCGCACAAATCGAGGCCTCTCCGTCTTCCTCCAATAAAAGGTTGATCCTCGCCGGCCAGCTCGCCTTCCTGCCTACTGGAGTTTTGACCACTCTTCTGGGCCCCATGCTGCCGCTGCTCATCACGCGCTGGGCGCTCACCGACACACAAGCGGGCAATCTGTTTCTGGTGCAGTTCCTGGCTTCGGTTGCGGGCGTGCAGTTGTCGGGAGTTCTGCTCAGGCGAGCCGGATATCGTCCCGCGTTCATGTCGGGGTTGCTGTTGATGTCCGCGGGATCGGCCATGCTTCTGATGGGGTCGGTGTGGCTCGGGATGGCCTCGGTTGCTACTTATGGCCTTGGGCTTGGATTGATCATTCCGACCGATAACCTGCTGATTGCGGAAATCAGCACCGACGCGCGCACCAGCGCCGTGAACCTGCTCAATTTTTTCTGGGGAACGGGCGCGGTGTTTTGCTCGCTGATGGTGGCCTGGGCAGCCGCGCACAAAATGCTGCCGGTTTTTCTTGGCGGCGTTGCATTATTCCCGCTATTGCTGGCACTGACGATGTGGACGTTGCCGTTCCCGCCCGCGTCTACTGCGTCCGATCATCGCCCGCGCTGGCGCGAACTGGCACGCAATCCGACAGTCTGGCTTTTCGCGGCTGTCTTCTTTTTTTATCCCGGAGCGGAAACCGCGGTCGGCGGCTGGATCGGGTCTTACGTAGCGCGGCTGGGCCCGCAGGAAGTGAAATGGGCGCCGCTGATGCCGGCTTTCTTCTGGACAGCATTGACCGCCGGTCGCGCTTTTGGTGCGGCATTTCTCTCCGACCACTGGGAGCGGCGTGTTTTGCGTGTCGGGTTCGTCACAGCCGCGGCGGGCATCGCTTTGATGCTGGTCTCCTCTTCCCTGCCGGGAGTGATTGCCGGCGCTTTGATTACCGGGCTGAGTTATGCAACGTTATATCCCATCACGGTGGCGCGGCTTTCACACCGATTTGGCGTTGCCGCACGCAGTATCGGTGCACTCATGTTTTCTCTGGCATCGGTAGGCCCGGCCGTTATCCCGTGGACAGTAGGCGTCGTGTCACAGACGACCGGAAGCCTGCGCGCAGGATTGTTACTGCCATTAGGCGCAACCGTGTTCCTGCTTCTCATCCATCTTCGCGAGTGGTAGCAGTTCCTAGTGCTTCGGGCCTTCGCCAACTGAATCGAGCTTCGCTATCAGTTCAGGAGGAATCCTGAGACTCGCAGCCTGAAGATTCTCGCGAAGATGCGCCATCGAAGATGTCCCCGGGATGACGAGGATATTCGGCGACCGCTGCAGAAGCCACGCTAGCGCAACCTGCATGGGCGTGGCACCGAGCCGCGCGGCGACATTCGACAAGGTACCCGACTGGAGTGGATTGAACCCGCCGAGTGGAAAGAACGGCACGTAAGCAATGCCATCTCGAGCAAGATCTGCGATGAGTGCATCATCGCTTCGATGCGCGAGGTTGTAGTAGTTCTGTACGCAGACCACCGGAGCGATCCGACGAGCTTCCGCGATCTGCGTCGGCGTAACGTTGCTCAAGCCGATATGACGCACCAAACCCTTTTGCTGGAGCTCGGCCATGGCCGTCATGGGCGCCTCAATCGATCCCTCGGCAGGTTCTTCAATGCTATACATGCTGCGCAGGTTGACCACATCCAGCACGTCCAATCCCAAGTTACGCAGGTTGTCGTGAACCGCCGCAGTCAGCTCTTCGCGTGAGAAAGCCGGAATCCACGATCCGTCCTCCCCGCGCCGGGCGCTGACCTTGGTGACGATCACTAGGTCGTCGGGATAGGGATGCAGCGCCTCTTTTATGATCTGGTTGGTGACATGGGGACCATAATAGTCCGACGTATCGATGTGGTTTACGCCGCTCGCGACAGCCTCCCGCAAAACAGCGATCGCTTCATCGACATCTCGCGGAGGTCCCCATACCAACTTGTTGCCATCCCGGCCTGCGAGTTGCATCGCGCCGTAGCCCATGCGGTTTACGGTCATGGATGTGCCGGGCAGCGTGAAGCTGCCAGCCAGATCAGTCTTCTCAATCATTCCGTTCCTCATCATTCCGGTTCTCCTGAAACTGATCGTGATTTTCGGCGAGAAAAGCTAGAACGACTCCCCAACCAATTCCTCGCTCTTCTTCCACAGCGCTTCAGCGTTGTTTGGATCGAGCGCATATCCGCGGACGCCGTCGCCTGAGATGGGCACATCGTCGGAAACGATTTGGCCGACGTGGCAGTTTTCGCAGTATCGCGCGCCGATCTCATCCGCCGGAGCGACGATGGCCGTCCATACCGATGTTGCCGCTCCTTGAGGAACGGTCTTCCACTCCATAGGGCCTTTTCCTTCGGCGGCACGCTGCTGATTGACCTGCTCGACCAATTTCTCAAGCAGGGCGTGGTCCATATAACGACCGAGTTCTGTTTGGATCACTCCCGGATGCACGGCCGCAGCGCGCACGCCGCGATCTCTATGCCGTTTGTCGAAGGCAACCGCGAAGAGGATATTAGCTGTTTTCGACCGTCCGTAGGCCACGAAGGGTTCGTACGGCGTGTGTTCGAAATTTGGATCGGCAAGGTCGACGTTTGAGAAGCGATGGCCGGCGGAGGAGACATTGACCAGCCGCCCGCCGTCGCGGATCAGCGAGGCGATGCGGTTAACCAAAACAAAGTGCCCCAGGTGATTTGTTCCAAATTGTCTTTCGAAACCGTCCGCCGTTTTGCTGAACGGCGTAGCCATTACTCCCGCATTGGCGATGACCACGTCGAACGCGTCTCCCTTTGCCAGCAACCGGTCGGCACAGACGCGCACGCTTTTCAGGTTGGCAAGATCGAGTTCAACCAATTGGAAGCTGCCGCCATTGGCCGCAGCCTCGTTTCGCACATGGTTGGTGGCAGCGTTGGCCTTGCTTAATTCTCGTGCCGCACCTACAACGTTAGCGCCGTGTGCGGCCAGCGTCCGCGCCGTTTCTACTCCCAAGCCGGCCGAAACGCCGGTTACGAGAATCCGTTTGCCTTTCAGATTCACGCCCGACAAAACGTCGTCTGTTGTTGAGGTCGCTCCAAAAACTTCCACCATCGTGTTCTCCTTTAACGTATGAGCAATATATGAGCCTGTTTGAGTTTGGATGTTGCCGGTCACGAACTCGGCCCTATGCGCGCAGAAACGCGGGCTTCAACACTTCCTCGCACCACTGCCGAAAAGTTGTTGGAGTCGTGTTCTCCGCCGTCCGAGGTTCAGACTTATCGAGCCCGTTATCTTTGGCACCATACATGTCCACCAGACCCTGCGCGAACTCAGCACTCGCTCCAAACTTCATGAGTTGCGCCTTATAGGCTTCGCCCGGAACAGACTGGTACCGGATTGGTCTTCCCAGCACGTCGCTCACAATGGCCGCCATGTCGTCAGGGGATAGATCCTCGGGTCCAAGTACCGCAACTCCGCCTTGGCCTGTCCATGATCGGTCGCGGAGGAGCCGGGCGCCGGTGGATGCGATGTCCCGCGTTGCTACCTGGGGATTCTTGACGTCTGGCCGGCTTGGCGAGACGAAGATGCCCTGATGTTTGAGCGAGTCGATTTGTCTCAGCATGTTCTCCATAAAACCCGGGCACCACAGAGCTCGGAAATCGACGCCTGTGCTTTCGATCTCTTCATCCTTCGCAAAAGAAGCGGTAACCGGTCCCGCCTTCACGCTGGCTCGACGTCCGATGCCGGAAACTGAGACAACGCGTTTCACGCCCAGACTCTTGATCGCGCGACAAACCGGACGCGTGAACTGCAGGTAGTATTCCCGGGTATCGTTCGTTCTAAAGGATGGGGGCACCACCAGAAACAGGCTTTCCGCACCGTCAAGGGCGCGCAGCAAGACGTCTTCGTCGTCGCTTGAACCCTTTACGATGTTCACTTTGGCCCGTACGTCTGGTGCAATCTTATCGGGGTTGCGGGCTATGACGCGCACAGTCTCATTCGCGGCCAGAAGATTTTGAACCAGCTGCGATCCGATGTCTCCTGTGGGAGTGGTGACTACGATCATATTTTCTCCTTCGAATCGTTCAGGCTCGTGTTGCTGAGGCCTGGAAATAATTCATGGCGTTGAGATCTGCAATCAGGCCGGGGCCCGTCGGCCGCCATCCCAACCGCTGCTGCGTAAGCGCGCTGGACGCTGCGTTGTCGGCACCCGCGAGCATCGCGAGCCAACCAAAGTGCTCGGCTGCCTCGCCCGGAGATTTGGAGACGACCGGCACCTTCAGCCCCCGGCCGATTGTCTCCGCGATCTCTCGGAGCGGCACGCCCTCTTCCGCGACCGCGTTATAGCGGCTTGCCCCAGCTCCTTTTTCGGTCGACTTCTCAAGCGCCAGCCTGTAGAGACGTGCGGCATCGAGTACGTGCACAGCGGGCCAGCGGTTGAGCCCGTCGCCCACATACGCCGAGACATCCTTTTCCCGAGCCACAGCGATTAGATAAGTGACAAGGCCTTGCTTGACTGGGTCGTGCACCTGCGGAAGCCGCATCACCGAAACGCGCACACCCTTCGCCGCGAATGACACCCCCGCCTCTTCCGACACTCGAGGCATTGGAGAATTGAGCGCATCTTCCTCGGTCGAGAGGCGACCCGGCGTGAAGACGCCCCCAGTCCCGGAGGTCACGATTAACGGTCGATCAGAACCGGCGAGCGCCGAGCCGAGAGCCTCGATGGCCAGCCTGTCAATTTCGCAGTTTTCCTGAAATTTCGAGAAGTCATGGTCGAAGGCCAAATGAATCACGCCGTCCGATTTGGCCGCTCCCTGGCGCAAACTATCCAGATCTTCGAGCGAACCGCGATGTACGTCGGCGCCAGCGGCGGTCAGCCACTTGGCGCCCGCGTCTGAACGCGTGAGGCCGAGCACCTTGTGTCCTGCGTCAATCAGCTCTCGAACAACCGCCGTGCCGATAAAGCCTGTAGCACCGGTAACGAATACACGCATATTCTTATCTCCTAAGCAATTTGTGGTACAGCCGATAAGGAGGACGACATGGACAAATCGCCCACTCGACTTGCGAGCCGAGTCGAAGCCTTCGCAGTGATCAATCGCCATTCTCGGGTTGATGCGGGCAGAGCATCGATCTCCCTCAACTCCTGCAGCCAGTCTGCTGCCGAGAGCTCCGCTTGCTCTGCTCCGAATAATTGGGTGACGGCGTTGAAGAAAGCCGACAACTCTCGCTCTGCCATTGTCAGGAGGTCGGCGCAATGATTGGAATTGTTCGATGATTTATAACGAGCTAGATTCATATTTCTCACCTCTTGAAGCGGAGACCCAAAAAGCAACTATTGACATCCCGTTGGGTTCTGATAAAACGGAGAGTGTCTCCGAATCTCTAGAATAAGATAACCGGAGACAGCCTCCGGTTGCAAATATTTCTGCGATGCTCAAAAAATGCTCAATATTGGTCTGCCGAAAACCGCGCACCGACGCGCAGCAGAACCGCGAGCGCATTCTGGAGGTGGCGAAGGAGGCGTTTACCCGGTCCGGCGCTAACGCCAGCCTCGACGACATTGCCAAAGAAGCCGGCGTTGGGCCCGGAACCTTGTATCGCCACTTTCCTACGCGAGATGCATTGATCGAAGCGGTCTATCGCACAGAGGTCGAAAAACTGGCCGCAGCCGAGAAAAAATTCTCCGCAAGTCTTCCTCCCATTGAGGCCTTGCGAGCATGGATGTTACTGTTCGTGGATTACATCGCGGCGAAGCAGATCATCGCCCCTGTATTGAATGCATACGTCGGAGGCCCATCGAAGCTATATGAGGGTTCGCGCGTTCATATCCAGGGAGCCATTGATGCGTTGGTGAAGCGCGCCATCAAGAGCGGTGACATTCGTAGAGATCTGGAGCCATTCGATCTGCTTCGCGCACTGATCGGCGTCTCCCACGTCGCGTCCGCTCCTGACTGGCAGCAAAGCGCCCGCAGGCTGGTGGATATCCTCATTACGGGTTCGCGGCCAGTCAAATAGACGCCGAAAGCGCAAATCCAGCCGGCGCTACCAGGAGAGCCACTGCC
>JBAVYO010000052.1:0-19552 GCA_049698855.1 Terriglobales bacterium
CGACTGCGCAGCGTGAGTCGGGCATTCTGATGGATGTCCATTCGGTCTGACCTCGGAAACTGGATTGCTCGTCACAATCAGCTTCTCTGGTCCCGATCGAATGGACAACGTCTTGAAACATCACAGGTGCCCCACTCATCGCGCCTTTTGCGATGAGTGGGATTCCACAACCGCATGCATCGTGGGTTCTGGATTCCGCCGGGAAGGCCACGACTTCCAGTCGTGCCGAATGGCTACCAACTAACATCGCGGCTTCAGCCGCTGAGGGCCTGCACCCGGAGCGTATTTCAAAACGTGGATGTCCCCACAAAAAACCAAAAGCCCCGCTAGTCAGGCGGGGCTTGAACAATTGCCAGTCGGTACGCTGTCTGCCAAACAAAGTCATTATAACGTCGCTAAGCAAACCTGACAGGTATTACTGAAGTCGAGGGCCGTGCGGAGGACGACGGAGTTGAACCGTAATGGCTGACTAAGCCACTCGACTGTTCGGCAAACAGCGTCCAGTACCCACTGGCAACGTCCTCCAGACGCAATCTGCTTGAAATCAATATCCGCTTCGCGTCGAGCATTCGCAATTCCACGAAAGTAGTCACTCCCAAAGAGGTGGACTTCCGCGCAAAAACCAAAAGCCCCGGTAGTCATCCGGGGCTCATAACGTTGCCAGTTGGTACGCCACCTGCCAAGCATCTTCAACTCTAGTACGAGCGCGGCAAAATCTTAATCGCTCGATAGGGCATCTCTCGGCTGCGCTTTCCCGATTTGAAAACGTCAAAAAACGGTGTGACTGGCCGCCTAGCGGGAAGCCGCGTGGTCCGCGACACTCTTACCAGGGCCCGTGGTGCAACGGTAGCACAGCTCTCTGTCAAAGTTGAGGCGGTCTTGCAGGCGTGAGCGAAGCGGGAGCCTGCAGCCGAAATCCCGAGCGAAGCCGAGGGATCAGCGGGTTCGAATCCCGCCGGGTCCATTCTCCCATTTGTGGAGAAGTTCTATCCGGGGAGAGAACGCAGAGATAATCTCCCCAAGTAACTTGACATCGCCTCCACCACCGCCAATACTGACGTTGACAGAGAGCTGCACCACGTTGATGACCCCGGACATCCGGGGTCATTTCCTTTTATTGATCGATCGAGTTCTGGGCTGGCCGCCCGCACAAGCCCGGTTTCGGCTTGAGTGGGGATTTGTAGCGACGCGCCTTCATGCGCCGCAACGCGAGCCCATCAGGATCGGTTTCAAAGCCGCTGAGGTCAGACTCACGCCCAGAAAAGTGCTTCTTACGCAACCCGTTTCAGCCGTGTCGTAACCGTCTAAAATCAATCGCCCTTTTAGCTGCCGGAGGAATGTGTCTTTCAAACTGACCCAGTACCGCGGCAAACATTGTGTCGAACTGTGGCGGAGTGATAGTCTTACTGAGAAAATTCTGCGGAGTCAAGCGGGCGTAGTTCAGCGGTAGAACGCCAGCTTCCCAAGCTGGATGTCACGAGTTCGATCCTCGTCGCCCGCTCCATTTTTCCAATCACTTACGCGGCCGAAATGTGATTAAGAAGGCGAACAACCTCCGCAAAAAACCGCCTCGTAAAGGTTTTCTCCGATCCTTTGTTCAATGGCTTGCCATCGGTGTCCTTCTTCTTTGGTCGCTTGCCGGGTTGATCCTGCTGGCCGCCCGGTGGGTCAACCCACCGACAACCGCGGTGCACGTCCAGCGCCGCCTGCAAGCCTGGCTTCGCCATGCTCCGTATCGCGAACGCTACAGATTCGTTCCGCTCAGCCAGATCTCGCCCGATCTCCAGCACGCTGTCATCGCCGCGGAGGACGCTCGCTTCTACCAGCACCACGGGTTCGATTGGCACGAAATCCAAATCGCTGCCGAAGACGATTTGGACGGCGGCCGCGCTCGCGGAGCTTCCACCATTTCGCAGCAACTCGTAAAGAACCTGTTTTTCGGAACCGGCCGCTCCGTCCTCCGCAAGGGCGCGGAGTTCACGCTTGTGCCGGTCGCCGAATTTGTTCTTGGCAAGCGGCGCATCCTCGAGATCTATCTCAACGTAGTTGAATGGGGACCTGGCATCTATGGTGTGGAATCGGCATCTCGCTACTATGAGGGCACCGCGGCCCGGAATATCGGCCGGGAGCAGGCGGCGCGGCTCGCTGCGATTCTGCCCGCTCCGCTGAAGCGACGGCCCGAGCGCATGAATCGCTACAGCGCGCTCATTCTCGAGCGAATGCGACAGATGGGTTGGTAAGTACGAGTAAGTTCTTACCAATGC
Organism: Terriglobales bacterium; assembly: GCA_049698855.1. Lineage (GTDB taxonomy): Bacteria > Acidobacteriota > Terriglobia > Terriglobales > Acidobacteriaceae > Acidiflorens. Next base: position 2,265 of record JBAVYO010000052.1, read on the forward strand.
AGCTCGTGTCACCTTTCTCGCGTTGAAACTCTATCCGGTTAGTTGCCGATTGTGAAATTACTAACTCAACGGCGAAGATCGACACAAGAATAGGGCTTTTTCAGACGACAGCCACTCTTCACAAAACTCCACCCGAACAATTCACCCTGGTAGCGCAAATCCCCGTGTCACGCCTGACACACGATTGTTGATCCAGACACGAAGGCTCCCCATCATGCGAGCGTAACCTCCGTCTTTTCAGTTGCTTCGCTTCCGGCTCACGGCCTGCTTATCCCTTAGCGTACGCAGTCCAAAGCAAACAGGAGCGGCGCGATGAAGCGAGCGAGCGGCAAAGCAAATCGGTGGAAGGGACTTTGGATTTCCGTAGCGGCGCTAACGGCAGTAATAACAATGACCACCGCAAGCGCGGCACTGCAAACGTCCGTTGCCGCCGCGCCCAGCCTCGAGATTCCTGAACTCTCCAAAGCCGCGGTTCGATCGATTCTCGTCAGCATCCCCGACCGCAAGATGGCATTGTTCGCGAACGGAAAAGTCGTTCGCATTTATCGCGTCGCGGTAGGCAAGAGTTCCACACCGAGTCCGGTCGGCGAATTCAAAATCGTGACACGCGTCAGCAACCCAACGTACTACCACAAAGGCCATGTCGTCGCAGCTGGCAAGGGCAACCCTGTCGGCACGCGATGGATGGGGTTGAGCGCGAAAGGCTACGGCATTCACGGAACAAATCAGCCACGTTCGATCGGTAAAGCGGAGTCGACAGGATGTATTCGCATGGGTAAGCGGGATATCGAGGAACTCTTCACCTTGGTCGATGTGGGCGATGCGGTTCAGATTCGCGGGGAACGCGATGAACAGATCGCGGCGGTGTTTGGGACTGGCACTGTACCGGAATTGGTGAGTAGAGGCGATGCTGCGACCGAAACGATTGCGCGAGTCGAAACCAGATCGGGCTCCGGCGGCGGACGGTAAAAGCCGACTTTTGCAGCGAAAGGCCGGATCGTCTCGACTGGTCCGAATTATGGAGGCAAGTTATGGAAACAATGCTGCACCTTCTAGTGATTATCGGTGGTCTGACCTTCTCTCTGGCCGCCGCATTGCTAATCGAAGAACTCATTTTCGGACGAATCGTTCGGGTGGCGTTTGCCCGCCGTCCGGAAGTTCCTAAACCAGGACGAAAGAACTGAAAGGGGCACCACTATGCTGTTACTGAAGTATTTGCTGCTTACCGCGGGGATTGCGATGTTTGCAATCGCCTTTGGAATTTTCACCTACGACGCTTACCTGTTACTTGCCTACCGGCGCAAACGGTTCAGTGTGGACCCGGAGGCAGGCATTGCTCCAGAAGCCCCTCCTAATTTTCGTTGGCGTACGCCGGTTGCGCTTGTGATGCTGGCGTGGGCTCCATTGCTGATCTCGGCTGGCATCGTGATCGTCCCCAGCGGAATGGCCGGGGTGCGAGTCAGCCAGACCAAGGGAACGCTTGCCGGAGCTTTGTATCCTGGCGTGCATTTCGTTGTGCCGCTGGTCGAGCATGTAGAACTCTTCAATACTCGTGATCAACTTTTCACCACTGGGATCGGCGAAGGTTCTCCGACTAAAGCAGAGGCGAAAGGCGAACCATTGCATGTACAAGCCAAGGAAGGCCTCACACTTGGCCTCGCAATCACCGTGCGTTACCAGATCGACCCCAAGCGTCTCGATTACATTGAGGCCAATCTGCCGCAGCCTCTGGAAAAGGAAATTGTTCCGCCCGTGGTCGCTACGGCATGGCGTGAACTGGTGCCCAGCTATACGGTGCGCGAAGTTTTTTCGTCCAAGCGCGAAGAAGTCCGCCAGCGCTCGGCCGAACTAATCCGCAAACGATTGGCGGCGGACGGCATTGTTGTGAAGGAGGTCATGCTGCGCGACATCGAACTTCCGCAAGAGTACGCCAAGGGTCTGGAGTCTCTGCTGCTGAAGGAACAAGAGAACGATCGCATGGGCGTCGAGACCGAAATTCATCAGAAGCAAGTAAAGATAGCGGAGGCCGACGCCGAAGCGACCAAAGTGCAACAGGTAAAGGAAGCCGAGGGGCAAGCCACCGTGAAAGTGCTGCAAGCCAAGAGCGAATCGGACGCCATGCAGTACACGCTGCCGCTGAAACAGAAACAGATCGAGCAATCAAAACTCGAAGCGGAAGCACGCAAGGAAGCGACGGTGAAGAATGCCGAGGCGGCCGGCGAGGCCAAGCTTATCGACAGCAAGGCGGAGATGGAACGCCGCAAGCTGCTGGCGCAAGCCGAAGCCGAACGCATACGCTTGACCGCGGCTGCCGACGCTGAGCGCATGACAAGCGAGAGCGCCATCCTGAAACAGAATCCGCTGCTGATCAACAAGATCGTTGCCGAACGCCTCTCCGACAAATTGCAGATCATGATGGTGCCGGCTGACGGCAAGTTTTTCTTCACGAATGATGTGCTGCGTGGCATGGGCGCGCCAAACCACGTCAGTCAGGCGGAAGACGTGGAAACTTCCGAAGGAAAGTCTCAGCAATAGCCACAAACATGAATCGGCGCTTTACATGGCAGGATGGTCTGCGTTGCGGATCATCCTGCTTCAATCACTATCAACCATATCCGCCAGCGCCGCTATTGACCGTTGCTTGCGAGAGCACCTGAGTGACATGAGATGACAAGACCTCTATTCATTAAGCGCTATAATCGGCACATCTCCGACATGCGAGTGCGCGCGTCCAGCGGTCCGCGGCCAGGTTGTGCGATTTTCCTCGTGCTCGCGGCCATTTTTTTCCCATCCTCCTTGTTTGCTTCGAACCTGGGAGACACCGCCCGCCAACTCGCGCACAAGATTGTCACCGCTTCGGGCCCCGGCACATTTGCGCTCGATGTCACTAACCGTTCCTCACTCGACGACAAATCCGTGCGCGAAGTACGCAGCACACTCGAAGCCCAGTTGAGCGCCGAAGGCATCCACACCGCAAACGCCGAGCAGGCAATGGGTACGGTCACGGTTGTGCTCTCCGAAAGTCTGCGCGAATACGTCTGGACGGCCGAGATTGTTATTGGATCCGATGAGAAGAAAGTTGCCCTGGTGTCGTTGCCGCGCACCCAGGGAACGCCACTGAACCCAGCATCGCCAATGGTGCTCAAAACGACCCTGGTGTTCGCGCAAGAACCGCCGATGCTCGACGCCGCCCTCGTTGAAATGCCCGGCGCCCCGCGCCTGCTCGTGCTCGGCGACGGAATGGTTACCGTCTATCGCCGGCAAGGCGCGAATCAGTCCGCACGCTGGGAACTCGAAACCTCTATGCCCATCGCTCACTCGCGTGTCTTTCCCCGCGATCTGCGCGGACGCCTGTTGCTACGCCGGGACCACCTGTTCGACGTTTACCTGCCGGGCACGTTTTGCCGTTCCAGCGCCGCCGCGCCGCTTACCCTCGCTTGCAACGACAGCGACGATCCCTGGCGCTTATCGTCCGAGGATGGAGGCCTGCGGGCCTTCTTTGCGCCCAACCGCAATTTTTTTACTGGCGCGCTCGCCCCCGGCATCGGGAAGATTCTTAACGTTCCCATTTTCTATTCTGCCGCCGCCTTACCGCGGGCGAGTTACGCACTTTGGGCGTTTATCGCCGTGGATGGATCGCTGCACCTTGTCGATGGAATGACCGACCGGGTGATTCGCGGCGCGAACTGGGGCAGCGATTTGGCTGCGGTTCATTCCAGTTGTGGCACCGGCGCACAGTTAATTGTCTCGGAAAGCGGCGATGCGGAGCGCGACGGCTTGCATGCATTCGAGATTGCCGACCGCGAGCCGGTGGCAGTCAGTTCAGCGGTGAAGTTCGACGGCCGGATTGTTGCGCTTTGGCCGGACAGCTCCGGCGGCGCATCGGCAATCGTAAAGCGGAAAGACACAGGATGGTATGAGGCGTATAGCATATCGATTTCTTGCGGTAATTAGCTTGCTTGCCACCGCAACCGTCACGACCATGGCAGAGACTCGTGCGCACTATGGCGGGACGCTGCGCGTGCTTATGCAATCGGCGCCCGATTCACTCGACATTCCTGCGACTGCCCCTACCACCAGCTACTGGAGCGCGGCTCGGACGCTCACGCTTGTCGGGGATACGCTGGTAAACGTCGATGCACAGGACCGTCCCCAACCTGCTTTGGCCGTGGCGTGGCAGAGCGACCCGAGCGCCGGCCATTGGCAATTCACAATTCGCCGCGGAGTAAAGTTCCATGATGGAAGCGCAGCCACCGCAGCCGCCATGGCGCAGATTCTGGGTGCAATCCATCCCAACTGGAATGTGCGCGCTTCGGAGGATACGCTCTTTATCGAGAGTGATTCTCCCTTGCGTTTGCTGCTTGCCGAGCTCGCGCTGCCGCGGAATCTCGTTCTTAAGTACGATGGTCACGGCGTTCCCATCGGCACCGGGCCGTTCCTGGTCGCGGATTGGCAACCGGCGAAACTGCTCAAGCTTGCCGCGAACGAAGCGAGTTGGGCGGGGCGTCCTTTTGTGGATGTGGTCGAAATAGAATTCGGCAAGTCGCTGCGCGACCAAGCCATTGCACTCACGTTGGGCAAGGCTGACGTGATTGAAGCGGCGGCGCAGGCAACCATCGAGCCGCAGCGTCACGACACGACATCATCATCTCTGCCGGTGGAGTTGCTGGCGCTGGTTTTCTCCGCGACCTCAAAGGCGCAAGATGCCCGCCTGCGCGAGGCGCTGGCGCTTGCCATCGATCGCAAGCCTATCCAGTCCGTGCTTTTGAAGGGCGCGGGCGAGGCTGCCGCCAGCATCCTTCCCAATTGGATGACGGGCTACAGCGCGGTCTTTCCGGTCCAGGCAAATCCGCAACGCGCACGTGCTTTGCTCGCGGAGACGCGCCAACCCGCACTCAGTCTCAGCTATGATCCGAGGGATCCGCAAGCCCAACTGATTGCCGAACGCATTGCGCTCAACGCGCGTGAAGTTGGCATCACTCTGCAGGTATCGTTGTCCGGATCGGAGGATATCCGTTTAGCCCGCATCGCGCTGCCCAGCCCCGATCCTGCTACCGCGCTCAACGAAGTCGCGCGGCAATTGAAGTTGGTCCAGCCCATATTTCCGGCAACGCGCAGCGATTCACTCGACGGTCTCTACAAAGCCGAGCGCGAGATGCTCGATGGATACCCGGTGATCCCGCTTTTCCATTTGCCGGTAGCGAGCGCAGCCAGCGAGCGCGTGCGCAACTGGAAAGCAGACCGGCTGGGGACATGGAACGAGGCTGGCGCTTCACTCGCCGATGTATGGCTTAGCGATTCACGTCCGGATGTGGCCCCGCAATGAACTTCCGCAAGAAACTCCTTCTGCTGTTTGCAACGACCGTGCTGCTCTGCGTTGTAGTGATTTCGGCGTCTGTTTATGGCACGATCCGGCGCTCGTTCGAGCAGGCCGACCAGATGCGTGCGAAGGCCGTCGCCGCCCAGTTTCAGTCCGAGTTCCAACAGCGGGGGCTGGAAGTTGCGCGCAAAGTCGAATCGATCGCCGCCAGCGAAACCGTGCAGCGCATCGCACTCGATATGAACCGCGGCGCGGCGGAGTCGGGCGATTCCGTAGGCGACGCGCGCATATTGGCGAGTCAGCAGCGGCTCGATTTTCTCGAACTTGTCGACTATCGCGGTGTCATTCTCTCGTCGGCGCAATGGGAAGCGAAGTTCGGCTATCCCGAACCCGCAGTCCTCGCCGTTGCGGGCCCTGAAACCGCGGCCTCCGAAACCACCCCTCCTGCGGCGGTCTATCCAACTGAGGCTTTTCTCAAGCGTGAAGAACTGCCGGATGGTGCAACCCTCGGCCTGTTTGCTGTACGCGAGGCCCGTATCGGAGAACGGCCTCTGTACGTGATCGGCGGCGAGAAGCTCGACCAGGCTTTTCTATCGACGCTGGAAATTCCGGATGGAACCCGCGTTTTGCTATATCAAAATCTCGACGCACAATGGAACCCAAACTCACTGCTGGATCTGAACGGGCCGGCTGCTGGATCCGATAAGATTGCACCGCTGGTTGCCAAAGTCCGCGACACATTGCAACCATCGCGGGAAGTGATTCATTGGACGTCCGATTCCGCCGATGCTGAAGTTTTTCACGCCGTTCCGCTAACCGGCCCCAATCCAAACAAGGCCAGCCGGCAACTCCTGGGTGTTTTGCTTGTCGGCAGCTCGCGGCGTCCCCTGGTCGAATTGCAAAGACGGATCGTCTCCGCCGCCCTGCTGGTCGGCGGCGTGGGAATTTTCGTGGCCGTCTTGGCCAGCCTGTGGTTTGCCGCCCGCGTCACCCGTCCGGTTGAGTCGCTAGCCGAAGCCGCGCGCCGCGTCGCCGCCGGCGACCTTACCGCAAAAGTCGAAGTCGAATCGAGCGACGAACTCGGCGAACTGGCCGCGTCTTTCAACCGCATGACCGCCGATCTCGTGCAGCAAAAGGACCGTACTCTTCAAGCCGAGCGTGTGGCCGCGTGGCGTGAACTGGCGCGGCGCTTGGCTCACGAACTGAAGAACCCGCTCTTCCCGTTGCAAGTCACGGTCGAGAATCTTTTGCGCGCAAAACAAAAATCGCCCGAAATGTTCGAGGAAGTTTTTCAGGAGAGCACCGCAACCCTGCTGGCGGAAATCAACAACCTGAAAACCATCGTTGGCCGCTTTAGCGAATTCTCTAAAATGCCGCAGCCGCAGCGCAGATCGATACAACTGAATGACGTAGTGCAATCCGTGCTGCAAGTTTTTCGTGCTCAATTGCAGAGCGGCGATCGAGAGAAGAATCCAATCGTCGTCCATACCGAGCTAGCCGATTCGTTGCCAGAAATTTCCGCCGATCCCGATCTGCTGCATCGAGCGCTGCAAAATCTGCTGCTCAACGCCATCGACGCCATGCCGCAAGGCGGCGACCTGACCATCCGCACCGCAGCCGCGGACAATCGAGTTTCACTGTCGGTCGCCGATACCGGCTCCGGCCTGACTCTGGAAGAGTGCGAACGCTTGTTCACTCCTTATTACACGACCAAGCAGCATGGCACCGGACTCGGCCTCGCAATTGTGCAGTCGGTGGTGAGTGACCACGGCGGCAAGATTTCCGTGGAAAGCACGAAAGAAAAAGGAACGGCGTTTCGCATCGAACTTCCTTGCGGTTACCCGGCGCACTCGGCGTCTCTGCGGTAGATTTGGATTTGCATTTCAGTTGAGGTTAATCACCGTGCTGCAAAAAGCCTGCTTACTAATCGTCGACGACGAAGCCAATACGTTGGCTTCGCTCTCACGGGCGTTTCGTCTGGAAGGCCACGAAGCCGTCGTCTGCGACAGCGCCAACAAGGCTCTGGAACTGGCTAAATCGCAATCCTTCGACTTGATACTCTCCGACGTGGTCATGCCCGGTAAAGACGGGCTCACGCTTCTCGAAGAACTCAAAACACAAGGCGTGACGGCTCCCGTGGTCATGATGTCGGGCCAGGCCCACATCGAAATGGCCGTTCGGGCCACTCGTCTCGGGGCGCTCGATTTTCTGGAAAAACCGATCTCCACCGAGAAACTCCTGCTGACGGTCGAGAACGCTTTGAAGCTAGGCCGCCTCGAGCGCGAAAACCGCGAATTGGCAAGCCGTCTCGGTAAACACGAAATCGTCTGGAAAGGCGAGACCATGCGCCGCGTGATGGCGCAGGTGAAGCGCGTAGCCGCCAGCGAAACCCGCGTCTGCATTCAAGGCGAAACCGGCACGGGCAAGGAACTCGTGGCTCGCACGTTGCACGAGCTCAGTCTGCGGGCAGGCGGTCCCTTCGTCACGCTGAACTGCGCCGCGGTTCCGGCCGAGCTAATCGAATCCGAATTGTTCGGCCACGAAAAAGGATCGTTCACCGGCGCCGCGGGCCGCCATCTTGGCAAGTTCGAACAAGCCCAGCGCGGCACCATCTTCCTCGACGAAATCGGCGACATGCCGCTCACCATGCAAGCCAAGCTGCTGCGCGTGCTCGAAGAGGGTGAGGTCGAGCGCATTGGCGGCGAGCGCGCTATCACCGTGGACGTGCGAGTCATCGTCGCCACTCACCGCGACCTCGAAGCGCAAGTCCGGGAGGGCAAATTCCGGCAGGATTTATTTCACCGCGTCTTCGTCTTCCCGCTGCGCCTGCCTCCGCTGCGCGAACGCCGCGAAGACATCCCCGCGCTAGTCGAGCACTTTGCTCAACAAGTGGCGGCCATCAACGGATGGAAACCCATGCTTTTCACTGCCGACGCGATGGCGGCGCTACAGGAGCACGCATGGCCGGGTAATGTCCGCGAACTGAGAAATGCCGTCGAGCGCCTGATGCTGCTGGCTACCGGCGATGAAGTCGACGCTGAAACCGTGGAACTGGCGTTGCCCGTTTCAGTTGCCGCGCCCGATTCCACCTCAGTAGGAGCCGGTCCGCTCGCCGAACGCGTGCGCGCCTTTGAAAAACAGACGATCCTCGCGGAGCTGAAGCGCAATCGCTACCAGGTCTCGAACACGGCACGAGCATTAGGATTGGAACGCTCGCATCTTTATAAGAAAGCCGAGCAGGTGGGGATCGATCTAAAAGAGGTGAAAAACGAGGGCGACCACTGATCGTACGGTAGGCCCCTCTTGTCGAATTCCACCCTCGCCGATTCGAATGCCGAGGGGAAAGAAATGAAAACACCGCCGCGGACAGGGACGGGGTCAGTTGCTGACCATTTGTATGTGTCCATGATGTCGCGGGCTCGGTCCCGTTGCCGCACGCTTCATCATCAACCCGAAAAGCGGTGGAATGCGGTTCTACTTTGTCGCTGAGGATGCAGCGGCGGCAGACTGCGACAAAGCGCGCAACTGAAACAGGCCAACTCCCAGGCCTCCTACCGCACCGGCCAGCAATCCCAGCAGCAGCAGGACAAAGACACTTTCAAACGGACTTTTCTTCTTGGGCACAATACTCCCCTTGTTTGACTGAATGACGCATCCAATGCGTTGGATAATAGTCTAGCATGTAGGTCTCCATTTGAAGCACGAGCCGGTTACGTAAGTGATTGAGACAAAGACGATTGCAGGTTAAGTCCACCACGTTTTGGAAAGTGTGTAGAAACTTGCAACTGTAGGGGAACTGCCAGGGCGAAGATAGTTCTATCACAAGGCATCGTTTCGCCCGGTTCTTCAATTTGGATAGATTCCGGTTGGATAGATTTCCGCCGTGCGTTTGATCTTCTTTTTCGGGAGATCGCGAATTCGTTCACGAGGGGACATCAATCCTATATTCATTCGCTGTCTGCAATGCATTCATCGGCGCTTCCGATTCAGTCCCGCCGTGCTAACCTTTTAGGGATCTAAATTGGTCCCTTTAATTCTGAGCTATGACTTTCGCCGGCGCCCCCGGCTTTTGTGGAGGATTATGCCTTCAATGAAAACAGGTCACATTCTCGTTCTCTTCTTGCTCTGTGTGAGCGCACTTTTTGCCCAACAACCAAATCCCGCGGCCGCTGCCGCTCCCCATACCTATTCGCTGATCCCGGGAATTGACAAAACTATAATGGATACGGCGGCCGACCCCTGCGTGGATTTCTATCAGTACGCCTGCGGCAACTGGGCGAAGCTGCATCCAATTCCCCCCGACTCTCCAGACTCCGACCAGTTCTATAACCTCGATCAATACAACCAGCAAATTCTTCACGCAATTCTGGATAAAGCGGCAGTCGACGATGCCGGGCGGGACGCGAATACGACCAAGATCGGCGACTACTACGCCAGTTGCGTGGACGACGCGGCGATTGAGAAGAAGGGACTGGCGCCGCTGAAACCTGAACTGGACCGGATCGACGCGCTTACGAGTAAGGATCAGTTGCCGGAACTGCTCGCCCATTATCAGCTGATCAATGTGAATGCGTTTATCGGATTCGGATCGCAGCAGGATTTCAAGGATGCGACGCGGTCGATCGCGGTTGTGCAGCAGGGCGGATTGGGTCTTCCAGAGAAAGACTACTATCTGCGCGAGGGAGCGAAAGACAAGGAAATTCGCGACCAGTATGTCCAGCACATCACCAACATCCTGAAGTTGCTTGGAGCGAGCGAGAAGCAAGCCGCCAGCGATGCCGCGGCGATTATGAAGCTGGAAACGGAACTGGCAAAAGTCTCGCTCGATATCACTTCCCAGCGCGAGCCGCACAATGTCTATCACATGATGCCGGCGAAGGAACTGCAGGCGCTTACCCCGGTTTTCAACTGGGAGCATTTTTATCCGTCAAGCGGATCGCCCGCACTTGCCGAGATTAACGTGGCCGAGCCCGAGTTCTTTAAGGGCATGAACCGTGTTATCGCCGAGACCAATCTTCCAACCATCAAAGCTTACTTGCGCTGGCAACTGGTAGCTTCGATTCCGGGATCGATTTTGCCCAAGGCTTTGGATGCGGAGAAATTCGATTTCAACGGCCGCAAGCTGTCGGGTACTCCCGAGCAGCAGCCGCGCTGGAAGCGGTGTGTGCGCAGCACCGATGCTTCGCTTCCAGAAGCTTTAGGCAAGGCATACGTGGTGCAGCAGTTTTCGCCGTCGAGCAAAGTGAAAGCCCTGCAGATGATTCACGACATCGAAGCGGCAATGGATCGCGATATCGAGTCGCTCGATTGGATGAGCGCGGCAACCAAAAAACGCGCGCAGGAAAAATTGCACCTCATCGCCAATAAAGTCGGCTATCCGGACAAGTGGCGCGATTATTCAAAGCTCGAGATCGTGCGCGGCGACGCATTCGGAAACAATTTGCGTGCGACCGAATTTGAATCGCGCCGGCAACTGGAGAAAATCGGCAAACTTGTGGACCGCGAAGAGTGGCTGACTTCTACCCCTACCGTGAACGCGTTCTACAACCCAAGCATGAACGACATCAATTTTCCTGCAGGCGTGCTGCAACCGGCGTTCTTCGATGCGAGCGAACCCGACGCCGTCAACTACGGCCACATTGGCCTGTTCATGGGGCACGAAATCACGCATGGATTTGACGACGAAGGGCGCCAATTCGACGGCCACGGAAATCTGGAAGATTGGTGGACGAAGGAAGACGGCGAGAAGTTCACAGAGAAGGCGCAGTGCATTGTCGACGAGTACGGGCAATTCAGCGTGGGAGATACCAAGATCAATGGAAAACTCACGCTCGGCGAAAACACGGCGGATAACGGCGGAATGCGGCTAACCATCCTCGCGTACCTGGCGAGGGCCAGCGCGTCTGGAACCGATCTGGAGAAAAAGTCAGAGGACGGATACACGCCGATTCAGCAGATGTTCTTGGGGTTCGCGCAGGATTGGTGCTCGGAGTGGCGGCCGGAACTGGAACGGCTGGTCGCAACTACCGATCCGCATTCTCCCGCTCGATTCCGCGCCAACGGAGTACTGGTGAATACGCCGGAATTCGGAAAGGCATTTGGCTGCAAAGTTGGCCAGCCCATGATGCCGGCCAAAGCCTGCCGCGTCTGGTAAGGCAAAACGGCAGACGGCAAGACAATCGAGATCGGCACCAGAGAGACGTTTGCCCGGCGTAGTGGCTCGGACTGAATCTGTTTTGAAAGGGTGCGGCTTCAGCCGCACCGCTGAGTCTTTAATTTTGTCATTCCGAGCCGTCCGCAGCCGCGCTTGCGCGGTGAGAGCCTGCCTCGAGCGAAGCCGAGGGGACGGCGAGGAGTCCGCATCTTCCCGCAGCGTCTTTAGCCGCCGGAAGAATGTGTTTTTCAAACTGAGCCGTACCCTGTCCTAGCGTGTCTCGACGAAAAGCGCGCTCCGACCTATGATGAAAATAAATACTGTGAGGTCTATTCATGGCAGAACCAACGTATGACGAGTTGAAAGCAAAACTCCAGGAATTGGAAAAACAAGTCGAAACCAAGAAGCGAAGCGGCGCCATGGAATTTCGCGTCAGCGAAAAGGGCGGCGTGAGTGTGTATGGACTGGGCCGCTTTCCCGTGACGCTCTACTACGAGCAATGGACCCGGCTACTCGACGCCGCGCCAGAGCTTAAGGCGTTTTTGGAAGAAAACAAGGGCAAGCTGAAGCTGAAACAAGGGTAGAGCCGCAAGGCGCGCCGGATTACATTGCGCGCCGGCAGGCTCTTTCGCGATCTTGACCACTGGGTGTATTGATGAAGCTTCTATTAATGTTCCTGCTTCTTCTGGGAGCGTGTCTACCAGCCAATTCTCAGGCTGCAAGCAAGGATTCGGGAGCGGAAAAAAGCAAACTGATCGCGCTGGAGAACGCTTGGAACCAGGCGCAAATCCATCGCGACGGTGAGGCGCTAAACCGTCTGGTCGCCGACACATTTGTCTATACGGATTGGGACGGCACGCTAATGAACAAAGAGAAGTTCATTGCCGATGCCAAGGATCCGTCGGTCGAAACCATCTCCGTAGTCAATGACGATGTGGATGTGTATTTCTATCCTGGCGTCGCGGTCGTCACCGGGGCCTACCACACACGAGGCAAGAATCGCGGTAAGCCCTTCGACCATTACGGCCGGTTCACCGATACGTGGGTCTTTGCCGGGCAGTGGATCTGTGTGGCAAGTCATACGAATATGGTGAAGCGAGGGCCGTAGGATTTTGAGGTCGCAATTTGCGACCTCACCCGTCACCGCGCTCGCCACTCGCCGCTTGTTACAATGCGCACACTGGCCCCATGCCTGATTTCACGCGCTTCCGCGATCTTGAAATAACCGCCGAACCCGACACGCATTTCGATGCCGAAGATGCGTTTGAAGGCTTCGACCGGCTCATGCCGTTTCGCGTGCAGGACATCCTGCTCGTTTCCAACCTTTACGATTCCTTCATCCTGCGCGAAGACGGGCGCTTGAACGAACTCCTCATCGGCGAGTCGCGCGAACTCAACCTGCAGCAGATTCCGGGAATCACACATGTCTCAAACGGCCTGCAGGCACTGGAATTGGCGCGCTCGCAAAGCCGTTTCAACCTGATTGTCACCAACCTGGCGGTAGGCGGAATGAACGCGGCCCAACTGGCGCGCGAGGTTAAGAAAATTGGGCGTGACATCCCGGTCGTGGTGCTGGCCTACGACTATCGCGAGGTGAAGAGTTTCATCTCGCGGAACCCATTAACCGATATCGATCGCGTTTTCTTGTGGCAGGGAAATGCTCGCATTCTGATCGCGATCGTCAAGTACGTGGAAGACAAGCGCAACGTGCGCCACGACGTGAAAACGCTGGGCGTTCCCGTGCTGCTGGTGGTGGAAGACAATATCCGTTACTACTCGTCGATTCTGCCCGTGATTTACACCGAGCTGATCAGCCAGTCGGAGCGCGTGATTCAGGAAGGCATCAACGTCGCGCATAAGCTGCTGCGCCAGCGCGCGCGTCCGAAAATTCTGTTGTGTTCTGAGTACGAGGACGCGGCCACCCAGGCAATGGAGTACCGCGCCAATCTGCTGGCCGTGGTCTCCGATGTGCAGTTCCCGCGCGCGGGAGTGGCGGACGACAACGCAGGCTTCGAACTCGCGCACATGATTCGCGAAGCGGTTCCCGACGTTCCCATCGTGCTGCACTCCAGCCATACCGAGTACCGTGCACGCGCCAATGCGGAGGGCTTCGCGTTCCTGCAAAAACGCTCCCCAACTTTTCTGCGCGATTTCCGCAAGCTGCTCACGCAACAATGCGCTTTCGGCGACTTCGTATTCCGCATGCCCGGCGGTGCCGAGGTCTCACGCGCCCGCGACCTTAATACGCTGGAAGCGCAGCTGATGACGGTTCCAGCCGAGAGCCTGGGATATCACAGCGAGAGGAACCATTTTTCCCGCTGGCTCACGGCGCGAACGGAATTTGCCCTGGCGCAGAAGTTGCGCCCGCGGAGAGTCTCGGACTTCGCCAATCTCGAGGCATTGCGCCAGGACCTGATCCAATCGATCGGCGAGTACCGGCACGAGCAAAGCGAGTTTCTCATTGGCGATTTCGACGCGGCCAGTTTCAAAGCCACCGACAGTTTTTTCCTGCGGATTGGCGCCGGATCGCTCGGCGGCAAAGCGCGTGGACTGGCGTTTGTGCGGCATCTGCTGTACAAGCGGCGATTTTCGCGCCGCTTTCCAGGCGTGAGGATCGGCGTTCCTCCGGCTCTGGTTTTAAGCACGGACGTGTTTGACTGTTTTCTGGCCGAAAATAACCTCCTCGAATTCGCGATCCACTGCAACGACGACGCGGAAATCGAGCGCCGCTTTCTTGCTTCACCTTTGCCCGCTTCTCTGCGCGATGACTTGCTCGCGTTTCTAAAGGAAGTGACGTATCCACTGGCCGTTCGTTCTTCGAGCCTGCTCGAGGACTCGCAATACCAGCCCTTCACCGGAGTGTATGAGACCTTCATGCTGGGCAACCATCAGCCGGATATACAGGTTCGGCTGGCTCGGCTCACCGAGGCAATCCAACGCACTTATGCTTCGACTTTCTGCCAGCATGCAAAGGCGTACGTACGCGCGACTCCCTACCGCACCGAAGAAGAGAAGATGGCGGTCATCCTGCAACAGGTTGTGGGCCAGCCGCACGGCCAACGTTTTTATCCGGACTTTTCGGGAGTGGTAAGGTCGCGGAATTTTTATCCCGTCCCGCCCATGGCGCCCGAAGATGGAGTGGCCGCTGTCGCGTTGGGCTTGGGGCGTGAAGTTGTCCAGGGCGGAACATGCCTCCGATTTTGTCCACGCTACCCGCAGAACCTGGTTCAGTTTTCCTCTGTCCGAGATATTCTGTCGAACTCGCAATCGGGATTCTGGGCGCTGGAACTGAATCACGCGCGAACGACCGACGCGCAAGACGAAGACAAAGACGCAAACGACAAGGACTCAAACGAAGAAGCCCGGCTCGCCGAGTTACGTGAAGTTCGCTTCGCGCTTCGCGCTGCCGAAGAGGATGGGACGCTCGGGCTTGTAGCTTCGACTTATAGCCGCGACAATGACGCCGTGTACGACGGCATGAGCCGGCCCGGCACGCGCATTGTGAGCTTCGCGCCCGTGCTGAAGCAGGAAGTTTTTCCGCTGGCTGCGATTCTCGAACAGCTTTCCGCAGTGGGCGCAGACGCTCTTGGGCAGCCGGTTGAAATTGAGTTTGCGGTCAGTCTGCCGCATGGACGCGAGGGCCTCGCCGAGTTTGGGTTTCTACAGATTCGGCCGCTTGTGTTCTCGTACGAGGAAGAAGAACTTCGGGTCGGCGACGTGAAGCCCGAGGATCTGATTTGCCGCAGCGCGATGGTGTTGGGCAACGGCCGCGTCCAGAATCTCAACGACGTCGTGGTGGTGGATTTTCATCGCTTCGAGCGCGGCCGCAGTGTCGAGGTCGCGGCTGCGGTTTCCGAATTCAATACCAGGCTTGGCCTTGAAAACCGGCCTTATCTCCTGATTGGAGTGGGCCGGCTGGGATCGAACGATCAGTGGCTGGGGATTCCCGTGGAGTGGGACGAAATCTCCGGCGCACGCGTTATTGTCGAAGCCGGCTTTCGCGATTTTCGCGTGACGCCTTCGCAAGGCAGCCACTTTTTTCAGAACCTGATGGCGTTTCAAGTCGGTTATTTCACAGTGAATCCCGACGCTGGTGAGGGATCGGTGGATTGGGACTGGCTGGCGGCGCAACCGGCGGTCGGTGAAATTGGTTGCGTCCGCCATTTGCGCTTCGACGAATCGCTTTTAGTAGTGATGAACGCAAAGGCGCGCGAAGGAATGATCTTCAAGCCAGGATTAGGCACCGCAGCAACAACTGCGAACAGCTAACCTCGCACCTCAACCCCAAGCCACTTTGGGGCGCGTGCCGCAGGTTCGCGCCCGTATTTTGGGCGCTAACCTGGGCTACGACGGCACGACAGCAAGAAGATCTGTCTTCCTTGCGCGCAACGGGGTAAGCGAAGCGCGCCCCGCGGAGTCGAAGGACCCCTACACTACCGGCGGCGCTGGTGATACCGCGAGGCATTCTCCCCGGAGTCCATCGTCACCTATCACACAAACTCGTGATCGTCGTCCTTTCATTCCCAGCTGGCGACTGGCAAATTAAATCCGTTCTCGGCTGCTTCCTATGCGCCCCACACCGATCATCCTCGGGCTCATGTTGGCGGGTCTTGCCGTCGTCTATCTCGGACTGCTGCTATGGCTGTCGGGCGATTGGCGCTGGGTGGAGGGCTGGATCTTCGGCATCTGGTGGGTATCCCTCGCTTCCGCCATTCTCTTGTGGCTTCGTTCCAGGGACCCTGCGCTGCTGGCCGAGCGCTTCCGCATGCCCGGCAGCGGCGGTGAATCGAGCTCCGATGTGGCTATCCTCATCGGGATAAAACTGTGCTTCATGGCTTTGATCGTTGTGCCGGCGCTGGATAAGCGCTTCGGTTGGACGCCCCGCCTGCCGCTGTGGTGCGAAGTATGCGGAGGCATCCTGCTCCTCGCGGGTAGTTTCCCGTTCTTCCGCGCGTTCACCGATAACACCTATGCGTCGCAGTTGGTGCGCATTCAGAGTGAGCGCGGCCAGCACGTCATTGATACCGGCGTCTACGGCTTTGTTCGCCACCCCATGTATCTTGGGGCAAGTCTGGCGTTCGTTGGTGGCGCGTTGCTGCTAGGCTCCATTTCCGGCCTTCTCTTAGCCCTCGCCCTGATCGGACTGCTAGTCGTGCGCATCTTCGGCGAGGAGAAGCTGTTGGCCCGCGATCTGGAAGGCTACCAAGCCTATCGCGAGAAAGTGCGTTACCGGTTGCTACCACACGTCTGGTAATCGCCGTGTCAACGATTGTGGCCTTTACCAACAACAAAGGGCGATGAGTTCGTTTTCACCCTGCGGCTCATCAATTTCTCGAAGAGTTGAGCGTCACCGTGAATAGCGGGCGAGGTTGCATTAGCGCTGATGGTGATCGGCGCAGAGACAACATTGGCAAAGCCGCGTGCCCGAGATAATGTGGCTGCCCCATGTCTCGCGGTTTTCGAGACATGGGCAAGTCGCCAGTCAGCATGGCCAAAATGGCCCACTACATCGCTGGATGTCCTCCTGAGAGCGTGTGACTTTTTTGTGCGCTAGGTTTGCGCCCGTCTTTTTGGGCGCTAACCTGGGCAACGGTAGCTGTCATCCTGAGCGCAACGGGGTAAGCGAAGCGCGCCCCGCGGAGTCGAAGGACCCCTACACTACCGATGCCGCTGGCGGTGACGCGAGGCATTCTCCCCGGAGTCCATCGTGACGCCGTGTGCCCGAGATAACGTGGATGCCCCAGTCATTCGCGCACTCTGCGAATGACTGGGCTCCCGACTCGGTTGGGGGAAGGGCACGAGTTCCACTCGTGC
>JBAVYO010000053.1:0-6430 GCA_049698855.1 Terriglobales bacterium
ACACAATGGCGCTGCGCCGCCTCCGCACGCTGGCGGAGGCGACGACAACCGCGGACGCGACGGCGGCGAAGGCAAACCCGACTCCACGCCCGACTCAATCCCTAACTACGGCGCGCGCCTGCGTCATGCGCGGCTTGGCCTTGCGGTCGCCATGACGCCGATCGTCATGCTGTTTCTGTCTTTCACAGCGGTTTATCTGGTTCGCCGCGGGTTCCTTAGCTTTGACGTTCCAAGCGAAACCTATATTCGGACTTGGGCTCCCGTGCAACTTCCGTGGCTGGTTCTGCTCGCCAACACCATTGTGCTCATTGCCAGCAGCATCACCATTGACCTCGCGCGGCGCGCTATCACTCGCGAAGCCGCGCTCGCGCCGGTTCGGTCCATCCCAGGTATTTCGCTGGGCGACGAGCGCCAGTTCCCGTGGCTCGCGCTAACCACCGTTCTCGGATTTCTATTTCTCGGCGGGCAACTGTTGGCGTGGAACGAGCTCTCCGCGCATGGATTTCATCTCCAGGGAGGGACGAGCAGTTCGTTCGTATACCTACTAACCGCGATGCACGGGCTGCATCTTGCGGGAGGACTGCTGGCTCTGCTCTACGCCGATGTCGCTTCCTGGTTAGGCGGAGTTCCCATCGAAAGCCGCCGCATTGTTGTGGACATCACGTCGTGGTATTGGCACGCGATGACCGCGATCTGGGTTTATATCCTTGCGCTCCTTTCGTTCGCGGCGCAATGAGAGAGCTTCGTCGTCGGTCGTTCGTAGTTCGCGCTTCTCGGCGCGACGAGAAAGACCGGCTTTCGTTGTTCGGCTCTCGCCGCTCGTCGTTTGCTAGTCCAGCGCACTTTAGAGCGGGCGCGAGCTTCACGTACTTCGCTCTCATTTTCCATTTTCCTCCTTCTGCGCGCGTTTCGCTCAAAGGGCGCGGATGACACAAAAGCTATTCCCATTCCACAGGAGATCACGGTAAGCTCAATGGCATATGGCAGTGTCGGTTTCGGTGCTGGCAAGCGGCAGTCGTGGGAACTGTGCGCTGGTGGCGAGCAGTTCAACCCGCATTCTGGTCGATGCCGGTCTTTCCGGGCGCGAAACGTTCAAGCGCCTCACAGGACTGGGCGAGCGCTCCGATCAAATCACCGCCATTTTGATTACCCACGAGCATTCCGATCACGTCGCCGGGCTTCAGCGTCTGGCAACCAAACTCAAAGTTCCTGTATTCATCACCGAAGGCACGCATCAGGCCTGGAACCGCGCGTTGCGCGACGAGGCAGGGAAGTCGCCGGAGTTGCCGGTGGCGGAGCATTTCTCCGCTGGCCGCAGCTTTCGCGTCGGCGATATCGAAGTCTCGCCGTTTACCATTCCGCACGATGCCGCCGATCCGGTGGGCTTCACGTTTCAGGCGGAAGGAATCAAGATAGGGTTTGCCACCGACCTTGGCTACATGCCGGTGAGTGTGCGAACCCATTTGCGAGGTTCAACCATATTAGTGATGGAGTCAAACCATGATGTCGAGATGCTGCGCTCGGGGCCTTACCCGTGGTCGGTGAAGCAGCGAGTGATGAGTCGCGTGGGCCATTTGTCGAACGATTCGCTCGCGGAATTCTTTGCCAGCGACTATGATGGGGCTGCAGAGTACTTGGTTTTGGCGCACTTATCTGAACAGAATAATCATCCCGAAATCGCGCGGGCATCGGCGGAAAATGCCTTGCGCGGCCGCCAGGGCTTGTGGGCCAACCGCGTGCTTTTGGCTGCTCAGGGCGAGGCTACCGCGCCCATTCGCATCTAAATTCGTATGAGCGAGTGTGTTGAACCGATCGTAGGGAAGATCCTTGCGGGCTGGCGATACGACATCTCTGGCCTGGCGCCGGAGATGCGTGAGGACTACGAAGGGCATTTTGCCGATTGCCAGCGCTGCCGCAGCCGCCAGAAGCTGCACCGTGTCATTGATATTTCCCTGATAGTGTTGGCGTCCGCTTCGGCCGCCGTGTTTCTGCTGGCCTTCGCTGCGATTCGCTACTTCGAGCCGCGACACGCTTTCTGGCTTGAGGCCGGCGCCTTAGCTGGTTTCGCCCTTTCGGCGCTGATCTGGTTGATTGTTGCGGTTGCCACGCCCGCCCCCATGGTGATGGTCGATGTGGCCAAACTTGGCGCGCGCCACGTGCATGACCGCCTCCCCGCCGAAATTCGCGAGCGCTTGCCGGAAGAGTTGCGGGTCAAGATCACGGGTTCGTAGGCAGGCGGGGATTTGAATTCGTGGGGAGTGGATTCTCTCGACTTTCTGGGGATCGGTGGTGTCCGGCGAGGAGTTCAAGAGCTTAACCACAGAGGGCACAGAGGATCACAGAGGAAACCGGCCACTCATAAATGTCGAACTGTTTTACGCACCACGCTAGACGGAGCGGAGCCGCAAGATGAGTATTCAGGATGAGCGCGATCTCGAATCGCTGCGTGCAATCGGCCGGATTGTGCGCCAGATTCTCGATGCAATGAAAGCCGGGGCTGGTCCCGGTGTTTCAACCCGCCATCTGGATGAAATTGGCGCGCGCGTCATGAAAGAGAACGGCGCACGGTCGGCTCCCCAAATGGTCTACCACTTTCCCGGAGCCACCTGCATTAGCCTGAACGATGAAGCCGTGCATGGCATTCCCTCCGATCGCCAACTCAAGGAAGGTGACCTGGTTAAGCTCGATGTCACCGCCGAGAAAGACGGCTACATGGCCGATGCCGCAATCACTGTGCCTGTCGGCCGCGTCGCCGGGCAGCCTGAGCAGTTGATGCTGTGTGCCGAACGAGCATTTCAGAAAGCCATGCTGGTGGCTCGTGCTGGTTTTCGCATCTTCGAAATCGGCCGCGCCGTGGAGCGAGAAGTGCGCCGCTCTGGTTTTTCGGTAATTCGCGAACTTGGCGGACACGGCATTGGGCGCACGATTCATGAGGCGCCGCATGTGCCAAACTATCCCGATCCGCAGGCTCGCCAGATCATGAAGGAAGGGCTGGTGATCACGGTGGAACCGATCATTGCCAGCGGCTCGCCCGACATCGTGACGGAGAAAGATGGCTGGACCATCCGCACCTGCGACCATTCTTTATCCGCTCATTTCGAGCACACACTGGTCATCACATCGGGTGCGCCCATCCTGCTGACCGCCATTTAACGCGACACGCGTTGGTCGATGAACCCAAGCAGGAGGCCGAAATCAATGCGCAATGCGCCGCACATCCGTTCGCGTGAAGTCATCGCCTTTGAACAGCAGTGGCTCCCTTTTCGCCTTCGCTAAAGCATAGGCGAAGCAGTCGCCTAAATTGAGCTTCGCGGGATGTCCACTGTTCCTTCCAAAGTCGCGATATGCCTGCCGAGCAATCTCGGCCTGCTCTTCCGTCACGGCTTCGATCTTCACATCCGCCTCGCGAAGCAACTCGTCGAATTGCCGGCTCGCAATCGGATCGCGGCTCGATTCAATCACCGCCGCTGCTTCCACGTAGTTCACTGCCGAGATCTGCCGTTCCGGGTCGAGCTCAATGGCTTCGGCAAACGCAGCGGCTTCCGGCTCGCAGCGTAGAATTGCAATCACGGCCGACGTATCCAGAATCATCGCGGCAATCCCTTCTCGTCGTACAACAGCGCATCATGGTCCACCGACCGTGTCGTCTCGTCGAGATGAGCGGCACAATCTTTCCCGATCTCCAGCAACCTGTCGCGTAGTCTGCAGGACCGAGCTCCGCGTACTCGCTCCAACCGCTCGCGGACGGACGCGATGATCGCTTCTGTCATACTCTCGCCAGTCGACGCAGCCAATTGCCGAGCCAGCTTGTGCGCCTCTTCATTCTTGATGTTCAGGCTCACAGCGGATATCAACCTCGCGTGTATGATTCGGAATTTGTTTTCATATATTGATTATAAAAGCGTTATATGATGCTTGTTGTGTTGGTCTACCAATCTACCGCGTTATTCTACCATATACATAATCTGAAGCGCCATCGCGAGGAAATGTAGTTGCCCCTATTTTCCGCATCGCCTCCATTTCCGGCTTAGGCGCCGCTCGGTTCACGCGGGCCATGCCTCCTCGCCTCAACATTGTTTGCTTTTCTTTAAATTGACCGCCGCCAGTCTTGGGCGTAAAGTTGCAGTTTAGGGTCCGTCTCTCCCCCCTACCCTGACTACTCTAGTGCGCTTAGCCGGCCTCAAACTCGCGATCCTGGTCCTTGCCGTATCCGCTCTGGCATGGGCTGCTCCGCCGCAGTTTTCCGCGCAGAGGCGGCTGGGCCTCACTACGGGCGATCAGTGGGAGCCCGCTGTTGCCGCCGATGCCTCCGGCCACATCTACGTTCTCTATCCGCAGTACGGACGTGTCCCCAATTGCGATGACTGCCACGTTCCGACCATGCTGCTGCTGACGAGCAATGACAACGGCAAGACCTGGCAACCTCCGCACGTGATGTTTGTTTCCCCTTCCGGCCAGTTTGACGCTCAACTTGCTGTCGATCCGGTTGACCATCACACTCTGTTTGCAGCCTGGCTCGATGACCGTAAGCGCGATGTGATTGTCGCCAGATCGTCCGACTTCGGCAGCAACTGGATGTTCACCGTCGCCGCCCGAGGCAGTGGCGAACTCGACAAGCCCTCTTTAGCAGTCCGCGGCCAGAACGTTTACCTTGCCTTCAATCACGAAGAGGAGGTCTGGGTCGCCTCGTCGCAAAATGCGGGCGTGACTTTTAGTTGGGCGAGGGTTAATGCGGAAACCCGTCCCGGATGGTCGCTCTTGGGCTCGACCACCGTCGATCCCAATGGCAACGTTTATCTCGGATGGGCCTCTTATTCGAAGGCGGGAGGAGCTCGCGGATCGGTCCAGCTTTTCGTTTCCAAGTCGTCCGACCTGGGCAAGACATGGACACACAAGTTACTGGATATTTCCGCCGCCTCACCCGACTGCAAGGATGAAGATTGCGGTGAAGGCTACCTGGGCGCGCAGATCGCGCTCGCCTCCGATGCGGACGGAACGCTATATGCCTTGTGGAATGCGGGCCAGACGGCTTCAGGGCCGCAGCAGATTTACTTTTCGTCTTCTACCAGCGGGGGCGACAATTGGCTGCCACGCGTCTCCGTTTCCTCCGCTCAGGTCGGCGCTGAGCACGCTTTTCCCGCGATCACATCGGGAAACGCCGGAGACGTAAGAATCGCCTGGATGGATACCCGCAATACTCCATACTGGAACACGTTCTACCGCAGCTCCAGCAACGGCGGAGCAACCTGGTCCGATGAAGTGCGCGTGTCTCACTACGTGCCGGGATTCAAGTACATTTCGCAGCAAGGATTCCGCTTCCCGTTCGGCGATTATTTCAGCATGACCATCGACAACCACGGCGATACTCAAATCGTCTGGGGCGAAGGCCTCAACTACCAATCGCCAGGCTCCATCTGGCACGCCAGCGGCAGATAATCCGAACCTCCTGCTCCTGCGTCTTCGGCGTCCTCTCAAGTTGCGTAAGAAATTACATTTGAACGTGTCGTAATCGCCCCTTTTTTGCCGGGATGTGTAATATACCTTGACACGTATATGTACGTATGGGTATATGAAGAGGGTGGAATCTGTTTTCGAAATTATTGCGGAGCCGAATCGCCGCGCGATCTTGAGCCTACTGGTCTCCTCACAGCAATCGGTGGGAGAGATCGAGCGCCAGCTTCGGATGACGCAGCCGACCGTGTCCAAGCATCTGCGAGTGCTACGAGAAGCCGGTTTTGTGGAATCGACGGTGGACGCACAGCGCCGTCTTTACCGGCTGAAACCTGAACCATTTCAGGAGGTGGATGCCTGGCTGGCTCAGTTCCGCCGGTTTTGGTCCGCACACGTGGATGCTCTCGAACGCCATCTTGACCGTATGGATCGGATGGATCATCACAGTATGGATCGCCAGCAGAATGGATCATCACCACTTAAAAAAAGACTAACGACAAAACGACGCGGCCTAAACCGCGAACGTAATAAAGGAGAAGCGAAATGAAAATCAAACTGACCAGCGTATACGTCGACAACCAAGACACCGCTCTGCGCTTCTATACGGAGGTACTGGGCTTTACCAAGAAGACCGATTTCAGTAACGGCCCATACCGGTGGCTGACCGTGGCTTCAGCCGAAGATCCGGATGGCACTGAGCTGCAGCTGGCGCTGAATAACAATCCCGCGGCCAAAGCGTATCAGCAGGCGTTGTTTCAGCAGAGCCAGCCGGCGGTCATGTTTTTCACCGACGACGTCAGGGGCGACTACGAGCGCATTAAAGCCCGCGGCGCCGAGTTCACAATGCCGCCGACGGATGTGACTGCCTCGATCATTGCGACGCTGAAGGACACCTGCGGCAACCTGATTCAGCTTACCCAACTGGCACGCTATTGACGCTTCGAATGAAGAAGACGATGAATCGCGAGCACTACACACC
>JBAVYO010000054.1:0-6020 GCA_049698855.1 Terriglobales bacterium
GACGATTCTGCGTGGTCGCCCCCCTGTCCCCCATTTGCACTCGACTGAGTCTGAGCGTCGTCCGGGAGCCATGATTCGCGACACGCTACCTTTCTGTAAGTCAACCACATAAACGTTCGGTTTCCAACAAACCTGTCCAGCCGACTCTTCTTGCGTCAGAACTATGCGCTGCGATGTCCATGAAGCCACTGTGAGAAGTTGTCCGGGACCAATCGCGCACGCCCTAAGCCGCTTGTTGCAGCGAATCCGGGTAGTCTCGTTTATTTGGTCTTCGCCCCTGTCGGTTGGTGACCAAATATTTCCAAGGATGAAAATGCCGCCCCCTTTTTTGGAGATTATCGGTTTACCCTCTCCAGACGGAAGCTGACATGTGCCGATCTTCGCGACCAATAGGCTCGCGGCAATGACGAAAAGAGCGACGGGGGTTGGCCGTATCCTCGCAGTGTTCACAGCTAGAGGTTAGGACTAAGAATGCGGTTGCGTCTAGGACAAGCAGTGACGCACTCCGGTTACTGTTGTAACCAAGGCGTTAGAACTTGTAGCCAAACGGTCACGAGTAGTTGGCGTATTGGCCGCCCGACCCTCGACGAGAAAGCTACTTCGCTTCGTACACAGTTCTCCCGCCGACCACTGTGCGCAGAACCTTGGTGGCCAGGATTTTCTGGGCTGGGACGGTGGTGATGTCCTGGTCGAGGACGACGAAATCGGCGAGCATTCCTGGGGCTAGCGTTCCTTTTTGTTTCTCGGCGAATTCGGCGTAGGCGGCGCTGGTTGTATAGGCGGCGATTGCCTGCTCAATCGTTAGCTTCTGGCCGGGATATGTCTTCGTTCCGTCTTCATTCATGCGGGTGACGGCGGAATAAATGCCGCGAAATGGTGCGACGGGTTCGACGGGATAGTCGGTGCCGAAGGCGAGCACGACTCCGTGCCGCAGAAACTCGGCCCATGCGTAGGATGTTTCGGCGCGCCTTGCGCCGAGGCGCGCTTCGGCCCAGTTCATATCGGTGAGCAGATGGCTGGGCTGCATGGAGGCGATCACGCCAAGATCCTTGAAGCGCTGAATCTGCTCAGGAGTGGTGACCTGCGCGTGCTCGATGCGAAGGCGATAATCGGCGCGGCGATCGGCGGATACGCCATTTGTTTCGCCGGCGGCCTTCACGCCCGCTTCTCGCCCGGTCGCTTCTTTTCCGCTCGTCGTATTGGCTTGCTCGGTGGCTTTCTCCGCCTCGGCAAAGGCATCGAGGGCCATCTGGACGGCTTTGTCGCCGATGGCGTGGAAGCCGATCTGGTAGCCGGCGAGCAAGCGCTCCCTGGTCATGGCCTTGAGCTTGGCCGGGTCGTATTGCGGGATTCCGGTGTTGCCGGGATCGTCGCTGTAGGGGGCGAACAGCGCGGCCGTTCGCGAGCCGAGCGATCCATCCATGAATCCTTTGAGCATGCCGGTGTGGAGCATGTTGTCGTCGCGGGGATGGGAACTGCGCATGCGGTTGAGGTCATCTACCGAGGCGTCAAAGGGGAGCCATTCGGAAACGCGCGCGGTAAGTTTTCCTTCCGCTTCGAGTTCCTCGTAGACCTTGAAGTCTTCCCACTGCGAGAAATCCTGCGCGGAGGTGATGCCGTGGCTGGCGAGATCGGCGAGCGCGAGTTCGATGGCGCGGCGGCGCTTTTCATGGTTGGGTGGAGGAATCGCGGAGAACACAAGCTGTTTCGCCTTCTCGCGGAGAATTCCGGTCGGAGCGCCAGATTCATCGCGATCGATCTTTCCTCCATCGGGATCGCGGGTGGCGGCGGTTACCTGCGCCAGTTGGAGTGCGCGCGTGTTGGCGACGCCGATGTGGCCATCCACGCGAATCAGAAAAACGGGATGGCCGTTGCTGATGTCGTCGAGATCCGAGCGCGTGGGCGTGACTTTGACCGGCCACAGCGTGTGGTCCCATCCTTCGCCGACAACCCACTCGCCCTCCGGGGCCGCCTGACACTTGGCGCGCAGTCGGTCGCGGAACTCAGCGAGCGTTTTTGCGCCGATCAAGTCGACGTTTAACTTTTCCAGTCCGGCGCTGGCCAGGTGCATGTGGGCGTCGTTAAAGCCGGGCATTACGAAGCGGCCATCGAGATCGACGACTTTGGTTTCTGGGCCTTTGAATTTATCGATCTCTGCGCGCGTGCCGATGGCAAGAATGCGGTCGCCGCGAATGGCAAGGGCAGCGGGTCGTTTGCCGCTTCCCGACGAAGAGTTGTCGGCGATGCCGGTGTAGATGTTGGCGTGGGTGAAAATTGTGTCGGCTTTGGGCTGGGACGGAGTTTGGGCGAGTGTGGCTGTGGTGATGACAAGCAAGAAAAGGAAATCCAGCGCAACCAGGATTCTTTGCATGATTCCCGGCATTTATTCTCCGACTCCCGACAGCGCCAGCAATGTCAGCAGAATTCGGCTGAGGCCCAGATCTCGTCCGGCGCAGTCGAACCATTCCTGCAAGGTATGAGCGCCGCCGCCCGTGCCTCCTCCACCGATGGCGATGGCTTCGCGGCCCAGAGAAAGCGGGATATTGGCGTCCGTGGAAGCGCGCTGCACTTGCGCGGTGTTGCCAAGCACTGCGTCGACAGCGCGGATCACCTTCAAAAGACGCGCGTCAGGCGCGAGTTCGCCGGCCGGGCGGTTTCCGATTTCCACAAACTCGCATTGCACCGTATGAGGGCGGCGTGTCCCGCGCGGGAAAGCGGGACGATTCTCGGCATCCATGGCGTGATCGAGCGCGATGCGAAGCGCGCGTTCCATCCTGTCGATTTCCACCATCGACGTGGAACGCAGATCCACGCGCATGCTGGCCGACTCGGGAATGGAATTCACGGAAGTGCCGCCGCGAATCACCCCGATGTTAAAAGTAGTTTTGGGCGTGGTGGGAACCGGCGTTTCACTGAAGGCCTGTATGGCGCGGGCCAGACAGATGATGGGATTGGGAGCGCCGAAGTCGCTCCAGGAATGGCCGCCAGGGCCGCGGGCGATGACTTCGAAGCGGCGGCTGCCGAGGGCTTCGGCGACGACGGTGTCGGAGCCAGCTCCATCGACCACAACGCTATAGGCGATGGAATCGCGCCAGCGCGGCGTGTCGAAAACATGGCGCATGCCGCGCAGATCGCCTTCGCCTTCCTCGCCCACATTGCCGATGAAGACGAAGGGCAGCGAATGGTGAATGTTCGAAGTGGCCAGCGTGGACGCGACCGCGAGCAGGGCGGCGATTCCGGCGCCGTTGTCGGAAACTCCAGGGCCATAGAGGCGCGTGCCTTGCTGGCGGATGTTGAGCTGAGTGGTCGCAGGGAATACGGTATCGATGTGCGCGCTCAGCGTGACGTAACGGTTGTTTTGGCCGCCGCGGGCGGGCAGCAAGCCGAAGACGTTGCCGACATCGTCGAGTTCAACGCCGGTAAGCCCAATTTCGCGAAAGAGGGCAGCCAACCACTCCGCGCGCAACGTTTCACCAAAGGGAGGAGCGGCCACGCGGGAGACATCCATCTGCCATTGCGCGATCTGCGCTTCTTCGAAGCGAAACCGGCCTAATGCCGCGCGGACCTCGGGCAATTGCGCAAGACGGCCCACTTCTTCCTGCACGGACGGAAAAACATCGGAGTTAGTCACAGACGAATTCGCTCCACTCATCCTTTTCGCCTATCTTATAACGAGAGCGGGAGAGAGGAACGGCAGAGCGGAGAGAATGCGGACGTTCGACAAAATATCGGCCTGGCCGTGGGCGACATTGCTGTGGGTGGGCGCGGCGTGCTCGGTTGCGGGCATGGCGATATGGCTTCCCGTGGGCTGGGATCTGGCTGTGTATCAGCAAGCGATGAAGGACCTGCGGGAAGGACTGGATCCTTATCTGGCGGGGCCGGCGCGGCTGACGGGGCAGGATGTTGCGGGAAGTCCACATTACTTTTATTTGTATCCGCCGATTACGCTGAAGCTTGTGCAGCTAGCTAATTTTTTGCCTTTGCTCGCTGGGCTCGTGCTGTATTGGCTGGTGTATGCGGCGGGATTTGGATGCCAGCTTTGGGCGGGATACCAGCTTGCTCTGCCGGCGGAACGCCGCGTCCTGAAGTTCGTGATGCCGGTGATCGTTTTCTTTCCGGGCTTCATGCCGAATGAAGTGATCTTGTGCGGTAATCTGGCGATTCCGATTTATGGCGCCGTGCTGGCGGCGAGCGTTCGGGGCTGGCAGAAAAATCTCTGGGGATGGTTTTATTTTGCGGTGCTGGCGGGATCGTTGTTCAAACCTCCGTTGCTTGTGCTGCTGGCGATTCCATTGCTTGCCGGACAGACGCAAATCCTGAAGTCGGCTGCCGTGGCGGCATTCGGGGTGGTTATGTTTGTGGCGCAGAGATTCATCTGGACGAAAGAATTTCTGGAATACCTGCGCATTGTGAAATTGGAAAGCATGCTGGGAAACAGCGCCGGGCACCTCTGGTCGTTCGGATTCAGCGCCGCGGGGGTGCTGGCTTCGGCATTGCGGGCGATGGGCAAGGCGTATCAAGGCCCGGGCATGGTTTTCTTTCTTGCATATAGCGCCTTGTTGTTTGCCGCGCTCGTTTACTTTGGTTGGCAGTATCGGAGGGCACTCATTCAAGCGCGCACGTGGGTGACGGTCTTGTTGCTGGGCACATTTCTGTTAAGCCCTCGAATTTTGCAGTACGATGCGCTGGCGGTCACCGTGCCGATGTTTTTGCTCGCAATTCGCGGCTGGAAAGACGCAGTTGGCCGTTGGATCGTGATCGCCGGCTTAGGAGGTTCAATCATCGCTCTCCTGGCGAATCAGGATGCCGCGGAGATTTCTCTGGCGATGTGGTCTCTCCTAGTGGCCGGGTTGATCAGCCTTCGCAGGGAGTCACAGCTCCCTAAAGCAGTCGTCAGCACTGCAATCGCCGTGAGCAGTGAATGAATCGGGGTAGAGGAGTTTGCGCACCGGCGGCGCAAGTTCAGCGAACACGGCGCAGGGGCGCTTCGGCTGGAGAAGCGGCCAGAAGCTCCATGCCGTGCAGAATCATGGCAATCGCGGTTTCATCTCCGAGAGATGTATTCACCATCATGTGATACAGGCTGCGGGTGGGCCATTCGGCGTTGAAGTAGTGCTTCACGTAGGCGATCCGCTCGCGATCCACGTTGTCGACCAGTTCCTCCGATTCTTCCAGACCCTTGCCCATCTCGCGCAGACGCCGAATTTTTTCGTCGCGCGGTGCATAGGTGAAGACCCGAAATGTATCTTCGCGGTCACGCAAAAAAAACGGGCTCGCCCGGCCAACAATCACGGCATTTCCTTCCGACGCGATATTGCCTACGATGTCCTTCATCATCGCCACCATGCGGTCGGTATCGAAGGCGTGCGAGTCGGCCAAAGGAAGGCTGCGCTCGTAGCTGCCGCGCCAGAAAGCTTTGGCGAGCCGGTAGATGCGGCTATCAACGCGTTCATCGCACAAGGCGACCGCCTCTTCGGCCACCTGCGCTCGCTTGGCGATTTCGCAGGTTAACTGCTGGTCCCAGAGTTTCCATCCCAGACGACGCGCCAGCTGGGCGGCAATGCCGCCTCCGCCGCTGCCAAATTCGCGCTCCACGGTGACAATGCGAAACATTGTGCTCCTCATTCCAGTGGAGAACGAGCGCCCCACCCGTCCCGGCTTCTCTACACTAATGCACTACCATCCCTGCCGGCTTCGCCTTCTTGATCAAAAATACGCATGGAATCAGGCAGGCGATCACCACTCCCAGTACCCAAAAATTATCAATGTAGGCTAGCATGGTCGATTGTTGGATGACATTCGCCTGCGCCAGCGCATAGGCATGTTGCAGCGCGGTTCCAGGCCCGGAGCCAGGTCCAGCGCCTCCGCCGGCAAAAACACCCGTTGTTCCACGCAACATGGACTGAAACTGCGGATTGCCGGCGTTCAAATTTTCGACCAGCCGTACCTGGTGAAACTGCGCGCGCCGCGCGAGCCCGGTGGTGACAAAAGAAATTCCCACGCTGCCGCCAATGTTTCGC
>JBAVYO010000055.1:0-38393 GCA_049698855.1 Terriglobales bacterium
GTGAGAGAGCTGGCCGTTCATGGAATTGTTTCCGGCTTGGCCGCGCTCGTCGGGCTCCTGGGAGCCTTTGCCACGGTCGGCATCGTTGCGGAGATGATCGCTGGCGCTGTTGGGCATATCGGAGAACCTCTTTCTATAAGTATCCTTTACCTGGGGAGCTGCCATTGAGCGCCCACAAAAAGCTTAACCACAGAGGACACAGGGGTGCACTGAGGAATCCCAGATCGCTCTATCAGAACTTCCTTCGGCGTTTTCAGGCTACGCTTAAAGGTGGGGATGAGCAACCGAGTTTGGAATCCAAGGATCGTCTTCCAAGGATCGTCGAAGGATGCAAACCTTCTCGGCTGGTGCTGCCTGCAAGAGGCTTAACCACGGAGGGCACGGAGGTGCATGGAGGAAATCCAAGCTTTCGGTGCTCGATTCCATAGGTGCAAGATCCAATTTCTCACTCGAACCGGCCCTATCCGGCTCGCTCAAATCGAATCCAGGCCCTTCACTCAATCCTACTTCTCCCCGGTGGGCACAGGCCGAACCCCGTTTACGAAATGGGCTGTAAGTTGTTGTAATGGCTGCTATCGGGAAATTTTATCGTCCTTTAACAGGGTCTTTCGTCTAAGATAGATCATGGCTAGCAATAATCGTAAACACTATTTATTTGCCAGCGACTTCGATCAGACGCTGACCTTCAACGATACGGGCTACGTTCTGAGCGAGCTGGTGGGCATTTCTCTTCAGGAATTCGAACGCAAAATCAAGGGCATGGCGGCGCTGAACCTAGTGCAGCAGGGCGCCGAGCTCTCCTACCTGTTGCTGCACGACCCGGAGTTTCGCGCCAAGGTGCGGCGCCACCATTTAATTGAAGTTGGGAAGCGCATTCGCCTGAAGGAAAACATTCAACAGGTGTACGACATTCTGGATCAGCGGATTGACGGCTACCACTTCGATTTTTACGTGCTGTCGGCTGCGCCGGTGGAGGTGATTCAGTCGGCGCTGGAAGGGATTGTGCCGCGCGACCACATTTTCGGAACGGAATTCAAGTACAACGCGAGTGGCGAAGTTGAAACATTGGTGCGGGCAACGGCGGGCTATGGAAAGGTGGCTCGGCTGGAACAGCTGGCCGCGGCATTGGAGTTGCCGCTGGATCACGTGGTGTACGTTGGCGATGGCAGCTCGGATATCCACGTGATGCTGCACGTGAACCGGCATGACGGGTTCACAATCGCGGTTTCAGAATCGAAGCATGTAGCGCAGATCGCGAAGCGGACCGTGCTCGGCGACAATGCACTGGCTTCGCTGGTGCCGATTCTCGAAGAGATCGCTGGATGGTCGCGGCCGCGGATTCGCAGGCTGTTCGAATCGTATGGATTCCTGATCCAGGGTTGGGAAAGCGTGCAGACCGATTGGGTCACGCTGCGAGCCAGTTCGCCTGGTGAGCAAGCCGCCGCGGCTGACGCGGGGTAAGTCGTTGCGGGACGTGACTTCATGCAACTAATCTTCAGTAAGCGGGTTTCTTAGTGGGCGAGCTGCGTCTTGCGGCTGGAGATTGATTTGTGCCTGACAATCCTGGGTTCATGAGAACCGTTTTGTTTCTATTGCTGATGGGGATTTGCGTTGTCGAGCTTCACAGTCAGGCGCAAGCGCAGCAGCCGGCGACTCCTCGTGGGATTGATGCCTTGCGCCAAACGGCTTCCTCGAAAACCGAGTTCACGCTGGATCACTCGATGCTGGTGCTTGCTTCGAAGCTCGACCCCGGCGATGAGGATTTGCGGCGGGTGATTGCGGGAGTGAGCGGCGTCGAGGTGCACAGCTTTCGATATCCGAGGCCGGGAATGTATACTCCCGAAGCGCTGAATTCCGTGAAGGACGAATATCGCAGTGGAGGCTGGAAACAGATAGTGAACAATCACAAGGACTCCAAGGGCGCTGTGGCGGATGCGTGGGTTCGCATGGAGAATGATGCGGTGAGTAACGTGGCCGTTTTGCTGACACGGGCCAGCGAAGTCGACTATGTGGTGGTGAGTGGATCGATCAGCCCTATGGATATGTCGCACCTCGGCGGGCACTTTGGAATTCCGAAGATTGAGGGTGGAGTAATGGTGCCGAATGAGCGGAAGTAGTTGGTCTCGGCTCCGGTTACGAGCTCACCCTTAAAGAACGCGGCAACGATGGGGCGGCGGCCTTGGCGCGTCGATTTACTTGCCGATTCTGCTGTCTTGATTACTTGATTACTTGCGGCTTCTTTGCGCTGCCACGGGTTGGCCGAGTTTTTTTAGCTTGTCGCGGGCCTGGATGGCCTCATTAGTTTTCGGATAACGCTGAATCACGTGCTTGAGTTCCTGCACGCCTTCGTCTTTCTTGCCGAGTTCGATTAACGCAAATCCTTTCTTGAGTTGAGCCGATGCGGCTTTCGTTCCGCTGGGAAAATTCTGCAAGACTAAGTCGTAATCCGTTACCGCTTTTTGATAGTCGCTTGCCTTGTAGGCAATTTCCGCCAGGTAAAAATGCGCATTTCCGGCAAGGTCGGTGTCCGGATAGAACTTGATGTAGTCGCTGAACTCCTGGATCGCGAGATCGTTGTTGCCGCCGTTGTAATCGCGCAGAGCGTTGTTATAGAGAACATCGGGCGGAGGCGCCTGCTGCATGGCCTGTTGTTGCTGCTGCGCCTGTGTCTGCTGCGCGGCCAGGGATTGCTGCGAGGCCTGCATATCCTCAAATTGCTTGCTGAGCTTGGCAAGGCGGACTTTGAGTTCGTCCATGGTGTCGTTGAGGGCTTGAATCTGGCCGGAGATCTGGTCGACCTGCGCGCCACGGTCGGTCTGCTGCTTGTTGAGCGAAGTTTGCAGGCTATCGATGGCGGTGGTCACTTTGTTGGCGGCGTCCGTGTTCTGATCGAGCAGGTTCTTCATCACGCCCATGCGCTCGTCGAAGGACTGCTTCATCTGGGTCATCTGCTGTTGTAGCTGCGCGACCTGGGCCTGAAGCTCGATCATGTCCTTGTTGGCGGCAAAGGCAGGCGTGATCCAGAGCGTGAGGAAAAGAGCGAGAATGAGCGGAATGCGATTGAATTTCATAGTTACCTTATCTTATCTGGATATATGGGGACGGGGCATGGCCCCGTCCCCACACATATTGGACCTATACACGTTGTTATTTCTCGTAGACCAAATGGCCGCGGCGATTCTGCTGCCAGCAACTTTCGGTCGATTCGGTGCAGAACGGTTTTTCTTTGCCGTAGCTGTAAGTCTTGATGCGGTCGCCGCTGATTCCAGCCTGCACGAGCGCGCTTTTCACCGAGTCGGCGCGACTGGTGCCGAGAGCCAGATTATATTCGGTCGATCCGCGCTCGTCGCAATAGCCTTCAACCGTGATGTGAATGGCCGAGTGCTGCTGAAGGAACTGAGCGTCAGCCTGAATCGTGGATTGATCGCTGGGCCGCACATCGGCTTTGTCATAGTCGAAGTAAATATCCTTCACGTTCTGCGCGAACAATTCCTGTTCGGTCAAGTTGGGCGCTGCGGGCTGCTCGGGTGGAGCGGGGGCGCTTACCGTGACGCGCGCGGTGGCATCTTGCGAGCCGCCGGCTCCTTTTGCGGTCAAATGATAGGTGGTGGAAGCGGCAGGCGTTACCTGGCGCGAGCCGCTCGTATCCACGGTACCGATGCCATCGATGCTTACGTCGGTGGCGTTGGTGGTCTGCCACGTGAGAGTGGTGGAATCACCCGCGTTAATGGTATTCGGATTCGCCGCGAGGGACGCCGTGGGGGGCTGGGCTGACGGCGGAGCCGGGGGCGGGGGCGGTGCAACCTTTTTAGCGCAAGCGCCAAGGAACATGATTGTGCAGAGTGTAAGTACGAGAAGAATCCACATTCTTATCTGTCGCTTCATTGCTTCCTCCAAGCTTTCCGTGCGCCCATTCAGTGAGCGACTCCAAGTTCGCTACGAGCGCACTTACAACACAAAACTTATGAACTTACTGTCGACACATCTTCTACTTCCAACTCCAGTTGGGCTGAGTGTTGTTGCCCTTGAATGTTAACTGTTTCACATTGGTGCCGTCGGCGAGCATGGTGAAGATCTGATCGCTGCCGGTTCGATGCGATTGAAAGATAATGTGCCGTCCGTCGGGAGACCAGCATGGGAAATCGTTGCGCCCGGAATCATGCGTGAGCTGCACCCATTGTTTGCTGGCGATATCCATCAGGTAAAGGTCGTTCGCGCCCGGTTCGCCCGCGCCGTACTTGCGCATCCAGGAAAACGTCAGAAACTGGCCATTTGGGGACCAGTTCGGCGAGACGGCATAACCCTGATCGGTGATGCGCTGAAGATTCGTGCCGTCTGCTTCCATCGTGTAAATCTGAGGCAGGCCGGTGCGTCCGCTGACGAACGCGATTTGCGATCCAGTCTTGCGATTCCAGGTGGGAGAAACGTCGGGCCCTTTATCGTTGGTGAGACGGCGCGAGTTTCCGCCGGAGCTATCAACCGCGTAGATGTTGGGATAACCGTTGCGCGATGAAGAAAAAGCGATCTTGCCATCGGGCGACCAGGAAGGGGAGAGATTCATGCCTCCGAAGCGGGGGAACGCGACCATGCGATTAAGGTCGAACGAGTACATCAGGATCTCCCAGCTGTTTTTCATGGCGGAACTAAAAGCCAAGCGAGAGCCATCGGGCGAAATGCGCGGCGAGAGTGAAATGCTGCCGAGGTGAGTAAGTTGCGTTTGATTCCCTCCGTCGTAATCCATCATCCAGATTTCTTTGTGGCCGCTGCGGTCGCTGACGAAGTAGATTTTAGTTTCGGCGATGCCGTTGATGCCGCCGCCGAGGCGGAAGATGATTTCGTCGGCAAACTTGTGGGCGATGATCCGTACAGCGTCGTTGGTCGCGGCATCGTTATATTGCTTGCCGAGAACCTGCGGCGAGGCCTGGTTCTTGAGATCGTAGAGCCAGCCCTGCACCGTGACCTTGTCGGCAGACGCGCCCAGGTTGCCGAAGGCGAGCATGGACGCGTTGGGCGGCGGCGCATTCCAGGACGAGAAGTTGACGTCGGAGGGCTGGCCGGGACTTTGCAAAGGGTAGAAGCTTTTCGAGACCAGATCGAAGATGCCGGCGTTATCGAGGTCGTTCCAGAGTGTGTCGTTGAAGGTCTTGAGCAGGTCGGCGTTCTTGGCGTCTTGCGTCGACGGTTTGAAGTCGGATGCGGCCAGGCGCACTTTTTCCACGCCGAGTCCGGTGCCGGTGCGAATCCAGTCCTGAGCGGAGGCGGTGGCTGCGAGTGCGAGCACGAGGACTGCGAGAATGAGACGGTACGTTCGCTGCTCCGAATTACTCAAAAGTGACTCCCCCTTTATATTATGCGCTGTTCGGTTGTCGCCGTTCGCTATTCGCTGCAACCGCCCGTACGAGTGAGGTAGGGGTGCTTCGACTGCGGTTGAGCTTTCGCTACGCGATGCGCAACCTGCGCTCAGCAAGACAGAGCCGCCAGAAAGGCTCTGTAAAGCCTCGAACCTCCAAGTGCGAACGACGAACAGCCAACAGCGAACTGCCAATAACGACGAACTGCTACCGTCCAACCGGGAACAGCGAACGACCAATGACTTACTTCCTGTAATCAAACCAGAACTCTACCGATACCTTGCTGCCGGAATATTCGGGCGGCAAGGGGCCGAATGTATCGATGCGCTGAACCGCGCGCGTGGCCGAGATATCGAGTGACGGAACTCCGCTGGACTGCTCGACCACCACATGGGACGGATGGCCGTCGCGTCCGATATCGAAGGTCACATAAACGCGGTTCGCTTCTCTGATGCCGGGATCGACTTCGTACCTGAGCCAATTTTCAGAAACCTTACGCTGCACGGCTTGCACGTACCAGGAGAAGCGGCTGCCGAAATCGCCACCTCCGCCGGTGAAGCCAAAACCGCCTTTGGCGCCGCCCGCGTTGAACATCGCATAGGGACCGCTTACAGGGCCACCTTCGCCATAGGGGATTTGATTCGACTGCTGAGGCTCGGGTTCCGGCTTGCGCGCGGTCGCGGTGAGGGCCGGCTTATTCTTCAGTTTTGTATTCTTGTCGGGAATCGGAATTGCTTCCGGCTCTTTTTCCTGCGGCTTGGGCTGCGATTGCGACAGACCCTTCGATTCGGTCGCCAACACGCTCTGGGTTTGTTGCGGATTGGCGGGCAAGGGAACACTGCTCACGAGCGTGGCCCCCATGGCTTCGCCGCCTCCGCCCGCGCCCCAACCCTGTCCGTGGAATCCGGGAATGAATGTGGCATAGAGAATAATGAACACACTGAAGGCCACGTGCAGGCCTGCCGACCATGCAAGAGGCCGGCCGAGTCCACCATGCGCGAGATCATTAATGGGTGCTGCCATGCGAGTCGATGGGTTGGGTGACGATGCTCACGTTACCGATGCCTGCCTGTTTGATCGCGTCCATCACGGTGGCGAAAGCGCCGAAGGGCACATCTTCATCCGAGCGCAAGTAAATCGCCTGGTGCTGCGGATCGCGAATCCTTTGTTTCAAAGTTGGTCCAATCTGATTGATATTGATGGGATCGTTGCCAAGAAAGACTCTTTGCGATTTGTTGATGCTGATGACAAGGCGCTCTTCAGTGATCTCTTTGACGGTGCGCGTGTGCGGCACATTGACCTCGATGCCGGACTGGAGAACGGGCGCAGTGACCATGAAAATGATGAGCAGAACAAGCACGACATCGACCAGGGGAGTGACGTTGATGTCGGAGAGTGCGGTCTGGGTGCGGCCATTAGCGGCGGTGAATGCCATCAGCGTCGCGCCTCGCTGACAGGATGCACTTGTTGCCGCTCGACGAGATTCAGCATTTCGAGAGAGAAGTCGTCATTGCGCGACGCGAGTTCACGAATTGCGCCGATGATCAGGTTGTAGGCGATTACGGCCGGGATAGCTGCGGCCAAGCCGGCGGCGGTCGTAATCAGGGCTTCTGAGATTCCAGGGGCGACCGCGCGCAGGGTTGCCGCGCCCGCGGTACCAAGCCCGTGGAAGGCATCGATAATGCCCCAAACCGTGCCGAACAGTCCGATGAAGGGAGTGACAGCACCGGTGATGGCAAGCCACATCACATTGCGCTCGAGGGTGGTGATCTCCTCGGACGACGCAATCTGCATGGCGCGCTGAATCGCCGTCGAGTTGTGGATACCGCCATTTGTACCCATCTGGAGCCGGAATTCCGCCACCGCGCCTTCAAGAACTCCTACTAGCGGGCTTGGGCGGAACTGATCGGCCATAGAGGCGATCTCCTGCATGCGCTGGGACTTGCGAAAGGCGCGCAAGAAGCGCGCGCTTTGAGTGCGCGCACGAGTGAGCAGGAGCCACTTCGAGAAAATCACGGCCCATGAGAGCACGCTGAACGCTAACAGAAAGAGAAGGACGGCTTTGGCTACCGTACCAGTTTGAAGGACGAGATCGACGATTTCGCCGCCGATAAATGACAAAAAGAAGGAGGACACATGCATTAGCGTCGGAAAGAACCCCTGCTTGAAATTATAGACCGAATGCGGCGAGAGCCGAGTTGACGTACCGCATCGGTCAACGAGGGATCATGATGCGGACTGGCCTAATTTCGTTGCTTGGTAATGAGCGCCAGCGGGAAAACGAAAGTGGGCCCGCCTGAAGTGGGCCCACAAATGGGGGGAGACCGAAATGAGTAAGCCGCGAGGCGCGGCTATGGGATCACTGCCTTTGTTTCGGCCGAATAGCCACTCTCATTTCCCTTGTTGTCCACTTCGGTCGCTACATAGTAATACGTGTTGCCGGCGACAACGGTGCTGTCGGTGTAGGTGGTTACGGCGAGAAGGGCGGAGTTGATTTCGCTATACGGACCGCCATGCGTGGTGCCACGATAAAGGTTGTAGCCAACGATGTCGCTGGTGCCAGCTTGCCATGAGAGGTCGGCGGAATAAGAGCTATTTGTCAATCCTGTGCCCTGCAGTTCCGCAGTGGCAGGCGAGTCCTTGGCATTGCTGATGAACCCGGCTTTCGCCGACGCTACCCCGGAAGCATTCGGCGTGAAGGTGATGGTGGCTTGCACGCTGTCTCCGGACTTGAGTTTGTAGGGCAGGGTTATGCCGCTGACCCCAAACTCCGAACTGTTGGTTGGATCTGAGGAAATCGTGACGGTACCACCGGACGCGGTTAGCGTGGTCTGGAGAGTTGCCGAGTTGCCGACTGTGACGTTGCCGAAGTTGAGACTGGCCGGACTGACCGTCAATTTCGTAGAACCAGTCACGGCCTCGCCGGTTCCACTAACGTTGAATCTCAGAGTGGGGTTTGGGTCATTGGTGGTGAGGACCGCCGCTCCTTTGACTTCTCCTGTTGCGGTGGGCGAGAAGATCACGGGCAATTCGATGCTTTTGCCGGGTTTAATCTTGATGGGCAACGCAAGGTCGCCGACAGAGAAAAGAGATCCCTTCATTGAAACAGCGGAGATGTCCGCGGTTTTCGACCCAACGTTGGTGAGTTCGAACGAAAACGTCGCGGTATTACCGACCTGGACGTTGCCGAAATCGTGGGCATCGGGCCGCCACTTTAGTTGTTGCGCGAGACTTGAGCCTGGGAGCAAGGAGCAGACTGCTAATAGAATTGCGAATAGGGGGAGCGTTCTCATGAACCTATGTTTACGGAATTGGCAGTCACAGCGCAAAATCAGAAGGGCATTCCAGAGGCCATTAGGGCATGCGCGGTGACGGCAATCCTGATGGAGTCGGGCGGTGTGGTATGCTGCGCGTAACTTGCGGATTTTGAGGCTCTTGTGCTTTCCGAACTGCGGCTGGAAAACTACGCGGTCATTGACAACGCAGTCCTCGAACTCTGCGGCGGGTTAAACCTTTTGACGGGGGAAACCGGCGCCGGGAAGTCGATCCTGATTGACGCGCTGGGCCTGTTGTTGGGCGAGAAAGCGTCGGCGGAAGTTGTCCGCACGGGCACCGAGCGGGCCGTTGTGGTCGGCGTGTTCGAGAGTGATGGCGCGGCGGCGCAGTCGATTGACGAGATCCTGGAAGCGAACGGTTTGGACGGAGAAGACGCGTCGCTGATCGTGCGGCGCGAGATTGCTGCGGGCGGCAAGGGACGTGTGTTTATCAACAACCAGCCTGCGACGGTAGCGGTGCTGAAGCAGCTTGCGCCCCATCTGGGAACAATTCACGCGCAAAACGAATCCATCGTGCACTTCGATGCGGCGGCGCGCCAGGGTTTACTCGACTCGTATGCGGCAATTGAATTGGACGACATAGCGGTGGCGTTCGGTGGGTGGAAGCACATGCACGAGCGCATCGCGGATCTCGAGCAGAACGAACAGGAGCGCATGCGGCTGCTAGATCTGTGGAAGTTCCAGTCGCGCGAGATTGAAGAGGCGAGGCTTGCTGTCGGCGAGGACGAACGGCTGGAGACCGAGAAGCGCGTGCTCGCCAACGCCGAGAAGATCTATGGAGCTGCGATTAACGCGTTCGATCTGCTTTATGAGGGCAACGCTTCGACTTCGTCGAGCTTGCGCGCGGCCCAGAAGCACTTGGAAGAGCTGGCTCGCTATGAGCCGAAATTTCAGGAGGCGCTGGCCGCGCTGGAATCGGCGCGCATCAGCGTGGAGGATGTGGGTGCGACGCTGCGCGATTATGCCGGCGGAATCCAGGCTTCTCCGGAACGGCTGGCGGAAATTGAAGAGCGGCTGGCAATGCTCGACCGGCTGAAACGCAAGTATGGGCCCGCGCTCGAACAAGTGGTTGCTTACGGCGAGGAAGTAAAGCGAAAACTTTTGGAAGTTGAAAACAAGGACCAGGTGCTCGCCGAACTGCGGGCGCAACTGGCGGTTGCGGCGGAGCGTTATCGCAAAGTTGCGCGTGGCGTTTCGCGCAAGCGCTCGGAGGCGTCGCGCAAGCTGGAGAAGGCAGTCGAGACCGAGATCAACGATTTGGCGATGCGGGCTGCGTTCACTATCGCGGTGGAGGAATCTGAAGCCGAGGAACATTGGACGGCTTCCGGGATCAACCAGGTGATCTATCGGATCGCGACCAATGCGGGCGAGCCGATGCGCCCGCTGGAGCAGATTGCCTCAGGCGGCGAATTGTCGCGCGTAATGTTGGCATTAAAAACATGCGTGGAAGCGGGCGCGAATTCGGCCGGGAAGGGAAGTGGAGCGCGGGGTGCGTCTAGAAGCTCGCAGCGCACGCTGGTGTTTGACGAAATCGACACGGGAATTGGTGGTCGCGCGGCTGAAGCGGTTGGCAAGAAACTCAAGGCGCTCGCGAAAGGAAACCAGGTATTGTGCGTGACGCACCTGCCGCAGATCGCGACCTTTGCCGATCATCATTTTTTGATTGAAAAGAAAACAAGCTCTGGGCGGACGAAGACCACGGTCCGGAAAATTACAGGCGAGGAGCGCACCGAGGAAGTGGCGCGAATGATCTCGGGAGCGAAGCTGACCGAGACCTCGCGGAAGCACGCGGAACAGATGATAAAGGCGAACGCTTGATGGAATCTTACCGCGTCGACCAGAGCCGACGCGGTAAATGCGATGTCGTTCAGCGCTGAAGCGCACTGGCTGCCTAAGCGCAAAATCCTCAGTAATTTACCCTCAGTACTTCACAATGGCGGCGAAGGATTTGGGGTCGAGCGAGGCTCCGCCGACCAGCGCGCCGTCAATTCCATCCGCGGTCATCAAGGCGTGTGCGTTCTCCGGTTTGACGGACCCGCCGTAAAGGATGCGCAGGTTCTCGGCGAATTCGTCTCCAAATATCTGGGCGGCTTCGCCTCGGATGATGGCGTGGGCATCGGAGGCAATTTCGGGAGTAGCCGTTTTGCCGGTGCCAATGGCCCATACCGGCTCGTAGGCGACAATCATGTGCGCGGCTTTTTTGGCCGAAACTTTGTTGAAAGCGCGCAGGCACTGGCGGCGCAGAACATCGTCGGTGAGTCCCGCTTCGCGTTCTTCGAGCACCTCGCCGACACAGACGATCGGGATCAGTCCGGCTTCGATGGCGGATTTGAGTTTGAGATTGACGGTGTCGTCGGTCTCGCCGAAGTATTGGCGACGCTCGGAATGCCCGATGATAACGTGCGTGACGCCAACCGCGACCAACATGCTGGTGCAGATCTCGCCCGTATAGGCTCCCTCTTTTTCCCAGTGCAGGTTCTGGGCTCCGATGGCAACGTTCGAGCCTTTAGCGGCGTGAACAGAGACATCGATCGCGAGATAGTTGGGGCACACTACGATTTCATCGCGGTCGTGGCCATGGACTAAGGGCAGGAAAGCGGCGAAAAAGTCGCGGGCTTGATCGGGGGTTTTGTACATTTTCCAGTTGGCGGCAAGTACTTTTTTTCTCATGTATGAAGCCTTTCTTAAAGACTGCGGGGACTAGAAATCTAAACAAACTGTAACCGTTTGAGCTTCAGGTGGCCGGTTTGTAAATGCGCGAGGTCGTATTGCGCCTGCTGCACAAGCCAGCTTTCGGCGCTGCCGCCGAATACTTTAGACAGCCTAACAGCCATTTCGGGCGAGATACCCCGCTTCTCGTTCACCAGTTCGGACAACGTGGTGCGCGTCACTCCCAGGGCAGCGGCGGCCTGCGTGATGGTCAAGCCCAGCGGCTCAATGCACTGGCGTAGAACAAATCCGCCAGGGTGAGGAGGATTTTTCATCGGCATGATGCGGCTCTCTTTCAGTGGTAATCGAGATAATCCACGTCGAATGCGTCGTCGTCGATAAAGCGAAACGTCACTCGCCAGTTTGCCCGGACCGTTACCGACCAGTGCCCTTTAATCTCTCCCTTGAGCGGGTGCAGGCGGAAACCGGGCAAGTCCATATCGGATATGGCGCTAGCCGCGTCGAGCCGGACGAGAATGTCGCGCAATTTGACAACGCGTTCGCGGATCACTCCGCGGGCATCGCTGTCTTCATAAGGGCGCTTCAGTCCTCGGTGGCGCATTGACCGAATCATTTTGTACTGTAATGCGTTACGTTACGGATGTCAAACGCATGACGCTAGGGACTCTTGCTAAATCCAATAGAATTTGCGACTGCTTCGCGGGAATATTTTTCAGCGGCGCGAACGTAGGTCTTGCAGTCCGCGACGTCGAAGAGAATGAAGCGAACCATTTCAACGTGAGTTGTGCTGGGAAGAGCTTCGGCCACGGCTTGCACGGCGATTTCGGCAGCTTCCTGGATTGGGTAGCCATAAGCTCCAGTGGAGATGGATGGAAATGCCAGCGAGCGAATGGCGTGGTCGTCAGCGAGGCGGATTGATTCGCGATAGCAACTAGCCAGAGTCGCGGCCTCCTTGTTTATGCCTTCTCGATAGATGGGGCCGACGGTATGGATAACGTACTTTGCTGGAAGACGGCCTCCGGTGGTGAGGACGGCTTTGCCGGCAGGAAGACGTCCAATTTTTGCCATGATGCGCTTACACTCTTCAAGAATGGATGGGCCTCCGGCGCGATGAATGGCGCCATCGACGCCGCCTCCGCCGAGCAGAGAAGAGTTGGCCGCATTGACGATGGCCTCGGTCGTTTCTTTGGTGATGTCGGCGGGGCCGTGGAGTTCGACCGTTTTGCCGTTCGAGAAAGTCAGTCGGGCTGCGAAGTCGGGCATAGGGGATGCGGGCAGGTCTCAGGCGTCAGGTCTCAGGAAAGGCAAGAGCAACTTCATCCTTCCTGTCACCTGCTCACCTAAGACCTGACACCTATTTCTTATCTGTCAGCGCTTCCACTCCTGGCAACTTCACGCCTTCCAGAAATTCCAGAGACGCCCCTCCGCCAGTAGAGATGTGGCTGATTTTGTCGGCAACTCCGGCGGCTTTTACTGCGGCTACCGAATCACCTCCGCCGACGATGGTGGTCGCGCCAGCATTTTCCGCAACGGCGTGCGCGATCCTGTTTGTGCCTTTGGCGAATGGGGCCATTTCGAAAACACCCATGGGTCCGTTCCAGACGATGGTGCGGGCGCGGGCAATTTCCTCGGAGAATGCTTCGATTGTTTCGGGGCCGATGTCGAGGGCCATCATGTTGTCAGGAATGGGCTGGCCGGCGCCAATGATTTTTGTAATGGCGTTCGCGTCGACTCGGTCGGCGATGACGTGATCGGTAGGCAGCAGGAATTTGATCTTGCGCGTTTTGGCCTGCTGTAGAAGATCTTTCGCAAGCGGGATCTTGTCTTCTTCGACCAGCGACTTGCCGACGGCTTGCCCCTGCGCCTTCAGGAATGTGTAGGCCATTCCGCCACCAATGATCAGGGCGTCGACCTTGCCGAGCAGGTTTTGGACCACGCCAATTTTGTCGCTGACCTTCGCGCCGCCCAGAATAGCTACGAACGGGCGCTCCGGATTTTCCAGCGCGCGGCCCAAATATTGAAGTTCTTTTTCCATGAGCAGCCCGGCGGCGGATTTCTGTACAAACTTGGTTATGCCAACCGTGGATGCATGGGCGCGGTGCGCGGTTCCGAATGCGTCATTCACGTAGAAATCGGCCAACTTGGCAAGCTGCTTGGAGAAATTCTCGTCGTTGGCTTCTTCTTCCGGGTGGAAGCGAAGATTCTCCAAGAGCAGGGCCTGGCCTTTTTCCAGCTTAAGCGCGACTTCTTCGGCTTCTGGGCCAACGCAGTCGGGACAGAAACCCACGTTCTCTCCGCGCGAAAGTTCGCGGTCAAGCAACATGCGCAGGCGCTCGGCCACCGGCTTGAGGCTCATCTTGGGATTGGGTTTGCCCTTGGGACGGCCAAGATGCGATGCAAGAATCAGCCGTGCGCCATGGCGAAGTGCGTACTCGATAGTGGGCAGCGTTTCGCGGATGCGAGTGTCGTCCATCACCCGGCCATTGTCGAGGGGAACGTTGAAGTCGACGCGCATGAAGACGCGGTGATCGTTAAGAGGAAGATCGCGAATAGAAAGTTTAGACATGAGTGCTTTCCTTGAATTCGTCAATGCGTCGTTCGCCGCTCGCGATTCGCCGTTCGCAAATCCCTTGGCACAAAATGCCAAGTCATTGCGAACAGCGAACGACGAACAGCGAAGAGCGGAATTTTACAGTCCCTTGGATGCCATGTAGTTGATCAGGTCCCGGACACGGCAGGAGTATCCCCATTCGTTGTCGTACCAGGAGATCACTTTGACGCAGTTGCCGGCGACCACCAGGGTCATCGGCGCATCGACGATGGAAGAACGGGCGTCGCCACGGAAATCGATGGAGACCAGTTCGTTCGTTTCATAGCCAAGGTAGCCTTTCAGCGGGCCGGACTCGCTCGCCTTCTTGAACGCGGCATTCACCTCGTCTTTCGTGGTTGCCTTCTCAACCCACACCACGAGGTCAACGACCGACACGTTGGGCGTCGGCACGCGCATGGAAAAGCCGTCGATCTTGCCGGCGAGTTCCGGAATGACAAGCTTGAGCGCTTTGGCAGCACCGGTGGTGGTGGGGATCATGGACAGAGCGGCGGCACGGGCGCGGCGTAGATCCTTGTGCGGGAAGTCGAGGATGACCTGATCATTCGTGTAGGAGTGAATGGTGGTCATGGTGCCGGCAACGATCTTGAAGTTGTCCTGAATCACCTTGGCGATCGGCGCGAGACAGTTGGTGGTGCAGGAGGCGTTCGAAACGATGTGATGCTTGGCGGGATCGTATTTTGCTTCGTTCACGCCGAGGACGATGGTGACGTCCTCATTCTTCGCGGGGGCGGAGATGATGACTTTTTTCACCGGACCGCGAAGGTGCTTCTTGGCATCGTCGGCGTTGGTGAATTTGCCGGTCGATTCGAGAACGACCTGCACGCCGACACTTTCCCACGGAAGAACGGCGGGATCTTTTTCTTTAAAAACCTTGATAGTCTTGCCGTCGACCGAAATGCTGTCGGGTCCGGCAGTAATGGTATTGGTCAGATTGCCGAGGATGGAATCGTATTTGAGAAGATGGGCGAGAGTTTTGGGGTCGGTGAGATCGTTGACGGCGACGATCTCGATATTTTTGTCGGCGAGCGCGGCGCGCAGTACATTGCGGCCGATGCGCCCGAAACCATTAATGCCAA
Source organism: Terriglobales bacterium (assembly GCA_049698855.1). Taxonomy (GTDB): domain Bacteria; phylum Acidobacteriota; class Terriglobia; order Terriglobales; family Acidobacteriaceae; genus Acidiflorens. The sequence continues at coordinate 15,044 of JBAVYO010000055.1, forward strand.
CCTTTACAGGCATGGAGCCTCCGAATGAAAGAATGTGAATGAGTCATAAAGAACTGGAACCCTAGTTCAAGACAACCTTTGATGGTAACAAACGCGGAGAGGGAGCGTAAATGAGCGCGTCCCAATTTGGGAACGAAAGTGCGAGCAGCGGTTCGTCGTTCGTGGTTTGAAAGGACGCTGTTCGTCGTTCGCTGTTCGCTTTTCGCAACCACGCGTGCGCGGGTGCAGTTGATCGCGCGAATAGCGAAGACCAAGCAAGCGTCTCACCCAACCGTGATTTCGATGTAGGTGTCCGTGTTTCGCCAGAGGAATGGCAGGCGGGCCAGGAAATATTTTGCTTTGATCGCGCGGCGGACTCGCGCGGCATCTTCGGCAGGCACGATGCGGGCCGTGGCGGTAAACTCCGGGCCCGTGATTTTTCCTCGTATCGTACAGGGGGCGATCTTGACCTGCGGATTATTGCGAATCCGTTTCACCTTGCCAAGATTGCTGTTGGTCATGAAGCAGAGCTTGTCACTTTCTTCCGCGAACCAGACGGGAGTGTAGACCGGCACTCCGGTTTTGCGGAAGGTCGCCACCGAGATATAGCGTTGTCCGTGAATCTCAGCAGGGATGGGCATGGCGCAATTGTAAATAAACCGAGTTTGCCGTGGTGGCTGCGATTCGGTAATCTCTAGCGATGCCAGAGAGCGGCGCCATAGCAGCAACGGGTGCGGTTGCCCACAGAAAGGCTTTTTGCCACAGATTGTCCCTGAGCCCTTTATCGAGAGGCGCGACTGTGGTTTGGCGCGCCGCAGTCATCCTGGCGATCTTGAGTGCGTTGTGTTCGGCGGCCGCGCTCGCCCAGGAGCCGCCAACAGCGCCGGATCAGACGAATCCCAATCAACCCCAGCCTGATCACCCCCAGCCCGCCCAAACCAATCCCGATCAGACCAGACCAGATCAAACTCCGCCGTCCGATCAGACGAAACCGGCAACGCCGATCACTGCTGTCGCCACGCAGGCAGAGAACGCTGCCGCGAAATCGGTCCAGTTATTTAATCTGCTGGAAAAAAAGTCCATTGTGTTTCCCGACATTGCTTCGACGACGGCGGCGCTAAGCACGGGCGCGAAGTTTCAACTGTTCGTGGACAACAGCATCTCCGTACACACGATTGCCTGGTCGGCTCTCGGGTCGCTGATTGGGCAGGCGGACGACTCGCCGACCGGGTACAACTCCGGGGGTACGGGCTATGCGAAGCGCTTTGGTTCGTCGCTGGCGCGCGAATCCTCGGGCGAATTTTTTGGGACTTTTGCGATCGCGTCAGTGTTGCATGACGACCCGCGCTTCTTCCCCGAATATAATCCTACGTTCAAGCACAGCATGAAGTATTCGTTCAACAGGCTCTTCGTGACTCGAAACGATGCCGGCCAGAAAGTGGCGAACATGCCGGGATTACTGGGTCCTCTGCTCGGGGAGAGCCTTGCCAACGTGTATTGGCCGGATCGCAACCGGACGGTTGGCGACACACTTTTCCGCTATGGTTTAGACTTGGCATCGCGCGCAGCTGGAAATATGTTTCGAGAGTACTGGCCGGTGGTGTCCGCCAAAATGCGGCATCAGCCGCCTGCGGCCGGTGTGCCCCACTAGGACTTTGCCGAATGGTTGACGGCTTCGACCAGGTGTTGGCGAAGTCAAATAGAGCCAACTGGCTCCAGCGGCTGGGCGCATCTAACCAGGAAGTTTGATTTTGCCGGAAGACGAATCCAAGAAAGAAGATTTCAAGAAACAGGAGAAGAAGATTGCGTAATCGTACGCTGGTATTGCTGGTTTTTGTTGGGATGATGGCCACTTCGGCTCTGGCCCAGTTCGAGGGCGAATCGCACTATCCGCGCTTCAATTTCAATGCGGGTGGCGGCTATGGTATCGGCCGGGGCGACGTCGGCAGCTTTGTCGGCAACTCATTTTTCGGCGTAGGTGGAGCGGGCGTGAACTTCGGCCGCGTCTTCGGAGTTAGCGGCGAATTCATGTATTACGACCTGGGCATACGGCCGTACGTGCGCGAGACTCAGGGTCTGCAAAGTACGAGCGGATCGTTGCAATCGTTTTCGCTGAACGGGATTGTGCGCGCGCCTTATTCTTTTAGCAAGCTTAGCGGCTACGGAATTTTTGGCGTTGGTTTCTATGACCGGAGGGTTTCGAGCAGTTCGGGGACGATCCTTGGTGGGGCCATTTTCCAGCCTTCCTGGATTTGGTGGGATATTTATTGCGTCAATGTTCAAGGTCAGTGCCGCGTGCCGTCATCGGCTTCACCACAAACTCTCGGGTCGTCTTCGAAAATTGCTGGCGGGTACAACTGGGGTGGCGGGGTCACCTACCCGCTTGGCCGCTGGCACCACGCCAAGCTCTACGGCGAGTTTCGCTACCACAAGGCCTATCAGAGCGACGTGCAAACGGTCGTATGGCCTTTGACAATCGGCTTGCGCTGGTGAGCCAAGGCCAGTTGTTCAAGTCCGATCGCGCGCGCTGACACCGTAGGCATCCAGGACATCGTGCAGGGTCACGACGCCTTCCAGTTTGTGTATATCTGCACGGCTCACCACTGGCAGGACTTCGATCTGATGCGCGCCCATGCGTTCGAGCGCCAAATCTAGTCCCTGATCGGAGTGGACGTGTGGAAAAGCCAAGGCGTCCACTAGATCGCCGACTATCTTGTCTTTATCCCCATCCGCGCCTTCGGCAAGTGCCAGCTCAAGCTTCGCAAGAGTGATCACGCCAATTACACCTCGCCGATCCGTGACCAGCCAGGTTCGTGATGCGGTCGATTGCACCCGTTCCAGAGCTTCTCGAACCGTAGTCTCAGCAGGCAGTAACTGGCTCGCAGTCTGCATCACTTTTCTTACCTGACGCTGACCATATCGACGGCGCGAATCCGCCGACGGCAAGTGGATGCCATCCTGCACGGCCAGAGCTTCGTAGATGGGCTCGTGCTGCAATCGTGACGCAATGAACAAGCTCACTAAATTGGCAATCATCAGCGGGACTATGACGGCATAATCCTGCGTCATCTCGAAGATCATCAGCACAGAAGTCATGGGAGCGCGTACGATGCCCGCGAAGGCCGCGCCCATCCCAACCAGCGCGTAGGCGCCTGGTGTTGCCGTGTAAGCAGGGAAAAAGTGATGTGCCACGGTTCCGACGCTGCCTCCCAGCATGGCGCCGATGAACAGTGCGGGGCCGAAGATACCGCCCGCGTTGCCCGAGGCATAGCTGGTGGTAACGGTGATGAGTTTCAGAACCACCAGCAGTAACATCATTTTGAACGCCATATTTCCGTTCAACGCGTCGCCGACATAGCCATAACCCACGCCCAGAACTTGCGGCACAAACCAGCCAATCAGGCCGACCAGCAACCCTCCCGCAAGCGGTTGGAACCAGACCGTCTTCTGCGGAAACCGCATGAAGCGCGCCCGCATGCCCAGCAGAAGTTTCGTGAAGACAGCCGAGACCACGCCGCCAGCCACGCCCAGCACCGCATACACGGCAAACTCCGCAGGATGGACCAGTTGATACTGCGGAACCTTGAATAGCGGGCTATTGCCGAGAAGGACGCGAAGAACCATCCACGAAGTTGCCGATGCCAGTACTACAGCGCCCATCACCGGCGCGTGCAGATCGCCCATGATCTCCTCAAGCGCGAACAGCACCGCCGCCAGGGGCGTGTTAAACGCAGCGGCAATGGCCGCTGCCGCTCCCACGGGGATCAGATTCTTGACTTGCTCGGAGCGCAACCCGAGGAGGCGTCCAAGTACGGAAGCGATGCCTCCTCCAACTTGGACCGAAGGCCCTTCACGTCCCAGCGGGATTCCGCTGGCCAGGGTTGCCGAGGTGCAGAAAAACTTGCCGAGCACGGTGCGAAGTGTGATGCGGCCTTCGCGCGCAAACAGAGCGGCTTTTGTCTGCGGAACGCCGCTGCCGCGCGCATTGGGAAAATAGCGATACAGCAAGTAGCCGATGCTGAGTGAACCAGCGACCGGGAACAGCACGCGCCGCCACGGAGCACCTCCCACTGGGTAGAGCCGCATGCCCAGACGTTCGGTCAGCATGATGAAGGCGACCACCGCCAATCCGGTTAATGCGCCAATGACCAGCGCCAAAGCGAGAAAGACTTGGTCTTCACGTTGCCGCAGTTCGGCGAGACGGCGCGATAACCACGTCCTCCAGCCATCGGCGCTCGTCGCCGGCGTGCTTTCGCTCATCGTCAGGGAACTACCTCTGTAAGAGAATATCGCACTGGATTCGGAGGGCGGCCCTGGGAGTGTGCCGCCCTCGTCTTGACACGCTAGCTAGCGGTCGAAAGCGAAGTGGTCGACTCGGTTCTGCTGCCAGCACCGTTCATTGTCCTCAGTGCAGAAGGGTTTCTCCTTACCGAAGCTCACGGTTTTGATGTGATCGGCGGGAACTCCTTCCTGCACCAGCGCTCGCTTCACCGATTCCGCACGGCTCACTCCGAGAGCAATGTTGTATTCCTCAGAGCCCCGGTCGTCACAATGCCCTTCGACGAGAACCTTGATGCTCGGATGCTGCGAGAGGAACGCTTCATCGTTCTGGACGGTTGGTGCTTCGCTGGCACGGATGGCGTATTTGTCGTAGTCGAAGAACACATCCTTGACGTTCCGGCTGAACAGTTCTTCATCCGTGGGGGAAGTTGTTGAACTGGCGATTGCGGCACTGACCGTGATGCGGGCGGAGGCCTCGTTCGTTCCTCCCGGCCCCTTGGCGAGCAGGGTGTAGGTAGTGGATTCGCTCGGCGTGACCGAGCGGGATCCGGACGGCGGCAGCGTGCCAAGTCCGGCGATGGTAATTTCATTGGCATTGCTGGTTTGCCACGTCAGTATGGCCCCCTGTCCCTGCTGAACCACGCTGGGGTTGGCGGCTAGGGTGGCGGTCGGTGCAGCCGGTGCCGGTGCGGGCGGAGATGGTGGCGTCACCTTGGCTACCTTCTTGGCGCATCCTGCCAGTGACAGGACGCCCGCGAGCGTCGCGAGTAGAGCAAATGTCGTGATTCTTTTCTGCGTCATTTTATTTAGTTCTCCTCACTTGGAAACAGCGTTGGATTCACTACGGAGTCAATCTCCGCCCAGCCGCGAAAGTGAGACACAACCAGAACAAAACACTTCCGGCGACTGCGAGAAGAGATTGAAGGGTTCCTGAACGCCAGCCCTGAGGAGAATCAGCAACGAAGGATGGCGTTGCACTCGGGCAAGGTAACCGCTTGAAAGCTTGCTTCTGCGAATGACATCCAGGAGAGAACGACGATCGGCGAAATCAGCGAATGGCTCAGACAGCTGCGCGCGCCCTGCACAATGGCGGCCTGCAAACTGGCCGCTGCGCGGGCCGCCTGAAGGGCAGTAACCGGTCCGTGTACCGCAGAATATGGACCCTGCATTGCCGGAAAGAGAAAGATAGTCAGAACGCCGAGAACTCCGAGCACAGCCAGTTCGCATCCGCCGCGGCGAGCAATCATTGGAGTAGTTATTTTATCAGGGGTCAGACTGCCGCCGCCAATCGCCGGTACTATTGCTTTAGGCATCTCCACGCCTAGACCCAACTACCTAAATCGGCTGATCTAATTCCACGTTTCTGATCCCCAGACGCCCCCCCGCCTGCGAAATTCCAGTGAGTTACTTTGGTCTTAGCGGTGCTATTGATGCGGTAACTTAGTACTAGGAGATCCCATGAAACTTCTGGGGATGATTAGCAAACCGGGTGCATTGGTGAGCGGATGGACAAGCGCAGTCCTTTGCTTCAGTGCGGCTAGCGGATTCTTGTTAGCTCGGGAATACGGCAGAGCGATATGCTGGACCGTGATTGGCGCAGTAGAAGTTGTCGCGATCATCTGGTAATTCGAAAGGCGATTACGCGGCAACGTGCGCGCCGGCTGCCCCGCCAGATTATCGGGCGTCCCGCGCTTGCCGCGCAGAGGATTCCATAAGAGCCGAAAAGGCAACTATGTTGCGTCCAACGCGTAATGCTTTTCACCCGGCCGCCAACTCATAGCTGGCTCATGACTAACGCGCGCACTTAATTTCACTTTTTCGACGAATCGGACGCCCGTTGTTTGCACTCTTTTGCGCGTGCTCTGGGAGTGCAATGAACTTGTGAAATCTTGCAATCCGCGCGTCGCCATGCATTCAATCCTTTCCTCTACGCAATTCTCGGCGTAAACTGCGTTCTAGGGAAGGGCTTGCTGCCTTTACGGCACGCGAGACCAAGGCGCGCTGACCCCAGGCACGCCAAACTGGACTGGAGAGGGTAAATGCGCAAACAAAAAGGTTTCTCACTGATTGAGCTGTTAATCGTAGTTGCGATCATTCTGATCATCGCTTCGATCGCCATCCCGAACTTGCTGCGGGCACGCATGTCGGCGAACGAAGCCTCCGCGGTCGCTGCCGTGCGCACGATCAACACGGCTCAGATTTCCTACAACTCGGCCTATCCGACGGTCGGTTACGCGCCCACGCTGGCCGCTCTCGGGGGCACCAACTGCGCTCCGCCTACCCCGACCGGCGCTTGCCTGATCGATACTCAGCTTGCTTCGGGTACGAAGAACGGCTATGCATTCACATTGGTCGGTGTGACCGGGACCCCGGCTTCGACGTATCAAGTCATCGCGTCCCCGATCTCGCCGAACCAGACAGGCGTAAAGTATTTTTGCTCGTTCGCGGATGCAGTGCCGCGTGCGTCCGTTACTGCGATTGCGACTTGCGATGCGAGCGTGACGCCGCTGCAGTAACACTCGGTCCGGCGGCGGGTAAGCCCTTCCCCTCCAGTCTCCCGCCGCCGCTGTTTCCGCACTGCCAGCGCCTTGCTAAATATAATCGTGCTTCGATACGTGGCAGGCCCGTGTGTGAACGATTTAATACCGCGCGCCAATCAAGTAGCGCCGGCGTGCCCGCCCCCCGCATCGTCTGACTAGGCGCGTTGATCGTATCCTCCCGCCGCAGCCAATCAGCCCTATGCCAGGAAATCAGGCTCTGGAAAACCTTGCTATAATCCCGTAAGGTTTTTGGGGATCGACAGCACCGAACCGGAAGGGGACGGACTGCTTGACGGAAAAACCGGCGTCGGGACAGCAATCGGAAACGCGCTCCGGAAAAAGTTTAGGGCAGGTCGCAGTCCAAAGAGGAGCGATACTGCTTGGTGTTGGAGTGTTTCTGGGCGTGGCGATCTTTCTCGCCGGAGTGCGGGGCGTCCAATATACATCGTCCGACGCGTTTTGCAGCGAAGCTTGCCATTCGCATCCGCACGCCACGCAAATGTGGCTTCAGTCCGCTCATTACGCAAACAAGAGGGGTATCGTCACCCACTGCACCGACTGCCACTTGCCGCCCGGCGGAGTCGATTATTTGCGCGAAAAAACAAGGCTCGGCGTGCACGATGTCTATTCGCAGATCTTAGTCGATGTTTCCAAAATTGACTGGGTTCAGAAGCGGAATTTAGACCACGGCAGAACGTTCTCTTTCGACTCCTCATGTCTGCATTGCCACAGCAATCTGTTCACGCAGAAGCTTTCAGCCGTGGCTGGCACGCTCCCGCCATCGCCGCAGCAGACGAGCCCAGAGCAAGTGCGCGAGATGCGAATCGTCGCCCGCCGCATGGAAGCGCATCTTTATTACCAGCGCAATCATGAAAGGCTGCGCTGCATCAACTGCCACTTGTTTGAGGGACATCAAATCCCGAAAGAGACGTTGGCGCGTACTGCCGCATCTGGCGCGGCTGTGGCCGAAGACGCGCGATTCCCGTTGGCCGCATCGGGTTTTCACAATTACACCGACATCGTGCCCGGCTCTGGCATCAAATTTCATATGATCGCGGTGCCGGGAGGAACTCTCGATGCAGGCAGCCCCGCTCTCGGCGCGTGCCGTCAGAGCGATGCCGGGCCCGTGCATGCAGTGAAGGTCAGTCCGTTCTGGATGACACAAGCCGCCGTGAGCCGCCAGGAACTCGATGCGTTTCTTGCCCAGCGCAAACAGGGAACCTTATCCTCCGGCAAAGAGGGAAACGCAACTTCCGAATTGACCGGGGAATTGGTTGCCGCCTACGCCGACTGGCTCTCGCACACTACGGGGAAAAAGTATCGACTGCCGTCCGAAGCAGAGTTGGAGTATGCGTGCATCGCTGATGGCACGATGCCAGCGTGGGTTCAGACGGAGAGCCGCGCTGTGCCCGACGCCTCCGCCGATATCGCCGAATTGAATGCCTGGGGTTTCATGGATCTGCCGGACGCGGCATCCGAGTTCACTTTGGATAATGCGGAGAATCCGCAAGGCGCATCGTGGCCCTCCGACCAAAACGGTGTGCGCTTCCGCGTAGTGCGCGTGCCGGAAGGAAATCAAGCGGAAGGAAATCGACTACAGGCCGAGATCCCAAAGCTGGCAGCCCAGAAGCGAGAGCCCAGAGCCCAGAGCCCAAAGCCCAATGACTAATCGCGACCGCGAACTCGGAATGGACCGCGCCATCACGCGCCGCGATTTTCTAAACGGCGTCGCGATTGGCTTGGGCAGCATGGCGGCAAGTTCCATCCTGACCAGTTGCGTGGGGCAAAAGCCGTTCGAACTGAACATCGCTCCTGATAGAGCCGAAAGTTATCCTCCCGCCGCGCACGGCATGCGCGGTAGTGCGGCTGGTTCTTTTGAAACCGCCCACGCGCTTCGCGATGGAACATTCTGGCAAACGGCCGGTTCTCCGTCGCATGTCGACGATACCTACGATCTCATCGTGGTGGGAGCCGGCATCAGCGGCCTCGCTGCCGTGCACTTTTTCCGCAAGCAGGCAGGCAATTCGGCGCGCATCCTTATCCTCGACAATCACGATGACTTTGGCGGACACGCCCAGCGCAAGGAATTCGAGGTCGGCGGGCGCAAGTTGCTCGGCTATGGCGCGCAATCGATCGAGAGTCCTTCGCATTACAGCGACGTTGCCAAGGAAGTGCTCGCCGATCTCGGCGTCGACACGCAAAGGTTCTATCGCTATTTCGACCGGAATCTTTATCCTTCAATGAAGCTGGGCAGCGGCATTTTCTTTGACCGCGAAACCTTTGGAGAAGACCGGCTGGTCGCGGGGTTTGGCAGCATTTCCCACGAACAGTTTTTTGCCCGCGCGCCTTTATCCGATGTTGCGCGCCGCGATCTTGTGCGTCTCTACACCAGCAAAGCCGATTACCTGCCGGGCCGGACGCACGAACAGAAACGCGCGGCGCTGGCGAAAATCAGTTACGCCGACTTCCTCACCAAGATCGCCAAATGCACTCCCGAGGTCGTGCCCGTCTTTCAAACTCGCAGCCACGATCTGTTCGGAGTCGGCATTGACGCCGTTTCCGCGCTCGCGCTCTACGAGGCGGGCGACGATTATGGCTACGGCTATCCCGGACTAGACGCGATGCTTGGCGAAACCGGGGGCCGGGGCACGGAAAAATCCGATCCCTACATTTTTCATTTTCCCGATGGCAATGCTTCGGTTGCACGCCTGCTCGTCCGATCGCTTGTTCCGGATGCTCTTCCCGGCCACACCATGGAAGACGTCGTCACCGCGCAGGCTGATTACAGCAAGCTGGACCGCCCGCAGTCTCCCGTTCGCATTCGCCTGAGTAGCACCGTCGTCCGCGCGCAACACGCCGGCGATCCCGCATCCGCCGGCGAAGTAGACATCGCTTACGTCCGCCACGGCAAGCTCTTCCAGGTGCGTGGCCGCCAGTGCGTGCTCGCCTGTTACAACTCGATGATTCCGTTTTTGTGTCCCGAGCTTCCAGCCGCGCAAAAAGAAGCGCTGGCTTATGGAGTAAAGACTCCGCTCATCTATTCGCACGTCGCCATTCGTAATTGGACTTCGTTTCACAACCTCGGCGTATTTCAGATTGCCGCTCCCGGCAGCTATCACGTTTACGCGGCGCTTGATTTTCCCGTCAGCATCGGCGACTACAAATTCCCGAGCCATCCCGAAGAACCGATGGTCCTCTTCATGGTGCGAACGCCGTGCCAGCCCGGGCTTTCCGAGCGCGAGCAGCATCGCATTGGACGCGTGGAGCTTTACGATGTCCCGTTTGAAACGATGGAGCGCAACATTCGCGACCAACTCGCCCGCATGCTGGGAGGCGGAGGATTCGATCCGGCCCGCGATATCGAAGGCATCACCGTGGGCCGCTGGGCACATGGCTACGCCTACGGATACAACTCGCTCTTTGATCCTGACTTCCCCGAGGGCCGGGAGCCGCACGTCGTCGGCCGCAAGACCTTCGGCCGGATCGCGATTGCCAACTCCGACGCCGGAGCCATCGCCTACATGGACGCCGCCATCGATCAGGCTTACCGCGCGGTGCTGGAGCTGAGTCAGCGCAAAGGCTAGGGCGAATAGGTTGATCAAGTGTGGCGCGGGCGCCCTCGCCCGCGAAAACTCCGGTGTTCGGAGACGTGTCGCAGGTAAGAGCCGGTTCGACCACAGTTCACAAGCCGCCGATCTAGATTCTCTTCGGCGCTTGCAGGCAGGTCTTTGCGGCCAAGCTGCTCGGTCGTATCGGCCTATCAATCAAGCCACTCCACCCACCCAGCGCCTTTTTTCGCGCACAACCCGGCCTGCGGAAGTAGAATCTGACTATATAGGAGCGCAGTGTTTCCCCTAGGCTCCTCGCTCGAATCGCTCTCCACGCTCGAACGGAGGACACGTATGAGCCGCTTCAACTTTCTCGGATCTCTCTTCGCGTCGGCTGCGTTAACCGTCTTTGCCATGGCCCCAACATCCGCATTCGCCCAACACGGCGGCGGCGGTGGTCATGGCGGCGGGGGAGGATCGTCCCACGGTAGCAGTGGTGGCGGCTTCCACGGTGGCGCGTCTGAAGGCAGCCATTCCTACGGTGGATATGAGGGCGGCCGTTCAGCAGGCGGCTACTCGCGCGGCGGCGAAGAGGGGGGGCGGGGCGGCTACGGCTCCTCTCGCGGCCTTGCTGGCCGAGGCGGCGAATCCGAAGCCGGCCGTGGTTCATCCTCGGAGAGTCACTCGAATTATTCCCGCGCCATCAACGATGGCCAATGGCATTCCTTCGGCAACTCGGCGAGTTCGTCGCGCGCGAGCACAGCGGGTAGGCCCGCAGGCTCCGCCGGTTCAAGTCTGACGGCTCACAATACCGGCATCCGCGGCGATGGCGCATGGCATTCCTTCGGCTCGTCGCGGGCCGCAGGTTTCTCGGGTGTTCGCGGCAACTTCGCATTTGGCCGTGGCCCAGGCTGGGGAGGCAACTACTACGGCTGGCGCGGTGGTTGGGGTTGGGGAGGATACGGCTGGGGATTTGGCTTAGGTTGGTGGGGATGGAATTGGCCTTACTGGGGATGGAGCTGGCCGTATTGGGGCTCGCCTTACTTAGGATGGAATTACTGGCTGTACGATCCTTATTGGTCGGCACCGTGGCCCATGTATTATCCCGGCTATAGCGATTACGACAACAGCTACAACGACGACGTTCGTCCGCCCTACCGTCGTCCCAACGCCAACCCGCCCGCGAATCAGAATCAAAGTCCGGCGCCCGGAAATCAGGCTCCTGCGAGTCAGGCTCCGTCCGCGGATCAAAGCAGCGACGGCAATCCCCCAGTTTCGGTTCAGCCAGGCGAGGTTCAGCCAAGTGAGCCAGAACCGAGTGACACCAACTCAACAGCTATAACTACCGGGGACGCGACGGTTCCGGCGACGCCCGTGTTTTGACTTGCTTAGACTAGGGTGAGCCTGATGAAGTGTGGCGCGGACACTCTTGTCCGCGCGAAAGCCGCACCTTACCCGGCTTGGCCCACAGGATGGAAGTTGTCGAGGGGGTTCGCAGCTTGGACAGCTGATCGGTCTTTGCCCTGTATTTCTTCAGAATCGCTAACATTTCCCCTGCTGATCTACCGTCCCGGCCTGGCAGGCGTTCCCGCTTTTGCCTTGACCCATCGCGGTCCGAAGCGCAAAATGTGCTGTTCGGCGCGCTCTGTCTCGCAAGAATTCATAAACGCTTAACCGAGCCGAGCTAGAATCCCGCCCAGTTTGTCTGGCTCCTCTCGAAGGCATCACTCCCAGGAGGCATTATGAAGGCTCTTCGCTTCGTCGGTCCATTCCTCATTCTCTCCTTTGCCGTGTCGATGATGACGACCGCAACGGCGCAACCCAAGTCAGCCGCCCACGTCCTCCAATCCGCTGTAATTTCCGGCTCTCAAACCAGCAGCTTTCAAAGATCCGGCTCAGCTCTGCCGTTGGACCAGAATGATCCGTTCTTTTTCCTGCAGATAACCCCCTACAGTTGGGGTGGCTACATGTCCCTCTCCGTGGCCGTCGCGGATGTAAACGGGGATGGCAAGCCGGACATTGTAGTCGTCGGCGAAACAAATGACGCCTCCATTGGTGGCACGGTTGGCGTGTTCCTGGGCAACGGCGATGGCACGTTCCAGCCGGCGGTGAACTACAGCACCGGCGGGTACGGGCCAAGATCGGTGGCCATTGCTGATGTGAACGGCGATGGCAAACCGGACCTGGTCGTGACCAACACGGCTGCCACCCTGCGCCACCAAAACGGCAGCTTCGTTGGCGTGCTTCTTGGCAACGGCGACGGCACCTTCCAGCCAGCGGTAACCCTTGCACCAACGCTATATGGTGCCGGCGCAGCGGCGGTAGCGGATGTGAACGGCGATGGCAAACCGGATCTTGTGGTCGGTGGCTCGGATGGCTCCGGATTTGTAACTGTGTATCTGGGAAATGGTAATGGGACGTTCCAGCCTCCGGTGCCCTACGGTTCCGGAGGAAGCGATGTCTCCTCAATAGCCATTGCGGATGTGAACGGCGACGGCAAGCCAGACGTTGTCGCTGTGAACCTTAACAATTGCACCGGTTGCGGGAACAGTTCTATCGGCGTGCTCCTCGGCAATGGAAATGGAACCTTCCAACCCGCAGTCACCTATAGCCCAGGCGGCGAAGGTACGAACTCTTTATCGGTGGCGGATGTAAACGGGGATGGCAAACTCGATTTAGTGGTTGCGAACGAGGCGGCTTCGAGTGGTGCGGCAGGATCGGTCGGCGTGCTTTTAGGCAACGGTGATGGGACCTTCCAACCCGCAGTTACCTACAACTCCGGCGGCTACGGTGCCGACTCTGTTGCGGTGGCGGATGTGAACGGAGATGGCAACCTCGATGTCGTGGTATCGAACACGTCTCAGGCATGGTCCGAGAATTCGCCGGTGGGATCGATGGGTATTTTACTCGGCAACGGCGACGGGACTTTCCAACCCCCTATTAACTACGGCATTTACGATACCGAGCAGATTTACCAGGGCGGAAGCTGTTCTGTGGCATTGGCGGACTTAAATGGCGATGGCAAGCCGGACATCGTAGTGGAAAGTTCTCAGAACACAACCAACGCCACCTTCTTTTTCGCCTATGTTGGAGTTCTATTGAACAACTACGGTGCTCCTTCGACTACGACCTCGCTCGCCTCAAACGTCAACCCAGTAGGTCTCACTCAATCCGTAACCTACACTGCCACGGTCAACCAATCTGGTCAGAGCGTGGCAGGAAGCGTTGTCTTCAGCGATGCGGGCGTCCCAATTGGCCAAGCAACGTTGGCGAATAATCAAGCGGCATTTACTACCAGATATAGTTCATCGAAATTGGTTGGTCCCCACGCGATCACAGCCACCTACTCAGGTGCTTTGCAGAGCGCTGAAAGCAGCCAATCCGCGGCGCTCACCCAATACGTTGGCAACACGGCTACGAAAACAACCGTAGCAACCTCCGGATCGCCCTCGGTTGTTGGCCAGTCAGTCACATTCACCGCAACCACAACCGCGGCTAAGTATGGACCGGTTCTCGACGGAGAAACGGTGTCCTTCTACAGCGGCACGACTCTGCTCGGCACGGCTACAACCACCAGCGGCGTCGCCACCTTTACAACTTCTTTCCCAGCGGCAAAAACCTATTCGATTAAGGCGACATTCCAGGGAAACGGCTTCTTCAAAGCCAGCTCGGGAACCGTCAAGCAAGTTGTCAGCAAGACGGCGCCCGCCGCTCCAGGCCCACCCGCGGATGAAAGCGCCAAGTCGAGCCCTGATCCGCTCGATGCCAACGCACCGTGTGGGACTTCGATCGCCTTGATTACGTCCGGCTCGCCGTCTCTTTTCTCCAATGACGTCACTTTCACAGCTCAAGTAAATGAGAATCAGTACTGTAGGAATAGCCATATCCTGTCTTGTCAGGGAATCGTTGATTTTTATGACGGCAAAACATTAATTGGATCGCCCGTCGTAACCGGTAGCTGCATAGTGGAAGCCGATACCCAGAATCTGACGGTCAAGTCGCACTATATCAAAGCGATCTATGAGCCCGGCGACGGCTGGCATTCCAATTCCGCGCACCTTACGCAGGTGGTACAGAAATGGCCAACCTCTACAGCACTGACTTCGTCGGCCAATCCCTCCACCTATCGCCAGGATGTAACTTTCACAGCGATAGTCACATCTACCCAGCAAGGACCAACCACCCCCAGCGGCCAGGTGCGATTCCTGAACGGAACCAAGGCGCTCGGAGCCGCGACCCTCGACGAAAACGGTATGGCAACTTTTACCACAAAGATACTTCCCGTAGGCACCAACTCGATCACAGCCATTTACCGCGGCGATAGCATAAACGCCTCCGATACCTCCGCACCCTTGAGCCAGACAGTAAATCAGGCTCCGGCGAAGCAGTAAACGTGGTCGCGGGTTGTGGTTTTGTGAACCCAAAAATCCATACGTTGCGCTCGCTGCCGATCGGGTCAGGTGTGGGCGCCTAGCATTGTCTGGACGAAGTTTCCCCACGTGCCCACTCCGCGCTTTCTTCTTGACCCCAGCTGTCCGCACTTGTCACGATCAATTCATCCACTGGATATCGTGAAAAATGGCATGTGGGTGATAGGCTTTTCGTATAATGGCCAGTGGTAGATGTGGCTCCTTGCTCGAGGCTAATATGAAATTCGGCGTCATCATTTTCCCCGGTTCCAACTGCGATCACGATGCCTTCTGGACCATCGAGCAGGTCGCTCACCAGCCCGTGACCTTCCTCTGGCATGACTCGCACGACCTCCAGAACTGCGATGCCATCATCGTCCCCGGAGGCTTCGCCTACGGCGACTACCTCCGCACCGGCGCCATCGCCAAGTTCTCGCCTGTGATGCAATCCGTACGCAAGTTTGCGGACGGGGGTGGCCTGGTGCTCGGCATCTGCAACGGTTTCCAGATTTTGTGCGAAGCAGGACTTCTCCCCGGCGCACTCATGCGCAACGTCGGCTTGAAATATGTCTGCAAGCCGGTGGAGATTCGAGTGGAAAACGCTGAAACACCCTTTACCAGCGCGTGCAAAAAGGGCGAAGTGCTGACCATCCCTATCGGCCATATGGAAGGGAATTATTTTTGCGATGAGGCGACGCTTGCCGAACTTAAGCGCGACGATCGCATCGTTTTCCGCTATTCGACGAAACGAGGCGAGATTGCTGCGGAGGCGAATCCTAATGGATCGCTCGAAAACATCGCCGGAATTTGCAGCGCCGGACGCAACGTTCTTGGCATGATGCCGCACCCGGAACGCGCCTCTGAAGCGGAGCTGGGCGGTACCGACGGCTACAAGATTTTCGAGTCGCTGATCGGCGCATTGATTGGAAAGTAAGAGGTCCATCCAGTTGGCGGGAAGTTCTGGAGCAGCGCAGTCGAGCGGAATGGTTTTCTGGGTCCGTATCCTTGTCTACTTTAGTAGGGGTACGAAAGTAGACGTTAAGTAGGGGTACTAAAGTAGACAGTAAGTAGGGGTACGAAAGTAGACAGTAAGTAGGGGTACGAAAGTAGACAAAAAGGCTAAAGAATTGTCTTGGTGTTTAGACGGTTTCATGACATTCTATTGTATGGATCACGGGAGAGGGGCTCATTTTCCGTGGGCTCCCTGAAATTTCCCCTACTCAAGTTAAAAGAAGGCTTCCACCCCCACTCAAGCGAAAATAGGGCTTGAATGGGCCACCTTCTCGTTATCTCTTCCTTTGCTCGGCACATTTTCTCCGGCTGTTCGCTTTTGACTTCTTTTTATCCGCCATTGTTCCACTCCGTGGTCTGATCGAGCCGTCGTCACGAGGGACTCCGGGGAGAATGCCTTGCGGCACCGCCAGCGCCGCCGGTAGTATAGGGGGCCTTCGACTCCGTTCGGCATTCGCCTCACCCCGCTCAGGATGGACAGCCGCCCGAAGCCCAGGTGAGCGCCCAAAGACCGGGCGCGAACCTGGGGCACCTAGCCGATCAGCGCGCATCAGGCTTGGTCAGCAGGAACGACTTTACTACGATCTGATTCGGCTGCATGCCGACTGGAATGATCGTCACCAGAGAATATTCCGAAGGCTCAAACTTTTTCTTCGGAATGCGTTTTTGAATCACAGCCACATCCGACGAGCCGGTATCGAGCACCAGTAAGTAACTTTGATTTTGCGAAAGCGCAAGTCCATCGGGATGCGATCCCACGGGCAAATACGCCACGATCTTGCCGAGATCGATATCGTAAACCGCGACATTATTCGAGCCGAAATTCGAAATATACAAGCGCGCATTGTCCGGTGAAATCACGCCGCGCGTGGGTTGGCTGCCGACCAGATAGCTTCCCGAAACTTCGTTCGGAGTCGTCTCGATGATCGAGATGCTACCCGCATCGAAGTTGAACGCGGCGAGTTCTCCGCCATCGGGCTTGAGCGCCAAGCTGACTGGCGATTTCCCCACGTCGAGCAGCGCGAGCAGTTTGTCACTCGGCGTCTCAGGCTGCGGTTCGCTTGCGCTGGCATGAACCTGATTCTGGTTTGCGCCCGATTTATCGCTCCCACTTGCACGCGCGCTCGAACTGCCAAGCGCGATGCTGGCGACTTGTCCCGATCCCGAGCACGAAACGAAGGCCTTGCTGGAATCCGGCAGAATGGCGATGTCTTCGGGCTGCATGCAGATGGTGATCGCCGATCGCACAGTCAGCCGCTCGGCATCGATGATCGAGACCGTATTGTCGGTGCGATTGCTGACCACCACACTTTTGCCATCGGGCGAAACCCGCGCCAGTCCTGGACTCGCGCCCACGTGCAGCGTAGCGATCACGGCGCGGCGGTCAAGGTCGATGACCGAGACACTGGCTGAACCGGAGTTCGCAACCCACGCGCGATGTCCATCAGGCGAAACGTCTATGAAGTAAGGGTGCCCGCCAACTCCGATTGTGGCCACAACCTTGTTCTGCTCGGCATCGATCACGCTGACGTTCGACGATTCCGTGTTGACGACGTAAACCTCGTTGCGCCTGGGATTTGCCGCGACGCCGGTAGGCTCCGAACCAACCGTCAGAGTGCGCACTGCCGAAAACGTGCGCAGATCGATGACGGTGACGTTGTTGCTCTTGCCGTTGGTGATGTAAGCGTACTCGCGATAGAGCGGCCCATAGGCAGGCAGAGTGCGCTCGCGGAAGTAATACCATCCTCCCGCGAGGAGGAGAGGAATGCAGACGGCGATGAGAAGAAGTTTACGCACAATGGCGTCTGAGGCGAAAAAATAAGGATAGCAAAGCTGAAAGGGGCTGTCCGTTCTTTAGACGCGGGGCTCGATCACGTTCAGTCCACCCACCTGAGAGAAATGCCGCTGGTTGAACGTGGCGACCGCGCTGCCGTGCTCCAATGCCGTTGCAGCCACGATGAGGTCATAGTAGCCAATCATCTTCCCCGAAGCCTCCAATGCGGCCCAGATGCGTGCATGTTGGAGAGCAGTGACCTCAGTGTAAGGAAGGATCGACAGCCTGCCGACGATGGTTTGCACGTAGCGCTCTCGCCTCGCTCGGTATGGAACCGTGGCTCGCTCCACACCATGCCACAACTCCGCAACGGTTACGGCGGCGATTTCCAGCTCTTGGTCTTTCTGAGAAGCAAGCCAGCGCCTGAGGTCGAAGCTCCCTTTCTCCCCTTTTATGATTACGTCGGCATCGAGGACTATCGCCATCGATCCCTCGGACGCCGCAAGGCCTTGCGCGCTGCCCGCAGATCCTTGTGAAAGGCGCGGGCTTCATCCTTGGATAAGTCCACCTCAGCCAGCGCCTCCGCCAACTCCGGGCCCGTGCAGCTTCTCCTGCCGTCCGGGACGATGCGTGCAACCGGCAAGCCGTTCCTGAGAAGAACGAAAGTGACGTTCTGATAGTGGGCGCGATTCACGCAGTCGGCAAAGTTGCGGGACGCCTCCGTCACGGAAATGACCGTCTTCATAAAATCAGATTATCAGATTTCCGGGGAATCGCAAGCAAGTTCGGTGGTATTCACGAGAAAGGGGTGTTTGAGCGGCTCATACGCAGGAAGCAGCCGCTCGTGGAAGTAATACTATCCCGCCGCAAGGAGGAGAGGAACGCAGACGGCGATGAGGAGAAGTTTACGCACGTCGGTTGGACTAGTACCGTGAGCGCGTGGATTATTGACTGTTTGCCACCTGGTTCCGAGAGCAGCGTGTGCGCCGAAGGTTCGGAGGAGAACTCCCTGACTTGGTGCGGAAGGTGTCAAGAGGGTAGGGTTCGTTCGACTCGCGCTCGGTCGCTGCGCTCCTTCGCGTTCGCTCAGGATGACATCAGTAATATTCATCCGGTCACAGTGCTAGTCCGCAGCCGTTTCTGTCTGTACAGGGCCCGATGCAATCGTTCGTTCCAGCACGGCCGCGATCTGGCGGACCTGCGCCATCAGCGTGTCGAACTGGTCGGGGAACAGGGACTGCATGCCATCGGAAAGCGCGCGGTCGGGATCGTGATGCACTTCGACGATCAGGCCATCGGCTCCAACGGCGACCGCGGCGCGAGCCAGCGGAGTAACTTTGTCGCGCTTGCCTGTGCCGTGACTGGGATCGGCGATGATCGGCAAATGGCTCAGGCGCTGCACAGCGGGAATGATGCTGAGGTCGAGCGTGTTGCGCGTGTGGTCGATAAACGTGCGCACGCCGCGCTCGCACAGAACCACGTTGTAGTTGCCTTCGCTCATAATGTATTCGGCGGCCATCAGGAACTCTTCGAGCGTAGCCGAAATACCGCGCTTGAGCAGGACAGGCTTGCTGGCTCGTCCAGCGCGCTTGAGCAGCGAGAAGTTCTGCATATTGCGCGCGCCGATCTGGATCATATCGGCGTATTTTTCGACCAGTTCGAGCGATTCGTAATCGACGGCTTCGGTGACGATGAGCAGGCCGAAACGGTCGCGGACTTCGGCCATGATCTTCAGGCCGGCTTCGCCCATCCCCTGAAACGAATAGGGAGAAGTGCGCGGCTTGTAAGCGCCGCCGCGGAAGAACTGTGCTCCCGCGCGCGCGACGCGCTCGGCGATGGCAAAGGCCTGCTCGCGGCTCTCGATGCCGCATGGACCGGCCATAATCACAAGGTCGCGGCCACCGATGGTTGCAGAATGGCCGGGAAACTTGATGACCGTGTTGTCGGGCTTCACATCGCGGCTGACGAGCTTGTATGGCTTGGAGACGCGGATGACTTCCTGCACGCCGGCCATGTCGTCAAACGTTCCGGTTTCGACCGCGCCCTGATTGCCCGTGATGCCGATGGCGGTGCGCTGCGCGCCGGGGATGGAGTGAGCGCGGAATCCCAGCGATTCGATCTTCTGACAAACGGCGCGGACATCGGCCTCGGTGGCCTGCGCCTTCATGACAATGAGCATGCTGACCTCGAACTAAGAGTTTAGCGTTGCCGCGCGGGAAGGGCAATGCGGGGCCTAGGCCGCGGTCTTGCTCAAAGAGCTAAAAACTGATATGTTAAACATGTTTAACAAAAGACGGCAAGCATGCTTGGCATACGACTGGAACCTGAACTCGAAGACAAGTTGGAGTCGCTTGCCCGGGAGACTGGCAGAAGCAAGAGCTACTACGCCCGCGAAGCCATCCGCCAATACCTGGAGGACCGGGAGGATTACCTGAAGGGCATTGCCGCGCTAGAGCGGCGCGAGCCGACCATCACACTCGACGAATTGGAGCGGCGGCTTGGCTTCCGCAAGTAAGGGTTGGCAGGTCGAAATCACTCGAACAGCCGAGAAACAGATCACAAAGCTCGACCGCGTCGTCCAAAAATCAATTCTTCAGTTTCTGAGAGAGCGTGTGCAAACCGCATCCGACCCTCGGATGCTCGGTAAACCTTTGCACGGCGACAAAAAGGATCTGTGGCGCTATCGAGTGGGCGACTACCGTATCGTCTGCGACATTCAGGATGATCGAGTCGTGGTACTGGTAGTCCGAGTTGGACACCGGAAGGGAGTTTACCGGTAGCGATTTCTTCGTTCGCAGGGGCAACACCGCCCGCCATTGTAAAATTAGCGTTCATCCTTTACTGAGCGTTCCACACTATGCCCCAGGAAGACAAATCCGTCCCTCCGCAGCGCGACGAGCGCTATGACGCGCAGCGCATTGAACAGAAATGGGCTGAGCGTTGGCAGAGCGATCCGTCGCTCTACGCCGCCGAGCCCAACTCCGCCAAGCCGAAGTATTACGTGCTGGAGATGCTGCCTTATCCTTCAGGCGCGCTGCACATGGGCCACGTGCGCAATTATTCGATTGGCGACGCGCTCGCCCGCTACATGTGGATGAACGGCTACAACGTGCTGCATCCCATGGGATGGGATTCGTTCGGCCTGCCCGCCGAAAATGCGGCCATCAAGAACAACACACCGCCGCGCGAGTGGACACTCTCCAACATTGCGGCCATGAAGACGCAGATGAAGCGGCTGGGCTTCGCTTATGACTGGTCGCGCGAAGTCACCACCTGCCTGCCCGAGTATTACCGCTGGAACCAGTGGTTCTTCCTCAAGCTCTACGAGCAGGGAATGGCTTACCGCAAGAAGAGCAAGGTGAATTGGTGCCCGAAGTGCGCCACTGTGCTGGCGAACGAGCAGGTGGTCGGCGGTAACTGCTGGCGGCACGAAGATACTCCGGTGGAGCAGCGCGAGTTGGAGCAGTGGTTCCTGCGCATTACGAAATATGCCGACGAATTGCTGCGCGATTTGGAGAAGTTGGACGGCTGGCCGGAAAAAGTTCGCATCATGCAGCAGAACTGGATCGGACGCAGCGAAGGCACGCTGGTGGATTTCGACCTTGGAGGAACGGTAGGTCCCGCGGGCTCGACGATTACGGTTTTCACCACGCGCGTGGATACGATCTATGGGGCTACATCGGTGCAGCTCGCGCCGCAACATCCGATTGTGATGGATCTGACTGCGCGCAATGCTGAGCTGCGCACACAAGTCGAGCAGTTAGTCACGGAGCAACGGCGGGCGAAGGAAGCGGGCGACATTGGGGCCATTGAGAAGCACGGCGTATTTACAGGGCGATACGCGAAGAATCCTTATAACGGCGAGGCTGTGCCGGTGTGGGTCGCGAACTACATTCTGATGGATTACGGGACGGGCGCAATTATGAGTGTGCCCGCACACGATGAGCGCGACTATGAGTTCGCCAAGAAATACAAACTGGATATCCGGCTGGTGATTTTGCCGGAAAATACAAGTCCGGAAGAAACCATGGCGGAGCCGCAACTGCCGTTCACGAGCGAGGACGGGGTGCTGGTGAACTCGGGTGAATTTAGTGGCCTGAACTGCCAGGAAGCGATTCGCACGATGTCGGCGCTCGCCGAAGAAAAAGGATTTGGCAAGGCCACAGTTACTTTCCGGCTGAAGGATTGGGGCATTTCGCGGCAGCGCTATTGGGGCACGCCGATTCCGATGGTGTATTGCGAGAAGGATGGCATTGTTCCGGTGGCGGAAAAAGATCTGCCGGTGATTTTGCCCGACAAGGTGACGGTGACACTTGCGGGCGGATCGCCGTTGGCGAATGTTCCGGAATTTCTGAATACGACTTGCCCTAAGTGCGGGGGCCCGGCGCGGCGCGAGACCGACACCATGGACACGTTTGTCGATTCGTCATGGTATTTCTACCGCTATGCCGACGCGCGGAATGACAAGGCGCCGTTTGACAGCGAAGTTATCGGCTATTGGTTTGGCCAGGATGGCATCGATCAATATATAGGCGGAGTCGAGCACGCGATTCTCCACCTTATTTACTCGCGCTTCTGGACTAAATTCATGCGCGACATGGGACTGGTAAAGAACGACGAGCCGGTGAAGCGCCTCTTCACGCAAGGCATGGTGATCAAGGATGGCGCTAAGATGTCGAAGAATCTGGGCAACGTCGTCTCGCCCGACGAAATGGTTGCGCGCTATGGAGCCGATGCCGCGCGCTTGTACAGCCTGTTTGCCGCGCCTCCGGATCGCGATTTGGACTGGCAGGATACGGGAATTGAGGGGATACAGCGGTTTTTGGGGCGCGTGTATAGGTTTTACGAGAATTACGCGAAGCCGCAAGACCCAAACTGGCGCACCGGATTGCCGAGTGCTCTGAGCGACTCGGCGCGGCAACTCCAGCGCAAGCTTCACCAGACCATTAAACGTGTGAGCCATGATTTCGAGGGCCGTTGGCACTTCAATACTTGCATCGCGGCCATCATGGAGCTACTGAACGAAGCCAATCGCAGGACGTTGGGAAGTGGGGACATCCAAAACCCTGGAAAGGAGGCGATTGTCAAAGGCGATCAGATTCCGCTGCCCCTGGTAGCCGAGGTCCAACGTACCATGGCGCTTTTGCTCGCGCCCATGGCTCCCTATCTGGCGCACGAACTTTGGGAAATGACGGGCGAGAAAAGCAATCTTCTAAAGGCACCATGGCCGAAGTATGATCCCGCGCTCGCCGCCGAAGATGAGATAGAGATTCCGGTTCAGGTGAACGGCAAATTGCGGGGCAAGGTCGTGGTACCTGCGACAGCTACAGATGATCAGGTGAAAGAGGCGGCTTTGGCTGACGATAAGGTGAAAGCCGCTGTTGCCGGCAAGCAAATCATAAAAATAATTGTAGTGCCCAAGAAATTGGTGAACATGGTTGTGAAGTAAGCACGGGCCGAATTAGTGAGATGCCAGATCGTTGTTTACTCGCCATCGCCGGGGAGTTACACTCTCATGTTACTTTCCGAGGGATGTCTATGAGGTTGTTCCCGTTTCGCCTGCAGTTTGTTCTGGCCATATATTTCCTGGTTATGTTTTCTTCGGCAGCGCTTTGGGCCGGAGATATAAATCCTGCCGATGTTCTTCTCAAGCACCTCGATTCCATTGGTTCAGCCGCAGTCCGAAGTCAGATAAAGTCGCGAGTGGTGCAGGGTGCTGCCACCTACCGCATCCTGGTGGGCGGCTCCGGTGCGATCGATGGGAGGTTCCAGTTTGCGTCGGAAGATCAAAAGTCCGACTACCTGTTT